>JBKJZR010000115.1:0-13537 GCA_046715035.1 Burkholderiales bacterium | reverse complement strand
CAGAAAGGTTTTCTTTGTGCTGCCCGCTCTGCCTCGGCTGGAAAGACAATTTGAGACAGTAACCAGACAGGAGAAAAACATGAAATGCAAGCTCGTTTCAGCGCTGTTCGCTGCCGTCTTCATCACTGCCGGCACGGCCTGGGGGCACGGCGACCTCCATGGCCGGGATGCCAAGACCCAACGGGCACAAACTGCCGAGGAAACACCATTCGGCCGGTCCGGTGATGCGAAGAAGGTGACGCGGACGATCCGCATGAACATGGACGATTCGATGCACTACTCGCCCTCCGAAATCAGGGTCAAGCAGGGCGAGACCATTCGTTTCGTGGTCAAGAACTCCGGCAAGCTGCTGCACGAGATCGTGCTTGGCACCATGAACGACCTCAAAGAGCACGCCGAGCTGATGAAAAAGTTTCCGGAAATGGATCACGACGAACCGCATATGGCGCATGTGCCGCCGGGAAAAACCGGGACGCTGCTGTGGCAGTTTTCCAAGGCCGGCGATTTTTATTATGCGTGCCTCATCCCCGGCCACCTCGAAGCGGGAATGATCGGCAAAATTCTGGTCTCGGCGCGCTGATAAAACGGGGGGGACAGATCAACTTCTGCACTATCCCGATGTGGGAAGACTGAACCACAAGCCGCGACAGGAACCAATCCCATGACGGCGAGCGTTGCGGTCAAGGACATCGCGCGCGGCGTTACGGTCGCGACGGCGATGTTTGCAGTGCTCGGCACCGTAGCCGCGCTTTGGGAGAATCCGCTGTTCATGAGGATGACCCCGACTGGGGGTTTCGAGATCACGGTCCTGCTATTGCAGTCGGCGCTGGCGGGCCTCTATGTCGGTCTGCCAACCCAGTGCGGTAGCCGGACAGCCGGGGCCGGCGGCGTCATCGGCTTTCTCGGTATCGCGTGCCCCGTATGCAATAAAATCCTCATGCTGCTGTTTGGCAGCACGCTACTGCTGGAATATTACGAACCGGTGCGACTCTATCTGGCGCTCGGCGGCGTTGCGCTCTTAGCCGTGGCGATCGGGCTCAAGTTGACCCGGCGGGACTGCACTAAGCTGGCAACCCAGACAGGCCGCATTGCGAGCAGTGGGTCGAGCTCACTGAGTCCCTGATGGCATCTAAGACCAACGACAAGATCGGGCTCGGTCTGCTGGCTGCGGCTTGCGCTTTTCTTGTCGTGTCGATCACGGCCGCGCTGTGGTTTGGAAAGCAGCCCTTGGCCGATCCCGACGCTGCCCAGCAGGTCATGCGCGGCAAGGCGGTGTATGCCCAGCACTGCGCGTCCTGTCATGGCGTCCAGCTCGAAGGCCAGCCGAATTGGCGCGAGCGCTTGGCGAGCGGCCGCATGCCCGCGCCCCCGCACGATGCTTCGGGACATACCTGGCACCACCCTGATTCGGTGCTGTTCGGCATTACCAAGCATGGCCTGGTTCCCGGCAAATACGCGCCGCCAGGTTACCAGAGCGACATGCCGGCTCTCGCCGGCGTGTTGTCCGACGAGGAGATCTGGGCAGTGCTGGCCTACATCAAGTCATCCTGGCCGCCGGAAATCCGCAAGGCGCAACTCGCGTTGACCTCGGAGCCAAAGCGGCGTTAAGCCGGTCGCGTGCCCGACATGCGCGTACCATGGCTAAGTCTCGATGCGTTCAGGGAATGAACTTAGAGGTGCGGACCGACTCTATGAAGCAAGCTCACTATCTGCCGGTTTTGTTGTTACTCGCCCTGCTTTTCGGGGGCCTGCCTGCCGCCCGAGATTCCCTGTACGAGCTGATGTTAGTACAGGGCCATGGCCGGCAGATCGAAACCCCCGTGATCATGTATACCACGCAGTGGTGCCGGTACTGCCATAAGGCGCGCGAGTATTTCGAGCGCCATGCGATCAGCTACATCGAATACGATATCGAGGCATCAGCTCAGAATCTTGAAAGGTATCGCGACCTCAACGGCCGCGGCGTGCCGCTGATCCTGGTAGGCAATAAGCGTTTGCACGGATTCAGCCTTCGGTCTTTCGAGGAGCTCTTGAAATAAATGGCCTTGCCGCAGCCCGCTTGGGGATCCCGGCCCGTTTGCAATGCGCCATATGTACGATAACGAACAGCGACCACCGCGGTCGCGACTTACCCTTCCTTTCTCAGCCACCAATCATTAGGAGACACGCCATGTTTCAAGAAATCGAAAGCGCAAAGGCAGTCCGGGCAGTTTCAAAAAATCGTGCAATGGCTATTGTCGGCGCGGCGATATTTACGGCGTCGATTTGGATGACCGCTCAAGCGGCCGACAAAAGCGGGCCGATGTCGAAACAACATCACGAATCCATGTCGGCCAAAGGCGACGCCAAATCCATGGACTCGATGGACATGCATCATTCGATGATGAAGGGAATGAAGGACATGGAGAGCATGAAGAGCAGCGGAAATATTGACCGTGACTTCGCCATGATGATGAAAAAACATCACGAAAGCGCGTTGGATATGGCGCAGGTGGAACTTCAGCACGGCAAAGACGCGAAAATGCGCAGCATGGCAAAGAAGATAATCGCGTCGCAGAAGAAGGAAATCAAAGAGTTCGATCAGTGGCTCGCAAAGCATAAGTAGCCTCATGGCTGAGCCGCAGCGCAAATAAACGGAGACAAGTCATGAAATCAAGGCACTTCCGCGCAGGACTTCCATTCAAGAAAATCCAACGGCTGGTGTGGTGCCTGTTAAGCGGCGCCGTCATTATGAACACTGCCCACGCGCAGCACGCGGTGCCCTACGCCGGGCAGGAGCAGCGCGCGATCAAAGCGCTCTCCGATGACGAGGCAAAACAGTACTTGTCAGGGGCGGGCATGGGATACGCTAAGGCCGCCGAACTGAACCACTATCCCGGTCCCATGCACGTGCTGGAACTTGCCGACAAGCTCAACCTATCCGTGGAGCAGCGCGCCCAGACTGCGCAGTTGATGAATGCGCACAAGGCCGAGGCGCGCGACCTTGGAAGTAAGGTTGTCGCTGCCGAACGCGAGCTCGACGATCTGTTCCGGTCTGCGCGTACCAATGAAGCCGAGCTTGCGGCCAGGGTGCGCGCCGCAGCGGCTGCGCAAGGCGAGTTCAGGCTCTCGCATCTGGAGACCCATCGCCGTATGCGCGCCCTGCTCAGTGACGACCAGGTCGCCCGTTACGATGTCTTGCGTGGCTATGTTTCGAGTTCGACCGCACCATCGCACGACCGTAAGCACTGAACATCTGTCGTCGCTTGAACCTGGTAAGCGACTGCGCTTGCGGCGTCACATCGATACGCAGTCCAGCGCGTCGAGCGCCATGTGGATGACCAGCCCCAATGCGGGCAGCCGGGTTACACGGGGGACGAGAAGGAGCCAGTACACAGCGATCGCCGGATAGGTGTGGTGCGGGTGAAAGACGATGCCGCAACGATTCGGATCATAGATCGGATCTGCGGGCAGGTGGTCGAGGTCCACCAGCATGGTCGAGAGCATGATCAGCCACGCCCTCTTCCACTGCGGCCGGAAGAGCAGCAGCGCGACCGCGCCGGGAACGGCCGCGTGGAGGACCAGGTGGAGCAGCGACGGCCACGTCATTGGAGGCATGTGCTCACTCGCAATGCTACGGAGTTTACCCTGTGCCGGAATCGTCGAACAAGCTAAAGGAGAACCGTCGTGGAGACGCATGAACACACCCGCAAAGCTGCCGGCACTGAGCACGGTTGTTGTGCGCACGAGGCCGCCCCGACTGAAACATCGCTGCAGGACCCGGTCTGCGGGATGAAGGTGAACGCGCACTCGGAGCACCGGCACGAATACGCGGGCCAGACGTATTACTTCTGCAGCGCGGGCTGCCGCACGAAATTTGCGGCTGATCCGGACCAGTACCTGAAAGCGGATGCGATGCCCACGTTGAAAGATCCGGTGTGCGGCATGACGGTCACTCCCGCGTCCAGGCACCGGCACGAGCATGCGGGCACGACGTACTACTTTTGCAGCGCCGGTTGCAGGACCAGGTTCGCGGCCGATCCCGACAAGTATCTGAGCCCTGCCGCTGCAGCGCCGGCCGCAGCCGCTCCCACGGATGCGATCTATACCTGCCCGATGCATCCCGAAATCCGGCAGGTCGGCCCGGGAACCTGTCCGAAGTGCGGCATGGCGCTCGAGCCTGCGGTAGCGAGCGCGGAGGACCGGCCCAACCTGGAATTGATCGACATGACGCGGCGGTTCTGGATCGGCACCGCGCTCACCGTGCCAGTGTTCGCGCTGGCAATGATCGAGCATCTTCCCGGCCTGCATTTTGCGCCGGTCAGCCCCGCGGTCTCCGGGTGGATACAGTTCGTGCTGTCCATCCCCGTCGTGCTCTGGGCGGGCTGGCCGTTCTTCGTGCGCGGCTGGAACTCGCTGGTTTCCCGCAACCTCAACATGTACACGCTGATCGGCCTGGGGACGGGTGTCGCCTTCGTCTACAGCGTCGTCGCCTTGCTCGCTCCGCACCTTTTTCCGCCGGCGTTTCGCGATGCGTCGGGGCACGTCGGGCTTTATTTCGAAGCTGCCGCGGTAATCGTCGTGCTGGTGCTGCTCGGTGAAGTGCTGCAGTTGCGCGCGCGCGAGAATACAAGCAGCGCCATCCGCGCCCTGCTCAAGCTTGCGCCGCAGACGGCCAACCGGATTCGTGTCGATGGCAGCGATGAAGAAGTGCCGCTCGATCGGGTGCAGAAAAGTGACCGGCTGCGCGTGCGCCCCGGTGAAAAGGTGCCCGTCGATGGCGGGGTGACCGAGGGACACAGCAGTGTCGACGAATCGCTGGTGACCGGCGAGCCGCTGCCGGTAGAAAAGCACGCCGGAGACAAAGTCACCGGCGGCACGATCAACGGCACCGGCAGCTTCGTCATGCAGGCCGAACGCATCGGCGCCGAAACCCTGCTTGCGCAAATCGTGCAAATGGTGGCCGATGCCCAGCGCACGCGCGCCCCGATACAGAACCTCGTCGACGTCGTTTCATCTTACTTCGTGCCCACGGTCGTGGGGGTCGCGCTGATTGCGTTCATCGTATGGTCGGTCTACGGCCCGCCGCCCGCGATGGTGTTTGCGCTCGTGAGCGCATTGTCGGTGCTGATCATCGCGTGCCCTTGCGCGCTCGGCCTGGCGACCCCGATGTCGATCATGGTCGGCACCGGCCGCGGGGCGCAGGCCGGCGTGCTCGTGCGCAACGCGGAGGCGCTGGAGCGCATGGAGAAAATCGACACGCTGGTGGTGGACAAGACAGGGACGCTGACCGAAGGCAGGCCCAAGCTCACAACCGTGGTGCCGGCGGACGGTTTCGCCGAGGATCAGGTATTGCAGCTTGCCGCGAGCCTCGAGCGCGGCAGCGAGCATCCGCTCGCCGCTGCCATCCTGGAGGGCGCGAAGGCGCGCGGCGCGACGCTGGCTAAGGTGGAGAACTTCAATGCCGTGACCGGCAAGGGCGTGACGGCCACGCTCGAGGGCCGCAGCATCGCCCTCGGCAGCCTGGCCTTTGCGGAATCGCTTGCCGAAGTGCCGGGCACTTACCGGGAGCGTGCCGACGCGCTGCGGCGAAATGGCGAAACCGTGGTGTTTCTCGTCGAGGGCGCGCGCTTCGCGGGGCTCATCAGCGTTGCCGACCCGATCAAGGCGTCGACGCAGGAAGCGTTGCAGGCGCTGGAGGCGGAAGGCATCCGCGTGGTCATGCTCACGGGCGATAACCAGGTCACTGCCCAGGCAGTGGCCGATCGGCTGGGCATCAAAGACGTTCGTGCCGACGTGCTGCCGCAGGAGAAGGGCGCGGTGGTGAAAAAGCTGCGCGCCGAAGGCCGCGCGGTGGCGATGGCGGGCGACGGCGTCAACGACGCCCCAGCGCTGGCCGAAGCCGAAGTGGGCATCGCCATGGGGACGGGCGCGGATGTCGCCATCCAGAGCGCGGGCATCACGCTCGTCAAAGGCGATTTGCGCGGCATCGTGCGCGCGCGGCACCTGAGCCGCGCCACCATGCGCAACATTCGTCAAAATCTCTTTCTGGCTTTCGTTTACAACAGCGTCGGGGTGCCGATCGCCGCAGGCGTGCTCTACCCGTGGACCGGACTGCTGCTCAACCCGATGATCGCTGCGGCGGCGATGAGCCTGAGCTCGGTTTCGGTCGTGGCGAATGCGCTGCGCCTGCGCGCGGCGCGCATCTAGCTCAGCGCACAGCGCAGGGCGGGCATGACGCTCGGCATGGTGACCACCGCCGTGATCCTCGGCGGTCTGTTCGTGCTCCTTTTCGCTTTGGAAAGGCTGGTTCCGCTACGGCAGGCGCGCAACGCGCTGACACGCCGGCTGCTGGTCAATCTCGCTATCTCGGCGCTCGCGATCGGGGCTGCCGCAGCCTTCGTGCAGCCGGCTGTGGCGAGCGCCCTGGACTTCGGCTCCGCTCGCCGGGTCGGCTTGCTGCCCTGGGTGGAGCTTCCCGCACCGGTCGAATTTGTGATCGCTTTTGCGCTCCTCGACCTCACTTTCTATTACTGGCATTTCGCCAATCATAAGCTTGCGTTCCTGTGGCGATTCCACAATGTCCATCACATCGACCGCGACCTGGACGTTTCCACCGCGTTCAGATTCCATTTCGTCGAGGTCGCGCTGTCGGCCGGCTTTCGCGTCCTGCAGATCGTGCTGATCGGCGTGTCACCCGTTACCTTCGCGCTCTACGAGCTCGTCTTTCAGGCCAACACGCTTTTTCACCACAGTAATGTGCGTTTGCCGCTGGCGATCGAGAGGCTGCTCAACCAGGTGTTGGTGACCCCGCGCATGCATGGCATCCATCATTCCGAGGAGCGGCGGGAAAACAATTCCAACTTTTCGGTCGTCTTGCCGTGGTGGGACAGGGTGCATCGAACGCTGCGCCTGAACGTCCCGCAGGCGCAGATCGTCATCGGCATTCCGGCTTATGCGGCGCCTTCAGACAACAGCCTTGGCCATGCTCTGCTGATGCCGTTCAAACGCCAGCGCAATTACTGGTGCCGGGCTGATGTGACGAGAAGTATGGAGCGCGTCGAATCCGACGCACACACCCCGTTGCATCAAATGCAGGAATAAATGGATGGGGCCAGAACTGGGGGCTTTTTGGAATCTCCCAACCAAGGTTCATCCAGAGCGCGCCCCTCCCACTTTCTAACCTAAGTGGGTATGGCGCTCCTGTATGACTTCGCTCTCCATCAGGGCCAAGCCTTGCAAAATTCCGCATGAGTCCACGGACTGCTCCACTCGACACTGTTGTCTCAGTTGAGCCAATTGTTGCTTGAGTTGCGTTAACTCGTCGATCCGCGCATCGACGTGGCCGATGTGCTCGTCGAGCAGCGTGTTCACCACGCCGCAACCCTTCGCGGGCGCGTCCATCATTCGTAGCAGTATGCGGATTTCCTCGTGGGTCATATCGAGCGCCCGGCAGTTGCGGATGAAGCGCAGCCGGGCGGCATGCGCGTGACCGTAGCTGCGATAGTTGCCGACCGTGCGTTCAGGCGCGGGCAGCAGGCCTTCCTTTTCGTAATAGCGGATCGTTTCCACCGTGCATCGCGCCGCTCGCGCCACTTCACCAATCTTCATGGTGCTCTCCTCAATTCGCTTGACTCTATAGTAGCTTCAGGGAGTGAAGTGTACTATGGAAGCTCTGATTGAGTTCTTCTACCAGTTCCGGCTTCGCCTAACTTCGGGGTTTACAAGGGGCTAGGTGGGAAAGGAAGGGTCCACCCCTTCCTAGGCCCCTTGTTCAGATACTCCCCACCTGAGTTTTCCTGGAACGCGCGATGCCTCTCGTTAAGCCTGGTACTCAAGCAACCGCCTGCTGCGACGGCGATAGCACGGGCGCCGCGGCAAGCGGCCCGAAACGGGCAGAAAACCGTCCCGATGCCGGGCAAGATGCTCAGCGAACCGACATGGTTACGACCGACGCCTTTGATATAGGCGCCCACGAGTCGTTCGGCGGCGGCGCATTGGAACCGCTCCTCGGGCTCACGCCGGCCGCGGCGACGCTTCGTCTGCCGCCGGGCAGTGTGCGCACCCGCCTGCGGATCGCGCAAATGGACTGTCCCACGGAAGAAGCGCTCATTCGCAAGCGGCTCGACGGGATGCGGGAAGTCCAGTCGCTTGACTTCAACCTGATGCAGAAGGTGCTGACGGTCACCCACGTCGCGAGCGCGCTGCCGGTGATCGAGTCGGCGATTCGCGACCTCGGGATGAAACCGGAGCCAATCGAAACAGCGGCGGGTGCATCCCTGACGGTAACGCCTCGCGAGCGCTGGTGGCCGCTGGCTTTATCAGGGATCGTCGTCATCTGCGCGGAAGTTGCGGACTGGGCGGGATGGCCGGAGTGGGCGGTCGCGGCGCTGGCGTTGATTGGCGTCGCAAGTTGCGGGCTCGGCACCTACAAAAAGGGCTGGATCGCGCTGCGCAACGGAAATCTCAACATCAATGCCCTCATGACCATTGCCGTCACTGGCGCGCTGGTGATCCGCCAGTGGCCCGAAGCGGCGATGGTGATGTTCCTGTTCACGGTTGCCGAACTGATCGAGGCAAAATCGCTGGACCGCGCGCGCAATGCCATTCGCGGACTGATGCAGCTCACCCCGGAGACGGCGACGGTCCGCCAAGCGGATGGCAGCTGGACGGAAACTGAAGCAAAGCTGGTCGAAGTCGGCACCGTCGTGCGGGTCAGGCCCGGAGAACGCATCGCGCTCGACGGCACCGTAGTGGCGGGACGCTCAGCCGTGAATCAGGCGCCGATTACCGGCGAAAGCCTTCCCGCCGACAAAGCCGAGGGCGACCCCGTCTTCGCCGGCACGGTCAACGAATCGGGCTCATTGGAGTATCGCGTCAGCGCCACTGCCGGCAACACGACTCTCGCGCGGATCATTCATGCCGTCGAGGCGGCTCAGGGTGCGCGCGCGCCAACCCAGCGATTCGTCGACCGGTTCGCCAAGGTCTATACCCCGATCGTATTTGCGCTTGCAGTAGCGGTGGCGATCGTGCCGCCGCTCGCGTTTGGGGGCGCGTGGTTCGACTGGGTATACAAGGCGCTCGTCCTGCTCGTGATCGCCTGCCCCTGCGCGCTCGTGATTTCAACGCCGGTCACCATAGTGAGCGGGCTTGCCGCAGCCGCGCGCAAAGGCATCCTGATCAAGGGCGGGGTTTATCTGGAGGAGGGCAGACGGCTGGCGTGGCTCGCCCTCGACAAGACAGGCACGATTACGCACGGCAAACCGGTGCAGACCGACTTCGAGCAGCTTAGCGATCTTGACCTGACAACCGTTCGCGTCCTCGCGGCAAGCCTCGCCGCCCGTTCAGACCACCCGGTGTCCCTGGCTCTTGCGCAAGCAGCGGTTCGCGACGGAATCGGCACCAAGCAGGTTGATGATTTTGCGGCTATTCCGGGACGCGGTGTGCAAGGAGTGATCGAGGGCACCTTCTACCGTCTCGGCAATCATCGACTGATCGAAGAGCTCGGTGTCTGCTCCCCGGAACTCGAAGCCCGGCTCGAGACCTTGGAGCGCCAAGGCAAGACCGTGATCATGCTGACGGACGGCGCGCAGGTGCTGGCGCTCTTCGCGGTGGCAGACACGGTGAAGGACAGCAGCCGTGCCGCCGTCGCGGAGCTGCACGAGCTCGGCGTCAAAACGCTGATGCTCACCGGCGATAACGTCCACACCGCCGAAGCGATCGCCGCACAGGTAGGTACCGACGAGGTGCAAGGCAATCTATTGCCCGAGGACAAGGTCGCCGCGATCGAGCGCAAATTGGGCACAGGCGGGAAGATCGGCATGGTGGGCGATGGCATCAATGACGCGCCTGCGCTGGCGCGGTCCGACATCGGCTTTGCCATGGGCGCCGCCGGCACCGACACGGCGATCGAAACCGCCGACGTAGCGCTGATGGATGACGATCTGCGTAAAATTCCGCTCTTTATACGCCTGTCCCGGGCGACGCATTCAGTACTCGTCCAGAACATCACGCTGGCGCTCGGCATCAAGGTCATCTTCCTCGGGCTCGCCCTGGGGGGCTATGGAACGATGTGGATGGCGGTGTTCGCGGACATGGGTGCGAGTCTGATCGTGGTGTTCAACGGGCTTCGTCTTCTGCGATTGGCCCCGCGCACCGACATGCCACATGCCGGCCGCGTCACTGCGGCGTAAGCGCCGCTCATGGCCAGCCTAGTAGTGCTGAGAATCAGAAGTTTCGAAACATGAAGAGCTGCCACGGCATCTGTGACGGAAGGTTGAAGCTCCTCCCCCTTCAAGGGGGAGGTTGGGAGGGGGATGGGGTTCTGCAGCGCACACCCATCCCCACCCTGACCCTCCCCTTGAAGGGGAGGGGATGCGAATACTCCGTGTCAGGACACTAGGCACCCGCGCTGTCATTATGCGGTGACGTCTGCCGAACCTTGGGATGTGTATTTTATGCCACCGTCGGGATCCCCTATTTCTTGCTGTTGTCGGGTAGCGCGAACGTCAGGTTGCCCCAGTAGCTGTCCCAGTCATGATCTTGCGAGTCCGTGACGGGTATCATGTGCACAACGCTGACCATCCATGTGCCGGCCCACGGCAGCGTGACCGCTACCTTGCCTAGCGAGTCGGAGATTGTCCTGACGATCAAGGTCTGGTTGCCGCGCTTGTGCCATGCCTTCACCAATGCGTTCGAGAGCGGCTTGCCATCGAACAGTATTTGGAAATCCAGCTCATCGCCCTGCCCTTTTGCAAAAGGATTGGCGAGCGGAACTATTTCGAGCCGCTGGGCAGTACGCACGGCGTAAGTGGCGTCAGGCTTGGCGCCTGCCTGAATCAGCGTCTTGACGTTGCGGCGAAAGCGCTCGCGTCCCGGAGAAGCTGCAGTCCCGGACGCCTCGCGCCTCTTGATAATGAAATCAAGACCTTCCTCATGCAAGTACGCATGAAATTTGTCGGCGGATAGCACGATCTGGCTTGGGTGGGTGTCGAAAGCGATCAAGTGCGTACCGGGTTGTGGCAGGACGACCGGCAGTTCCGGCAGCTGCCTGTTGGCAGGCACTTGACCACGCAGATCCGCTATCTGTCCAAGCGAATAATGGCGCAAAGCTGCAACCAGCGGAGCTGAGAAAGCGACTTGGTCACCTTGAAAGTACTCTCCCACCGTCAGGCTGAGCAGTGTTGCGCCGCCCGGAGCCACCGTAAAGTTTCTCGGAAGCATCCAGAATTCATGTGCTCTCGCCGGTAGCGCACTCTGCAGCGCCAGCAGCAAAAGGGGTAATTTCAATATTGCCGCTTGCGACAGCATCCGCGCTCGAACGCCTAAGCGGCCAAGACGAAGTCGAATTTCCCCTCGCGCTGACCGCCCTTGCGCGCGATCTGCATCGTCAGCTCGCGGCGGTAGATGCCGTCGGAGCGGTTGGCAGGCTCGTCCGGAAAGTAGAGTTGCGTGGTCAGCACGCGGCCACCGGGCGCCTGCACCTTGACGTGTATGTGGCGCGTGCGACCCGGGTATTCGCCTGGCACGATGGTTTCCAGAGCGTAGCGGCCCTGCGCGTCGGCTAGCACGTGCCCGCGATACCGAAACCCCCGGTTGTCGTATTCGCCCGCCTCGTCGCAATGCCAGAAGTCGAGCAGCGCGTTTGCCACCGGCTTGCACTGCGGCGAGAGCACGAGCCCGGTCAGCACGAGCCGCTCCGCCTTGCTCCCCGGCTCGACGATCGAGTTGCGCCGCGGCGAATCGGGGCTGTAAAAGGGGCCTGCGGTCTGCGACGGCGTTCGCTCGGGCTTTTCGCCGCAGGCTGGCGTCAGCGGCAACGTCTGGCCGGAGACGCGACCGATCGAGGCTAGCGGCAGCGCGAGCGCGGCGCCGAGGAATCTGCGCCGGCCGGTCCGGCTCCGAGTGCTGTTCATGGCATTGCCCTTTCCCTACTTTCTGAGCTTGCCCCAGAGTTCGTCCAACCGCGCATAGCGGCCGCAGCCGCTCACGTAGAACTTATAGCGCACCGGGTTCTTGCGGTAATAGTCCTGGTGGTAGTCCTCGGCCGGCCAGAACTCGGCCGCCTGCACGATCGGCGTCACGATCGGCTGCTTGAAGGGCTTTTCCTTCTCCCACTTCGCCCTGGAGGCCTCGGCCAGCCGCTTCTGTTCCTCGTCGTGCCAGAAGATCGAAGGCCGGTAGTGGGAGCCAGCGTCGCAGAATTGCCGGTCCTTCACCGTGGGATCGTGATTCACCCAGAACTGCTCGAGCAGCCGTTCGTAGCTTACCTTCTTCGGGTCGTACACGACCTGCACCACCTCAGTGTGGCCCGTGGCGCCCGCGGACACTTCCTGATAGGTCGGGTTCTTCTTGCTTCCGCCCATGTAGCCGGACGTGGTGGAAATCACACCCGGAACCTTATCCATCGCCTCTTCCGTACACCAAAAGCAGCCCGCGGCGAAGGTCGCTTTGGCGAGTCCGGCCGGCTGGCTCTGGGCAAAGACAGCAGGGGTGGCGAGCGCGGCCAGCCAGATATGCACGGCAAGCAGTCGGGTAAACATGATTCACGGTTCCTTTCGATACGTTCGTTCGATGTTAGTCGCCGTTAAGACCGATGGCTTACGGTTGAGTTCGCCGGCACCGCCCCTCCTGGCGAGCTTTCTCAATTATCCCGCTTGTTCGTTCTCTTGCGATGCCCCGATTCGACTGCGCTTGACCCTGGAGTGCCTACGGGGTTGCTAATATCGGATGGTTGCAAGTAGCTGTGACGCACGAGTTCAGAAACTGTTAAGCGTCCCAGGCAATGCAATCCACTCTGATCCCCGTTGAGGACAATATGAAACTTTATCGACATCTCGTTTATGCATTTGCTGCACTATCGATTACTTCTGCGAGCGTTGCTGCTCCCGCGCATGCCCCACATGGCCCAGGGGGCGACGAAGGGCCGGAGTTCAGCCGTCTGGCGACTCCGCAGCCGACTGAGTCTCCGGGCAAGATAGAGGTCATCGAGTTTTTCTGGTACGGGTGTCCGCACTGTTACTCGGTCGAGCCCCTTGTTGAGGCGTGGCAAAAGCGCCTGCCCAAGGATGTCGTTTTCCGCCGCGAGCACGTGTTATGGGGCGGCCGTACCGACATGGAAGGGCACGCCAAGTTATTCGTGACGCTGCGCGCGATGGCACTGCTGGAAACGCATCACCGCGCCGCTTTCGATGCGATCCACCGCTCGAAAGTTGAGCTGCGTAAGGAAGCGGCGCTGCTCGACTGGGTCGTCAAACAGGGAATCGATCGCTCCAAGTTCGAGGCTACTTATAAATCGTTTGGCGTTAGCGCACAGATGGGTCGTGCGAAAACCTTGACACAGAACTACCGGGTCGAAGGAGTACCGACGTTTGTCATAAACGGCAAGTACGTGACTTCGCTGAGCAGTGCACACGGGGAGGAGCGGCTATTCGCGGTCATCGACAAGCTAATCGCTGGAGAGCGACTGAAAAAATGAGATACGGGTGGGCTGATCGACGAGCAGGACCATCGCCAACGCGATTACGAGAATTCTGGAAATTCGACGCACGGCGGGCAT
>JBKJZR010000114.1:0-16838 GCA_046715035.1 Burkholderiales bacterium | reverse complement strand
GGATTATGAAGTTCTGGAACGCGGCAAGCTGGTCGATCTTTTCCGACTGCAGCCCGGCGATGATGCCCAGCACGCCCATAATCGCGCTCCCCAGCAGGGCGAAAGCGAACACCCAGCCGGGGTGTGCAAACTGGAGATCGACGAACCAGACCGTAAACAGCAGCACCCCTGCGCCGCACACCAGCCCGCGCGCGATCGCGGCCAGCAGATAGGCGCTGAAAAATTCGTGGTGCGAAAGCGGCGGCAGCAGCACGAACACGATGTTTCCCGTCAGCTTCGACTGCATCAGGCTCGAGCTCGAGTTCGCGAATGCGTTCTGCAGAACCGACATCATCGCCAGCCCCGGCACGAGGAACGCCGTGTAGCCGATGCCCGGGTAAGGCTCGACTGCATTGCGCAGGGTATGGCCGAAGACGAGCAGAAACAGCAACGCTGTAAGCACCGGGGCGAGCACTGTTTGCACGCTGACTTTCCAGAATCGCAGCCACTCCTTATAGAAGAGCGTGTAAAACCCCGTAAACGCTGTCGCGCGCGGCGGGTTCCCCGAGAAGCGCGCGTCGACAACCGCCTGCGAGCGCTTTCCGGACGTCGCTGGATCGTCGCGCATTGCGCCCATCACGCGCGGGAGGTGCACCTCGACTTCGTCGGGGAGCACGCTTTCATCCCTCACGATTCATGATCTTCACGAACACTTCCTCGAGATCGGGTTGCATGACTTCCATCTCCTGCACTTTCGAACCCGCAGCGCGCAACGCCGACATGACGTGCTCGACTTCATGATAATCCTTCAGCGCGAGCCGGTACTCCGTGTCGCTCTCCTCGACGAGCAGCGCACGCAGCGCCTCCGGCAAGCGGTGCGGCGTAAGCATGAGCTTCACGTAGCAGCCCGAAAACCTGTTGAGCAGATTTTGCGTCGTGTCGTTGGCGACGATCTCCCCCTCCTTGAGCATCGCGATGCGGTCGCATAGAGCCTCGGCCTCCTCGAGATAATGCGTGGTGAGCACGATGGTATGGCCGTCGCGGTTGAGCCGCCTGATGAAACGCCACAGCGATTGCCGCAGTTCGACGTCGACGCCGGCCGTCGGCTCGTCGAGCACGATCACCGGCGGCTTGTGCACCAGCGCCTGGCCGATCAGCACCCGGCGTTTCATCCCTCCCGACAACTGGCGCATGTTGGTGTCGGCTTTTTCGGTAAGGTCGAGATAGTGCAGTACCTCGTCGATCCACGCCCGGTTGTCACGAATGCCGAAATACCCCGACTGTATGGTGAGGGCCTCGCGCACGGTAAAAAATGGATCGAACACAAGCTCCTGCGGAACGACACCGAGGGAACGCCGCGCCTCGCGATACTGATGGAGGACATCGTAGCCCATTACGCGTGCGCTGCCGCTGGTGGCGATGCTCAGTCCGGCCAGTATGCTGATGAGTGTGGTCTTGCCGGCGCCGTTGGGACCTAACAGGCCGAAAAAGTCGCCTGCGGCAATATCCAGGCTGACGCCGGCCAGCGCCTGCAGCGGGCCATAGCGCTTGACCACCCGGTCGATTTCGATCGCGGGAACCATTCAATGAGCAAAAAAGACGCTGGCGCCCCTGCGGCGCTGCTTATGTGTTGGCGGGTATCAACTCGGACACGCCATACAGTGCCGCGAGACTCTGCAGACTCGCCGGGAGGTTGCGCACCGAGATGCGCGTGCCGTGCCGCGACGCTTCGCGCTGCCACTCGAACAGCAGGCTCAGCGCGGACGAATCCACCTCGACCGTGGCGGCCAGGTCCACGATCACCACACCGCCGCCGCTGAACTCTCTCCTGCCCGCCTCGCAAACCGCGGTGACGGTTTCGATGGTCAGCGGTCCGCTTACACGCAGCTGGTTGCCATCGCGCTCGATCACTTCTTGGTCGCCTGCTGTGACAACGACTTGTTCTTGCTCACCAGCACGGCCACCAGTCCGTCGACGCCACTGCGCTGGATCTCGGTGCTGAAACTGCTGCGGTAGTTCTGCACGAGGCTCACGCCGGCGATGGTTACGTCATAGACCTTCCAACCCTGGTCGGTCTTCTCCATGCTGTAGCTGACATCGATCGGGTCGCCGCCGCCGGACTGCTTGATCTGCGAGCGCACGACCACTTCCGTTTCGCCGGGCTGGATTTTCAGCGGCCGGTAGCGGATGAGCTGGTCGCGATACTGGGTAAACGCACTCGTGTAGGTATGCACGAGCAGGCTGCGGAACTCGTTGACGAGGCTCTGCTGCTGAGCGGCCGTCGCCTGCCGCCACGCCGGGCCCACCGCCAGCCGCGTCATGCGCGCGAAGTTGAAATGCGGAAGAATCTTGGCTTCGACGAGATCGAGCAGCTTCCTGGTGTTGCCCGCCTGGATGTCCTTGTCGCTGCGGATGATCAAAATCACTTCGTCGGTGACCTTCTTCGCCAGCACGTCCGGCGCCACCTCGGGCGCTGTTTGCGCGAATGCGGAAAACGCCAACATCAGGCTCAAAAAAACCCCGGTTAATTGCTTGTTCATCGTCCTTCCTTCCGTGACATCACTGCAGCGTATGCCGAATATAGTTTCATCTTTGCCGCGCCGGCATTATTTTTTCGACCCGCCCTCTGCCGCCTTGTCGTAGAGGAACTGGCTGATCAGTTTCTCCAGCACAACCGCCGACTGGGTCAGCTTGACGGTATCGCCGTTCGCGAGCAGCGCATCTTCACCGCCGCTCTCGATTCCCACATACTGCTCGCCGAGCAAACCGGCGGTCAGAATCGATGCGGAACTGTCCTTGGGAAACTGATAGCGCTTCTCCACATTCATGACGACCTTTGCCATGAACTTTTCGTTATCGAAAGTGATGTCGGCGACACGGCCGACAACCACCCCCGAGCTTTTCACGGCCGCACGCGGCTTGAGCCCGCCGATATTACTGAACAGCGCGGAGATCTGGTAAGTCTCGGCGCCCGCAAAGCTGCCCATGTTGCCGACCTTCAGTGCGAGGACCGTGAGCGCGCCTAGCCCTGCGACGACGAACAGGCCGACCCACAGGTCGAGTGTAGAACGTTCCATTAAATCCCCCGAAACATAAACGCGGTCAAGATGAAATCGAGTCCCAGGATCGCGAGCGATGACGTGACCACCGTGCGCGTGGTCGCGCCGGAAACACCTTCCGCCGTCGGCGGAGCATCATAACCCTCGAAGAGCGCAATCCAGGTGACGGCGATGCCGAATACGATACTCTTGATGACGCCGTTGACGATGTCCTCGCGAAAATCAACCGCGCTTTGCATTTGCGACCAGAACGACCCCTCGTCGACACCGATTACGACCACGCCAATCAGATAGCCACCGTAAACGCCCATCGCGCTGAACATGGCCGCCAACAGCGGCATCGAGATCACGCCTGCCCAAAACCGCGGGGCGACCACGCGGGCGATCGGATCGACTGCCATCATCTCCATCGCCGACAGCTGTTCGGTGGCCTTCATGAGGCCGATTTCCGCAGTCATCGCCGAGCCGGCGCGGCTTGCGAACAACAATGCCGACACTACAGGTCCCAACTCGCGCACCAGCGACAGCGCCACCAGCACGCCAAGGGCGGACTCGGAACCGTAGGTCTTGAGCGTCTGATAACCCTGGAAGCCGAGCACCATCCCCACAAACAGCCCGGAGACGAGGATGATGATCAGCGACAACACTCCGGAGAAATAGAGTTCCCTGACGATCAGGCGCGTCCGGCGGAAGCTGGTTCCTGAAGAAGCGAGCGTCAGGGCGAAGAACCGCGTCGCATATCCCAGACGCAACACTCCGCTGATCGCATGGTGCCCGATGTTGCGGACATTGATGATCGCGCCCCGGTCAAACAAGCTCGAGCTCCTCGGCAATGTCCCGGCTCGGATATTCGAAGTCGACCGGCCCCTCGGCCTTGCCCCACACGAACTGGTGCACGAGCGGATCGTGCGAGGCGCGCATTTGCTCGGGCGTCCCGTGCGCAACCATCCTGCCCTCCGACAGGTAGTACACGTAGTCGACGATGTCGAGCGCTTCCTGCACGTCGTGGGTGACCACGATCGACGTCGAGCCGAGTGCGTCGTTGAGCCTGCGCACCAGATTGCGGATCACGCCCAGCGCGATGGGATCCAGGCCGGTAAAGGGCTCGTCGTACATGATCAGCATGGGATCGAGCGCGATCGCGCGCGCGAGTGCCACGCGACGCGCCATCCCGCCGGACAGCTCTGCGGGCGTGAGCTTATGCGCGCCGCGCAAACCGACCGCGTGCAGCTTCATCATCACCATGTCGTGTATCATCGCTGCGGACAGATCGGTATGCTCCCGCATCTGAAACGCGACGTTGTCGAAAACCGACAGGTCGGTAAACAGGGCGCCGAACTGAAACAGCATGCCCATGCGCCGCCGCAGCCGGTAGATGCCTTCGCGATCGAGGCGATGCGTCAGCTCGCCATCCACCATCACCTGCCCCCGGCTAGGCTTCAGCACCGCGCCCATCAGGCGCAGCAAAGTGGTCTTGCCCGAGCCGCTGATCCCCATGATCGCGACGACTTTGCCGCGCGGAATGACGACGTCGATGCCCGTCAGAATAGGGCGCCGCGCGTCGTACGCGAAGCTCACATCGCTGATTTCCACGAGGTTGTCGGTCGCCACCGGATATCCAAAATCAAAGCCTCGCATTGTAAACTATCCAGTGAGAATTCTGCCGTCTGCAGCGGTCTGACGTGCACGGTTCAAAAAGCGTGTCCCGAGTCTGCAACATGCGCATCTTCGTCACCGGCTCGTCATCGCATTTCGCGCGTGCGCTGCTCCCCAAGCTGTGCGCCGCGCCCGACGTCGCCGCCGTCACCGGCCTGGACATCGCAGGCGCCCGGTTCAGGCACGAGAAATTCACCCCGTTGCGGGGCGACGTGCGCGACCCGCAGCTGGCCGATGCGATGGCAGGACACGATGCACTCGTGCATCTGGCGTTTGTCGTCGTGCGCGGCGGGCTGCCAGCCGCCCGCATGTTCGAAATCAACGTGACCGGAAGCTTGAGGGTGTTTCACGCGGCGCGCGTGGCTCGCATCACCCGCCTGATACACATGTCGAGCGCAGCCATCTATGGCAGCGGCATCCATCTCGGCGAGGACACGCCGCCACGCCCGTTGCGGGGGTTCGCTTACGGCGAGCACGCGGCGCTGCTGGAGTCCATGCTGGCCATAGAATTCCCCCATTGCCTGCGGCTGCGGCCGCACGTGATCCTCGGCCCGCACGCACAACCGCTGTTGAAAACGCTGCTGCGCCAGCCGTTTTATGCGCGCCTTCCCAGGCCGCATCCGCTGCTGCAATGCGTGCACGAGGATGACGTCGCCGAGGCGACGCTGCTGGGGTTGCGCAGCAACGTGTGCGGCGCATTCAACCTCGCCGTCGAAGATAGCCTCACCTACCGCGAGGTGCTGCGGTGCCGGCGCCGAATCGCGGTGCCGCTGCCCCCGGCCGCAGCGCGCACTGCCGTGAAACTCGCGTCGAAATTCTACGGTGGCTTCGGTGAAGAGCCGTGGTTCGGCAGCATGGCGCAGTCGCTGACACTCAACAGCCGGCGCGCGCTCGTCGAGCTCGGGTGGCGGCGTGGCCACGATATGATTTCAACGATCTCGCATTCGTGAGACGAGGCGAGGAACAGCGTGGATCATCAGGATACCCTCGCGGCTGCTTTTTGCTGCAGAATTGGCGCAGTCGCGGTAACTCGAGAGCATAGTGAACAGCGCCGCAACCGCAGTCCATCCGGGCAACCCCGACGCCAGTCAGCGCGCACTGGTAACCGCGTTGCGCTTTTCCAACGTCACCAAGAGTTACGGCAGCGTGCGCGTGCTGCAGGACGTATGCTTCGAGGTCGAGGCCGGTGCGCTCTTCGGTCTGGTGGGCGTCAACGGCGCAGGCAAGACGACACTGCTCAAGTGCCTGCTCGATTTCTGCGACATGAACCGGGGCACCATTGAAATTTTCGGGACGCCGCATCTGCTCGCCTCGTCGCGCCGCCGGCTTGCGTTCCTGCCCGAACATTTCAATCCGCCGTATTTCCTGACCGGAGAGGATTTCATCCAGTATGTGCTGGAACTCCAGTCCTCGGCGTACCGGCGCGACGATGCCGAGCGCATGCTGCGCGTGCTCGATCTCGACCTCGCCGCGCTGAAGATGCCGGTGCGCGCCTACTCCAAAGGCATGACGCAAAAGCTGGGGCTGGCTGCGTGCCTCCTGAGCGGCAAGGACCTCTATGTATTCGACGAGCCCACGAGCGGCCTCGATCCCAAGGCTCGGGCTGTCCTCAAGGCCCGTTTGCGCGAACTGAAAGCACAGGCGCGGACGGTGTTTTTTACCTCGCATGCGCTGGCGGACGTCGCGGAAATCTGCGACCGCATGGCGGTGATGCACGAAGGACGCGTACTTTTCTGCGGCAGACCGGCCGAGTTATGCAGTCGTTATGCGAGCGACGATCTCGAGCGGGCTTTCCTGGAATGCATCGCCACAGCGGCGAGCGCGAGCTGAATTGCGCAGGCTATCAGGTTCGAAAGTTATCTGGCAGAATTGAAAACTAACCTGAGGGAGGGCCACATACCAGTGGAAAATGCGCCGCAGGGCAAGCCGGATCTGCTGATCGTCGACGACGATCCACTTATCACCGACACGCTCAATTTCGTGTTGAGCCGCGATTTCAGCGTCTACGTGGCCGAATCGCGCACGCAAGTGAAAAGCCTGCTGCGCCAGCTTGACAACCCGCCGCAGCTCGCGCTGATCGATCTCGGCCTGCCGCCGACCCCGCATCGCCCCGATGAGGGATTCAAGCTCATCAACGAGCTCATCGCATCATCGCCGACCATCAAGATCCTGGTGTTGTCGGGCCAGAACGACGAAACCAACGCGCGCCACGCGCGTACGCTCGGCGCGATCGAATTCATCGCCAAGCCCTGCGAGCCCGAAAAGATCAAGGAGCAGTTGCTCAAGGCGCTGCAGATCCGGGACGCGGAGATCAGCTCCCAGACCACCGACAGCGGCATGGTCGGCAAGAGTCTGCCGATCGAGAAATTGCGCCAGCAAATCAGCCAGTACGCCGGTGCGCCGTTTCCGGTCCTGATCGAAGGCGAATCGGGCAGCGGCAAGGAGCTGGTCGCGGCCTCGCTGCATCGCATGAGCCCGCGGGCATCGAAGCCTTTCCTCGCCCTCAACTGCGCGGCGATCTCGCCGAACCTGGTCGAGCCCACGTTATTCGGCTACAGCAAGGGCTCGTTCACGGGCGCTACCACTTCCCGGTCAGGGTACTTCGAGGACGCCGCGGACAGCACGCTGTTCCTCGATGAGATCGGCGAGCTGCCGCTCGAGCTTCAGGCGAAGCTGCTGCGCGTGCTCGAGAACGGCGAGTATCAGCGCGTGGGGGAAACCCAGAGCCGCGTCAGCAACGCGCGCGTGGTGGCTGCCACCAACCGCGACATGCGCCAGGAAATTCGCAACGGCCGCTTCCGCGCCGACCTCTACCACCGCCTTTCGGTATTCACGATCGCCGTTCCTCCGCTGCGCGATCTCGGCGATGACAAGCTGCTGCTCCTCGATCAGTTCCGGGACTTCTATTCGCGCCAGGCACGGGTCAAGATGTTCGAGCTCGACAAGCAGGCGATGGCGCTCTGGCTCGACTACAGTTTTCCCGGCAACGTGCGCGAGCTGCGCAACATCGTGATTCGTCTCACCACGAAGCATGTCGGCCAGCAGGTCGATGCGGAGCAGCTCCAGGCCGAGCTCGACATGGAGAGCATGGAGATCGAGATTCCCGGCCTGCCCATTGGCCAGGACTTCAAGGCCGTTCTCGACGCCGCCAAGAAGCACCTGCAGCTGCAGAAGAACTTCAATCTGGACCATACTCTGCAGCAATGGGAGAAGGGCTACGTCGAGGCGGCCATGCTGATCACGCAGGGCAATCTGTCGCAGGCCGCCAAGCTGCTGGGCATACACCGCACGACGCTCTACAGCCGCATGCAGAACTACAGCACGCCGGGCGAGCAGACGACCACCCAGTCGCAATGAGCTGCTTGGTCGTCTGCACGCTCGTGCCGGCGGTGTCGAGTCATGAACCGACACGTGCGAGGTAGCCGATGTACTACGGTCATTTCGGCCTGACGCAGCCGCCGTTTCGCATCACCCCCAATACCGAGTTCTTCTACAGCGGCGGCAATCGCGGCCCGATCCTGGAAGCGCTGATCTACGCGATCGGTCAGGGCGAAGGCATCATCAAGGTCACTGGAGAAGTGGGCAGCGGCAAGACCATGCTGTGCAGCATGCTGCAGGCGCGCCTGCCCGCGCATGTCGAAACTGTCTACCTCGCGAACCCGAGCGTGCCTCCCGAGGAAATACTGCACGCGATCGCGATCGAGCTGCATCTGGACCCGCCGCGCGGCGCCGGCTACCTGGAAACCATGCAGTTGCTGCATGGTCATCTGCTGGAGCGTCATGCGCAGGGCAAGCAAGTGGTGATGTTCGTCGAGGAATCGCAAAGCATGCCGCTCGCCACCCTCGAGCAGATCCGCCTGCTGTCCAATCTGGAAACTGCCAACAGCAAGCTGCTGCAGATCGTGTTGTTCGGCCAGCCCGAGCTCGACGACAACCTGCGGCAGCCGCAGATACGCCAGTTGCGTGAACGCATCACTCACACCTTCCGGCTGTCGCCGCTGAAAACCGAGGAAATCCGGGACTACCTGAATTTTCGCGTGCGCGCCGCCGGCTATCGCGGCCCGGATCTGTTTTCGACGCCGATCGTCATGGCAATCGCGAAAGCCTCCGAGGGCCTGACCCGGCGCGTCAATCTCATCGCCGACAAGGCGATGCTGGCGGCGTTCTCCGAGAACACGCACTCGATCAAGCTGAAGCACGTCAAGGCTGCGGTGCGCGACAGCGAATTCAGCGACAACGTGCGGCCCCGGCGAGGAAAACTGGGCTACGCATGGTCGGCATTCGTACTGGGCACTGCGCTGGGTATCGCGCTGCTGGCCGGATTGCAGGCGTATCGGGACGCCAACCGCCCCCTCGCGGAGCCGGTGGCCGCGCTGCCACCCGTCCCAATCGTGCGTAACAAGACGGAAACTGGGGCGCCCGCCGAGCCGATTCCGGTGATACCGCCGCGACCGGTTGAGGAGAAGCCGTCGGTGTCCCCCGCAGTCGCCGACCCGCCTGGACCCGTGCTTGCGCCCGCACCGAATGCCGCGCCGACGCCGCCGCAGGCGACCACCGGAAAAATCGCCGAAGATGAGAATAAGTCTATTAATAAACAAAGGGTTGAACCAGTAGTTAGCACACGCTCACTTTCGCCCCAAAGCGCGGGCGAAACGCTCGAAGCCAGGCTGGCGGCAACGCACGCGTGGCTGGCCCGCGAGCCCCATACCACCTACAGCATCCAACTACTCGGGGCCGACGACCCCCAGCAGCTAAAGCAACATCTGAATACAATTCGCAAATATGTTGATACGAATGAGATTTTTGTGTACCGTACGGTAGCGAGGCAAAAGCCGTCGCTAACGGTCCTTTACGGATCCTTCAGTCAGCGCCAGGCAGCGCTCGATGCGCTGGCCAGCTTACCCGCGCAACTGAAGGCGTATCGACCGGTATTGCGGACAGTACAGGGAATACGCGCCGAGCTCGCGCAGCACCAGCCCTCCTGACACGGCGGTTGCTGCCGGCGGCCCGTTGGCTTGCGGTGTCGTTTACAGGGGGAAGACATATGAAGTCTGCCGAGCAATCGCCGGTCCGCACGTTCATGCGTGGCGCAGCGCGGTGCCCCCCGCGTCGCCAGGCCATGCGTCATGAGAACAGCTCCGCTGCGCGCATTTGGAGTATGTGTGCTTTGGCGCTGACCCTCGCGGGATGTTACAAACCATCGGTGCTTCCGCAGTCGGAGGGACACATCGTCCTGCCGGCGCCCCGCCCCGCTGCCGATACTGTGCCGCCGCCTGCGCGCATCAGCACCTTCGTCCCGCCGCCCAAACCCGCGCTCAAACCGCTGACCTACAGCGTCGTCGTCAACGAGGTGCCGGTGAAGGAGCTGCTGTTTGCGCTGGCGCGCGATACCAAGCAGAACATCGATATCCACCCGGGATTGCAGGGCCTGGTGAGTCTCAACGCGATCAATGAAACCCTGCCGGCGATACTCGACAGGATCGCCAAGCAGGTCGATCTGCGTTACCGCGTCGAGGGCAACACGACCATCATCTCGACCGACACGCCGTACATGAAGACCTACCGCATCAACTACGTGAATATGTCGCGCGAAACGACGTCGACCATTGGGGTGTCGGGGCAAATTCAGACGGGCGCCTCCGGCACCGGCGGCGGGGGTGGCGCAGGCGGGGCTGCCGCGAGCAGCTCCAATCTCAACGCTTCGAACACCACCGTAAAAACCGTATCCAACAACAATTTCTGGGAGGCGCTGCGCGAGAACATCCGCGCCATCCTCGCCTCTACGCGCAGCCAGACCCAGTCGGCGGAGGATCGCGCCCAACGCGCGGAGTCCGTGCGCGCAGCACGCGAAGAGCGGTTGCAACAGGCTGAAGCGGTGGCACGCGCGGGTCCGGCGGCAACGCAGCTCTTCAATACGGCTTTCGGCGGCACCGCCCAGCAGCCGCCACTCCCGGGCGATCTGCGCGATGACATCATTTCGAATCCCGCGGCAGGCACCATCAGCGTGCTCGCCAACGACAAGCAGCACGCACTGATTCAGCAGCATCTCGACAGTATTTCCCAGTCGTCGCAACGCCAGGTGCTGATCGAGGCAACGATTGCCGAGGTGACGTTGTCGGATGCCTATCAGGCCGGCATCGACTGGAGCCGGCTGGCGATATCCGGCGGCATCACCTTCGCACAGTCGCTGATCGCCGGGGTGCCCTCCGCGTTCGAAGCGGGCAGCCTGGCGATTGGTTACTCGAATCCCCGTTCCTCGCTCGGCAACATCAGCGCCACCGTCAAGCTCCTCAATCAGTTCGGCAACACCCGGGTGCTGTCCAGCCCCAAGCTGATGACGATCAACAACCAGACCGCGCTCTTGAAAGTCGTCGATAACATCGTGTATTTTTCCATCGAGGCCAGCAGCGCGACGACCCAGGGCGCCATATCCCAGATCTTCAATTCGACTGCGCAAACGGTCCCCGTCGGAGTCGTGATGACGCTTACGCCGCAGATCAATGAAAATGGCCAGGTAACGCTGTCGGTGCGTCCGACCATTACCCGTATACTCGATTTCAAGAACGACCCCAATCCCAGCTTGTGCGATGCCGCCCGCGTCAAATGCGTAGCCAATCCGGTTCCCGAGATCCAGACTCGTGAAATGGAATCCGTGTTGCAGCTCGTCAGCGGGCAGACAGCGATACTCGGGGGTCTGATGCAGGACAACGTGCGCCGCGACCGCAATGCGGTGCCAGGCGTCGGCAATATACCCGTAGTGGGCGAAGCCTTCGGATTCCGCAACGACAACTACACCAAGTCAGAGCTGGTCATATTCCTGCGCTCGACGATCATTCCGAACCCTACCCTCGACAGCGACGAGCTGAAGTTTTACCAGCGTTTCCTGCCCCAACAGGCCGAAACGCCGACCAAGACCTATCCCGACGAGCAAGCCCGACCGCCCCGATGAGCTTGCTCATGAAGGCGCTGGAAAAGGCCGCCAAAGACCGCGAGGAAACCGACGCGGACGCCACGCGCGCGCCAGCGCAGGCACGTCCCGTGTTAACGACGGAAGGCCCGGCAGATGCCGAACTCACCCTCCAACCGCTGACGTCCTCGGCGACGGCACGCGAGAGCGCAATGCCGCGTGAACCGGCCAGCGGCCCGCGCGGGACGTCGCGTGTCCCCGCCGATACGCCGAGCGTCGCGCACCAGGACCCGTTGCAGGCAGCGACTGTACTGCGCGCCGGCATGCGCCAACCGGGCGTCGGCGCCAGCGCGTACGTGCGCGAACATCCCATCATGGTATTTGGCGTGCTGGCGTCGCTATTTCTGCTCGGTTACGGCACGTATGTCTATTTGCAGATGACCAATCCCGGTATCTTTATCCAGCAGACGCGGCCCGCGCAGATAGCGCCGCCGCCTACTGCGCCTCAGCAGGCCACGCAGGGCGGCGCGCCCAGCGCCGCGCAGCAGCCGCTCTCGACCGCGCTGGTGCTGCCTTCTCAGGGCGCGACGGCAGAGCGGTCCGTCGCGGCGGCGCCGAATGTCACGACGGCGGCGCCGGTAATTACCGGCACGCTCAATTTACCCGCGCCTGCGCCACCCGCAGCCGCCGCTCCGCCGTTGCCGTCAATCGCCACCGCCTCGCCCAACCCCGCGGTGCCAGCCGCCGTCGCGCCAGCGCCAGCAGCACGCGAGAACATCAGAGTAAGCCGCAGCGGCTCCCCACCGACGTTGAATCCCCTGCTCTCCGAAGCGTATCAGGCGCTCGACAGCGGAAATCTCGACGCTTCGGCCCGGCTCTACGGCCAGGTGTTGCAGCGCGAACCCAACAACATCGACGCCCTGCTCGGCGCGGCGGCTGTTGCCGCTCAAAAAGACGACGGCGACGCGGCAGCCCGACGTTACCTCCAGGTGCTGCAGGTAGATCCGCGCAATACGCTCGCCCAGGCGGGACTGATCGGCATGGTGGGGCGCGCAGATCCGCTGGGCGCGGAAACGCGCGTCAAACAGCTGATCGCGAGGGACCCGTCGGCTTACCTGTATTTCACGCTGGGCAATGTGTACGTGGATCAGAACCGCTGGTCCGATGCGCAGCAGGCTTACTTCCAGGCGCACCATCTGCAGCCTGACAATCCCGACTATGCCTATAATCTGGCGGTCGGTCTGGAACACGTCGGCCAGCCTAAGCTTGCGCTCAATTTCTATCGTCGGGCAAGCCAGCTCGCCGCCGCCAAAGGCCGCGCCAATTTCAGCACCGGCGCAGCGCTGGAGCGCATCGGCCAGCTCGAAAGAGCTGTCGAATAGCGCGTATCCGGCGGTGCGCGTGGCGGCGACGACGACCGATGCGTAACGGGCGCGACCGAACTGTCGCCCGGTCGCGCAATGTTCGATCGGAGTAGGGTGCGCTTGCGCACCAGGCAGAAAAGATGCCTGCATCCGGGCGACGCCATCCCATCGGTGCGCAAGCGCACCTTACCCAACGACGCAACTTCGGCGCGCGAGGCGCCTACTGAGCTGCCAGTGCAGACTCTGCTTTTCGGTCCAACCATGCCAGCTGCGCTAACGTAATGTCAGAGCAACGCAAAAAGCTGCGTCTGGGCGAACTGCTGGTCCAGCAGGGCCTGGTGACGCCCGATCAGCTCGGCATCGCGCTCGCCGAGCAGAAGCAGAACAACATACCGATCGGCCGGCTGCTCGTGCGACTCGGGTTCGTCACCGAGGCAGCGATCCGCGACATCATGGCGCGCACGGTCGGGCAGGAATCGATCGACCTCGCGCAGGTGGTCGCCGACCCCGAAGCGCTGAAGCTCGTACCGCAGGATTTTGCCCGGCGGCATCGCCTGCTGCCGATCGCCTACGACGCCGACGAACGACAGCTCAGCATCGCCACCACGGAATTGTTCAACGTGGTCGCGCTCGATCAGCTGCGCGCCGCCCTGGGTCCCCACGTCGAGATCAAGACCCAGCTCGCGGGCGAGGCTCAGCTCGAGGACTACATCGATCAGTTCTACGGCTACGAACTGTCGGTCGACGGCATCCTGCTCGAGATCGAGACCGGCGAGATCGATTACAACAGCCTGCAGGCAGGCGGCGACGAGTACACGCAGCCGATGGTGCGGCTGGTCAACGCGCTGCTGGTCGACGCAGTGAAGCGCGGCGCCTCCGATATCCATTTCGAGCCCGAGTATGCATTCCTGCGCATTCGCTATCGGGTCGACGGTGTGCTGGAGACCGTGCGCAGCCTGCACAAGACCTACCTCCCCGGCATCACGGTGCGCATCAAGGTTATCAGCATCATGAACATTGCCGAGACGCGCGCGCCCCAGGACGGCCGGCTCTCGTTGACGCTTAACGGGCGGCCGATCGATTTTCGCGTCTCGACGCATCCGACGATCCACGGCGAAAACATCGTGTTGCGCATCCTCGACCGCGAGAAGTCGATCATCAGCCTGGACAAGCTGAGTCTCGCCAAACCCACGCTGAGCAAGCTCAACCTGATGCTCGCGCGTCCCGAAGGCATTCTTATCGTCACCGGTCCAACCGGCAGCGGCAAGACGACGACCCTGTATTCGCTGCTCGCGCAGGTCAACGACGAAACCGTCAACATCATGACGCTCGAGGACCCGGTCGAATACCCGGTGACGCTGATGCGGCAGACGTCGGTCAACGAGGCCGTGCGCATGGATTTCGCCGACGGCATCCGCTCGATGATGCGCCAGGACCCTGACATCATCCTGGTCGGCGAGATCCGCGATCGTGATACCGCGGAAATGGCCTTCCGCGCGGCGATGACCGGGCACCAGGTGTTCTCGACCCTGCACACCAATTCGGCGCTCGGTGCCTTCCCGCGCCTGCTCGATATCGGCATCCAGCCAGACATCATGGCCGGCAACATCATCGGCGTCATCGCGCAGCGCCTTGTGCGTGTGCTCTGCGCGTATTGCAAGGAGCCCTTCGTGCCCACCCCGGAAGAGCGCCGTATCCTCGGCACGTCCGCGGAAAAGGCGACTCACATCTACCGCCCGGTGGGCTGCAGTAAATGCAACAACAAAGGCTACAAGGGACGCAGCTCGGTCATGGAGCTGCTGGTGATGGACAGCGACATGGACGAGCTCGTAGCGAGGCGTGCGACGGCCAAGGAGTTGCGTGCCGCCGCTCTCGGCAAGAACTTCAGGCCGCTCGCCGAGGAAGGCATAGCGCGCGTCATCGACGGCACCACCAGCCTGGCAGAGGTTTCGCGCGCCATAGACCTGACCGGAAGGTTTATCTGAATGCGGAATGCGGAATGCGGAATGCGCAATGAACTCACCTCGAGTGGTTCGGCGAGGAAGTCGCGCCTTCCACTCATCATTCATCATTCATCATTCATCATTCAAAACCAGTACCGTGCCAGCCTTCCAGTATAAAGCCGTCGACAAGACCGGGCGCCCGGCGCGCGGTGCGCTCGACGCGGTGAACGAGGTCGATCTCGAGCTGCGGCTGCGCCGCATGGGCCTCGATCTGATCACGTTTCGTGAGATCGAGAAAAGCGCGGCGGGATTTGCAGCCGGCGGAATCCTGCGCCGCGACCTGCTCACGTTCTGTTTCGACATGGAGCAGATCACGCGCTCCGGAATTCCGCTGCTCGACGGCATACGCGACCTGCGCGAGTCCATCGAGAATCCGCGGTTCCGCGAGGTTCTCACCACGCTCATCGAGGACATGGAAGGCGGCCGCATGCTGTCGCAGTCGATGGCGCAGCACCCCAGGGTTTTCGACAAGGTTTTTATCAGCCTCGTGCGCGCCGGCGAACAGGCCGGACGCCTGACCGAGGTATTCGAGAACCTCGGCCGCACGTTGAAGTGGCAGGACGAGCTTGCCGCGCAGACCAAGCGGCTGCTCTTGTATCCGGCCCTCGTCCTGGTGGTCGTGCTCGGGGTTATGCTGTTCATGCTGATGTATCTGGTGCCGCAGGTCGTTCAGCTCCTTAAAACCATGGGCATCGCGTTGCCGCTGCAGACCCGGGTGCTGATCGCCATATCCAACTTTGTCGTCAACTACTGGCCGTTGGTCTTCGGCGTGCCCGTGGCGCTGGTGATCGCGGTCACCGTCGTCGTGCGGCGCAGCCAGAAGGCACATTACTGGCTGGACTATGCGAAGCTTCGCCTGCCGGTCGTCGGTCCCATCGTGCACAAAATCATACTGTCGCGTTTTTGCAATTTCTTCGCGTTGATGTACCAGTCCGGCATCACGATACTGGAGGCGATCAAAACCTCCGAAGACATCGTCGGCAACCGCGTGATCGCAGATGGACTGATGCGGGCCGGGGCCCAGATCAATGCCGGAGACAGCCTCACCGAAACGTTCCAGAATCTGGGGATGTTTCCGCCGCTGGTGATACGCATGCTGCGCATGGGCGAGACGACCGGGGCACTCGATACCGCGCTGCTGAACGTCACCTACTTCTATAACCGCGACGTGAAGGACGCGGTCGACAAGGGACTTGCCCTGCTCGGGCCTGCGCTGACCGTGGTGCTGGGCGGCATGCTGATCGTCATCATTTGGTCGGTGCTGGGGCCGGTGTATGATATTTTGGGCAAATTGAAATTCTAGGCGTAGCAATGGCCGACAAGCTTCTCCTCTCGATCTCAGCGCGGCAGGTCAGCGCGGCGCAGTGGCGCGGCGGGCGCTTCGCGAGGTGCGAGAATTTCGAGTACAGCGACGACGGGGTCGACGCCTTCAGACACTACCTCTCGCGGCTGCGCCGCCTATCCGTGCAGGTGGTGGTGGATGCAGTCGAGGAAGACTATCGCGTGGAATCGCTGCCGCACAGCTTCGGCAGCGACCGCCGCGAAATGGTGAGCCGCAAGCTCAAGCAGCATTACCGCAACACACCTTATGTCAGTGCCCGCCTGCAGGGCCGCGAGCCGGGCAAACGCCGCGACGATCAATATCTGTTCTGCGCGCTTACGAATCCGGATCTGATCGCAGGCTGGATGGAGGCGGTCACCGAAAGAGGACTGCCGATCGCGGGCATTTACCTGCTGCCCACGGTCACGCAGGGGCTCGTCGACAAGCTGAAGCTGACCGACACCAATTTGTTGATCGCCTCGACCGACAGCGCAGGCCTGCGCCTGACATTTTTCCGCAATCAAAAGCTGCGCATCAGCCGGCTCGCGC
>JBKJZR010000113.1:0-5145 GCA_046715035.1 Burkholderiales bacterium | reverse complement strand
GGCATCACCGTCGAGCCTGAATATGGGGGCGCCGGCATGGGTTATGTTGCGCACATCGTCGCGATGGAGGAGATCAGTCGCGCTTCCGCCTCGGTGGGCCTGTCGTACGGCGCTCATTCCAATCTTTGCGTCAACCAGATCCGGCGTAACGGCAGCGACGCGCAGAAATTGCGCTACCTGCCCGACCTCGTTTCCGGCGCGAAAGTCGGCGCGTTGGCGATGAGCGAGCCCGGAGCAGGCTCCGACGTAGTCAGCATGCGGCTGCGCGCCGACCGCCGGGGGGACCGCTACCTGCTCAACGGCACCAAGATGTGGATCACCAACGGTCCGGACGCCGACACCCTCGTCGTCTACGCCAAGACCGACCCGGACGCGGGCGCGCGTGGCATCACCGCCTTCATCATCGAGAAAGGCTATCGCGGGTTTTCGACGTCGCCAAAGCTGGACAAGCTGGGCATGCGCGGCTCCAACACGTGCGAGCTCGTGTTCGAGGATTGCGAAGTGGCGGCGGACAACGTGCTCGGCAGCGTCGGGGAAGGCGTCGGCGTCCTGATGAGCGGGCTCGACTACGAGCGCGCAGTCCTTGCGGGAGGACCCGTCGGCATCATGCAGGCGTGCATGGATGTGGTGCTGCCGTATGTGCACGAGCGCAGGCAGTTCGGCCAGGCGATCGGCGAGTTCCAGCTGATGCAGGGCAAGCTCGCCGACATGTACGTGACGATGAATGCGTGCAGGGCGTACGCCTACGCAGTCGGCAGGGCGTGCGATGACGGCCGCATTACCCGCAAAGATGCCGCGGGCTCGATCCTTTACGCCGCGGAGAAGGCCACGTGGATGGCGCTCGAAGCCATTCAGTGCCTGGGCGGCGTAGGCTACACCAACGATTATCCGACGGGCCGGTTGCTGCGCGATGCCAAGCTGTACGAAATCGGCGCGGGCACCTCCGAGATCCGCCGCATGCTGATCGGCCGCGAGCTGTTCGATGCGTCCCGGTAAGCGTGTCGGCGTCGCCAGTGGGAGCGATGCGCACAAACGCGAGCGCCGTCAACGCTGACGCTCGCGCGTGCCCGCGCGGCGCAAGCGCGCGAGCTCTGGCAACCTGCCCCGCTCTGCTACGATAGCCTGCCCGCCGCCACGCAGCGCGCTGGTTCTTGAACAGGAATACCATGCACAATGATCCGGTCGTGATAGCCGGTGCCGCGCGCACCGCGATGGGCGGTTTTCAGGGCGACTTCAGGAATGTCTCCGCTGCCGAGCTCGGCAGCGCCGCCATCAGGGCGGCGGTCGAGCGCGCGGCGATCCCTCCGGACGAGGTCGACGAAGTCATCATGGGCAACGTGCTGTCCGCGGGCCAGGGCCAGGCTCCCGCGCGGCAGGCGAGCCTCGGCGCGGGATTGCCGCTGGGAACCGGGTGCACCACCGTCAACAAGATGTGCGGCTCGGGAATGAAAGCCGCCATGTTCGCTCACGACCTGCTGCTCGCCGGCGGCAACAGCGTGATGGTCGCGGGCGGCATGGAAAGCATGACCAACGCGCCGTATCTGCTGCCCAAAGCGCGCGGCGGCATGCGGCTCGGGCACGCCGAAGTGAAGGATCACATGTTCATCGACGGTCTCGAAGACGCGTACGACCGCGGCCGGCTGATGGGCGCGTTTGCGGAGGAAACCGCTGAGAAGTACCAGTTTTCGCGGGAGGCGCAGGACCGCTACGCGATCACCTCGCTCAAACGCGCCCAGGATGCGATCAACCATGGCTGGTTCGCGGCCGAGATCACGCCGGTCCGGGTGCAGGCGGGCAAGTCCGCAATCGCCATCGACCGTGACGAGCAGCCGCTCAAGGCCAATCTGGACCGGATTCCCCAGCTCAGGCCGGCGTTCAAGAAGGACGGCACGGTGACGCCGGCGAATTCGAGCTCGATCTCCGACGGCGCCGCCGCGCTGGTGCTGACGCGGCTCGCGCACGCGCGCCAGCGCGGTCTCATCCCGCTTGCCCGCATCGTCGCGCACGCGACCCATGCGCACGAGCCGAACTGGTTCACCACGGCGCCGGTCGGCGCCATCAAAAAACTGCTCGCCAAAACCGGCTGGAGCGCGGCCGACGTCGATCTCTACGAGATCAACGAGGCGTTCGCGGTCGTCGCGATGGCCGCATTGCACGATCTCGAGCTGCCCCACGACAAGGTCAACGTTCACGGCGGCGCGTGCGCGCTCGGCCATCCGATCGGCGCTTCGGGCGCGCGTATCGTGGTGACGCTGCTCGCGGCGCTCGAAAAGTACGGGTTGCGGCGCGGCGTCGCAGCGCTGTGCATCGGCGGTGGCGAGGCGACTGCGCTTGCGATCGAACGGCTCTAATTCATGCGGCCGGCGGACGCCGCAGCGCGGGCGCCTGGAACGACTTCCAACACGAGGAATGAAATGGCGAATCCCATAGATTTTTACTTCGACTATTCGTCGCCCTACGGCTATTTCGGCGCCATGAAAATCGATGCAATCGCGCAGCAGCACGGCAGGGAAGTGAACTGGAAGCCGATCCTGCTCGGCGCCGTATTCAAGGTCACCGGCGCACAGCCGCTGCCGACACTGCCGCTCAAGGGTCCTTACTCCAAGCGCGACATCGAGCGCTCCGCGCGTTTTCATGGCATTGCAATCCGACACCCGTCCAAGTTTCCGATCTCGAGCCAGGCGCCCGCGCGCGCGTTCTACTGGCTTAACGACCGCGATCCCGCAGCAGCCAAGGAGCTCGCCAAGGCGTTCTATGCAGCGTACTTCGTCGACGACCGTGATATTTCGAGCCCGGAAGTGACGGCCGATATCGCGGCTCAGCGCGGGCTCGAACGCGAGGAGGTGCTTGCAGCGATCAACGACCCGGCGGTGAAAGAGCGGCTCAAGAGCGAAACCGACGCGGCGATCAAGCGCGGCGTCTTCGGCTCGCCGTACGTGATCATCGACGACGAGCCGTTCTGGGGGGTCGACCGCTTCGACCAGATCGAGCGCTGGCTCGCGCGCGGGCCCTTCTGAGCTGCAGCCCATGCCGCGCCGAATCACCGCTCTCGCAGCGGACATCGTCACGCTGCAGGTCGATGCCATCGTCAATGCCGCCAACACGACACTGCTGGGCGGAGGTGGCGTCGATGGCGCGATTCACCGCGCCGCGGGCCCGGGCCTGCTGGCGGAATGCCGGGCGTTGGGCGGCTGCGCGACCGGAGAAGCGCGCATGACCCGTGGCCATGGCCTGCGCGCGAAGCACGTCATTCACACCGTCGGGCCGGTATGGAACGGGGGCGGGCGCGGCGAGCCTGAACTGCTGGCTTCGTGCTATCGGTCCAGCCTCGATCTCGCGGCCCAACACGGTCTCGAGTCCATCGCTTTTCCCGCGATCAGCTGCGGGGTCTATGGCTATCCGCTCGATCATGCCGTAAAGATCGCGGTGCGCGAAACCTCCGCATGGCTGCGTGCGCAGCCACAGTTCGGGCAAGTGATCTTCGCGTGTTTCGGAACTCCAGCGCTCGACGCCTACCGGCGCGAGCTCGGCGCGCTGCAGTGAGTTCCGGCATGCGAAAGCGCGCCCGCCCGCCAGCTCACCCGGTGAGATAAACCGATGCCCCAGCTCAAGTCGAGGCTCAAGGCCAGCAGCGAGGAATTCAAATCCGCCGCGGCGCAGATGCGCGCACAGGTCGATGACCTGGAGCGCAGACTGGCGCTGGTCAGGACCGGCGGCGATGAAGCGTCGCGCCTGCGGCACACTGCGCGCGGCAAGCTGCTCGTGCGCGACCGTATAACGGCGCTGCTCGATGCGCAGACACCTTTTCTCGAGCTGTCGCCGCTCGCCGCATGGGACATGTACGATGGCCAGGTACCGGCCGCCGGCATCGTCACCGGTATCGGCCGCATTGGCGGCCAGGATTGTGTCGTGATCGCCAACGATGCGACCGTCAAGGGCGGGACTTACTTCCCCATCACCGTCAAAAAGCACCTGCGCGCGCAGGAAGTCGCGCTCCACAACCACCTCCCGTGCATCTACCTCGTCGATTCGGGCGGCGCGCACCTGCCGAGCCAGGACGAGGTGTTCCCCGACCGCGATCACTTCGGGCGCATTTTCTATAACCAGGCCAACATGTCGGCGCTGGGCATCGCGCAGATCGCGGTCGTGATGGGCTCGTGCACGGCAGGCGGTGCCTATGTGCCGGCGATGTCCGACGAGACCATCATCGTCAGGAACCAGGGAACGATCTTTCTCGCCGGTCCGCCGCTCGTCAAAGCTGCCACGGGAGAGATCGTCAGCGCGGAAGAACTGGGCGGTGCCGACGTGCATACGCGCGTTTCCGGCGTCGCCGATCATCTGGCCACCGACGACGCGCACGCGCTGCGGCTCGCGCGGCGCGCGGTCGGACACCTGAACCGTGCGGCCGTCCATGGCACCACCTTGCAGGACACGCGCGCTCCGCTGCACGATCCTGCCGAACTGTACGGGGTGATTCCGCTCAACCCGCGCCAGCAGATCGACGCGAGAGAGATCATCGCCCGGTTGGTCGACGCTTCAGAGTTCGACGAGTTCAAGGCGCGTTACGGCGCAACGCTGGTGTGCGGCTTCGCGCATATCGCCGGCCATCTGGCCGGCATCATCGCCAACAACGGCATTCTGTTCTCGGAATCGGCACTCAAAGCCACGCACTTCATCCAGCTGTGCAGCCAGCGCGGCATTCCGCTCGTGTTCCTGCAGAATATCCCGGGCTTCATGGTCGGCCAGAAGTACGAGGCCGGCGGCATCGCCAAGGATGGCGCCAAAATGGTGACTGCGGTCGCGTGCGCGCGCGTGCCGAAGTTCACGGTCATCTTCGGCGGCAGCTTCGGCGCAGGCAACTACGGCATGTGCGGGCGCGCCTTCGACCCGCGTTTCGTATGGATGTGGCCGAACGCCCGCATCTCGGTGATGGGCGGCGAGCAGGCAGCCAGCGTGCTGGCGCAGGTCAGGCGCGACGCCCTCGAAAAATCGGGCAGCACCTGGAGCGCGGAGGATGAGCGCGACTTCAAGGCGCCGATCCTTGAACAGTATGGACGTCAGGGCAGCGCTTACTATGCGAGCGCGAGGTTGTGGGACGATGGCGTGATCGATCCTCTCCACACGCGCAGCATGCTGGCGCTCGGA
>JBKJZR010000112.1:0-5905 GCA_046715035.1 Burkholderiales bacterium | reverse complement strand
GCATGGCGCAGGTGGCGAAAGACGCTGGCCTCGGGCGGGAGAGTCTGTACAAGGCGCTCGCTCCTGGCGCAAAGCCGCGCTTCGACACGGTGCTAAAGGTTGCTCGCGCGCTCGGCGTTCGACTCTCTGCGCGTGTTGTCTGAATGCATGCAAAAGTACCGTGAAACACCGGGGCTCATTCGCAAGTACTGCCTCCTCTCCGAGGACGGCGGAACGGCGGGCGGGGTCTACTTGTGGAAATCGAAGAAAGACGCTGAGGGTCTCTACACCGAGGAGTGGGGGAACTACATCCGTGAGAAGTACGGGGCACCACCGTCGGTGACCTATTTCGAGAGTCCAGTTATCGTCGATAACGTGACGAACGAGAACGTTTCCGATTCGGGACGCCGTGCGCACGGCGATCGATGAGCGCCACGATGCCGTCGAAGAAACCATGAAAAACGAAATCGATGCGTCAGCGCGACGTCTCCGACTGGTGCGCAATCCATATGCCGATCAGCACGGCAACGCCGCCGGCGATCTGCAGCCAGCCCATCGACTCGCCTAGTAGTACCCATGCGAACAAGGCTGCCATCACCGGCTGCAACAGCAGACCTACAGACGAGAATGTCGCGGGGAGGTGCGCCATAGCATAGGCGATGAGGCTCTGGCCCGCGACCTGCGACACCAGCGCGAGGCCGAATAGCTTCAGCCACCCGCTGTCCGTCGTCGGCAGCATCTGCTCGCCCGACAAAAGCGCGATCGGCAGCAGCGCCGCCGCGGTGATCAGCCCGCTCCACGCCATGATCGTTGACGTCGCGACGCGTTCGCGCAGCCGCGTCACCGTCAACTGGTAGCCGGCGTAAAACATCGCGGTCACCACGCCGAGGATGTCGCCGAGCAGCTCCCTGCTCGTCGGCTTGAAGTCGCCACCGATCAGCACGATCATGCCGGCCACTGCGGTCGCCAGGCCAGTCAGGAACAGACGGTTCGGACGCTTGCGCAGCAACACCCACGCCGCGAGCGCGACGAAGATCGGCGCGAGGTTGGCGAGCAGCGTCGCGTTCGCAACCGACGTGAGGATGATCGACCAGTGCCAGAAAGCGAGATCGCCGGCGAAGAACAATCCTGCCCAGATCAGCATCCGCCGGTTCATGCCAGCGCTTGCGCCGCGGCGCTGCCGTTGGTCGAGGGCCGACCACGCCCATAGTAAGGGCAGGGCCAGGAAGACACGCCAGAATGCGGTGGCGACCGGACCGGTCTCACTCACTTTGACGAACAGCGGCGAGGTAGCGATTGCTACCGCGCCCATCAGCAGCGCCGCAACAGCGAACGCGTGCCGCGGCTCGGGCTGCTTGGCAGTCGTCGACAAGCTAATGGAGTGCTTCGCGACTGATGCGGTATTCCCTCCCCTTCAAGGGGAGGGCCAGGGCGGGGATGGGTTGATGTTTGCGTTTCAATGCCCCCATCCCCATCCCCATCCCGGCCTTCCCCTTGAAGGGGAAGGAGAGTACGGCGCTACGCGTGGTAACGTGCCCCATCCCGGCCTTCTCCTTGAAGGGGAAGGAGAGTACGGCGCTACGCGTAGTAACGTGCCCCATCCCGGCCTTCCCCTTGAATTCGTCCGTATATTGCCGGTTCACCGACTGCTTCTTGCCCATATCGCCCTCCGTTCATCAGAAAAGTACTACCAATCTGATGTACGTGAAACCAGGGCAAGGTCAACGCGGTTGGACAAGGGGCCAAACCAGCGGATAGGCCGACCGGGAATACGCAGGAATGCAAAGCTCACTTCCCCTGAAACTTCGGCTTGCGTTTCTCGATGAAGGCATTCATCCCCTCTTTTTGATCCTGTGACGAGAACAGCAACAGGATGGCTTTGGCTTCGAGCCTGAGCGCGGCCTCGAGTGAGGCGTCCTGCCCGGCGAGCACGACTTCCTTGATCTGCTGCACGGCGAGCGGGGCGAGCTCTGCGATCTGCTGTGCCATCGCGATGGCGCGCTTCTCCACTTCGCCGTCTGCAACGACTTCGCTGACGAGCCCCATTTCAGAGGCTTCCCTGGCATTGAAGAGATCGCCGGTCAGGCAGATTTTCATCGCCTTGTATTTGCCGACCGCGCGCGTCAGGCGCTGCGTGCCGCCGCCGCCCGGAATGATGCCGATCTTGACTTCCGGCTGACCGAAGCGGGCGGACTCGCCGGCGATGATGATGTCGCAGGTCATCGCGAGCTCGCACCCCCCGCCGAGCGCGAACCCGTTGACCGCCGCGATCACCGGCTTCGGGCACGCCGCGATCGTGCGCCACAGCTTGAGCGACCCCCGCAGCATCATGTCGATCGTTCCCGCCCCCGCCATCTCCTTGATGTCGGCGCCCGCTGCGAAAGACTTCTCGTTGCCGGTGAGCACGATGCAGCGGATCGAGTCGTCGTCTCCCAGCTCGGTCATGTGCTGCGCAAGCAGCCTGCGCACTTCCATGTTGAGCGCGTTGCGCGCCTCGGGACGGTTGATGCGAACGAGTGCCACGCCGTCGGCGGGGCGTTCGAGCACGACTACAGGTGCGGTCATGGGGATTTCCTTTCGTGAAAGCGTTTGGTGTTAGGCGAGAGGCGAGAGGCGTCACACCTCTTATCCTCAGTCCTGCGTCCTTAGTCCTGGCTCCTAAGATCACTTCGCCAGCCCGAGCTCGGTCAGGACGGTTTTCATGCTCGCGTAATCCTGCTTGAGATCGGCCTTGAACTGCTCGCCCAGCGCGAAATCGTTCGACCAGTAATTGCGCTCCAGATCGGCTTTCCATTCCGGCGCGGCCACCACCTGCGTCAGGACTTTCTCCCAGAACGCGATCTGCGCCGGCGTCATGCCCTTGGGCCCGATGATGCTGCGCCAGCCGCCGAACACGACGTTGATGCCCTGCTCCTTCCACGTCGGCGTCGACGCGAACGGGCCGGACAGGCGCTGGTTCGCGGCAATGCCGACCACGCGCAGCTTACCGGCCGCCACGTGCTCGGCGACGTTGCCGGCGGCGGTGGTGACCAGATCGATGTGCCCACCGAGTAGCGCCGTGATCGCTTCGGCCGACCCCTTGAACGCCACCACTTTGAGGCTGCGCACATCCGCGCCGGCAGCCTTCGCGAGCAGTCCGGCCGCGATATGGTTATGGCTGCCGACCGTAGTGGCGAAGCCGATGCTGACCGACTTGGGATCGTTTTTGAGCCGCGCGGCAAGCTCGCGCCCGCTCTTGAACGGCGCGTCGGCCTTCACCGCAAACACCACATAGTCGTTGAACAGCGATGCAATCGGCGTGAAATCCGTGTAGTTGAGCGGGCTCGAACCGATGATGTGATTGGTCAATATCGCCGGCGTGCCGACCATCACGTAGTGCCCATCGCCGGAATGCTGGTTCACGTAGTTCATGGCGATGTTGCTGCCTCCACCGGGCTTATTGACCACGGTCAGGGAACCCGCGAACAGCCGCTTGTCCTGGATGATGCGCTCGAGCGCGCGCGCGGTCTTGTCGTTGCTGCCGCCGGGCGCCGAACCGACGACGATCTCGACGTTTTTCTGCGGCTTCCACTCGGGCTGCGCCTGGGCCGCGGGGACAATCAGCGCGCACGCGATGCTTGTGCAGCAGACGAGCCGGCGCACGCGCGTCAATCCTGCGTCAGCGTCGGCCATAGCCGATCGGCGCCGCCGGCCGCGATCGCCTGACCCAGCTCGATCGCCCACGCCGCCTCGTTGCCGTACTCTTCGCGCCACGACCACAGCCGCAGCGTCGAGTGGTGCAGCGCGTACTCGTCGGTGACGCCGATCGCACCGTGGACCTGGTGCGCGATCATCGCGCCTTCGTGAGCGGCCTGCGCCGTGCGGATTTTGGCGGAGGCGACCGCCAGCGTGGCGCCCTCGTCGCGCTCGAGCGCGCCCGCCGCCGACAGCGAAGCGGCAACGGCAGCGGCGACTTCGCCCGCAAAACGCGCCAGCTCCTGCTGGATCGCCTGGAACTGGCCGATCTTGCGGCCGAACTGCGTGCGCTCGGTCGCATAACGCACGGCCAGTTCGAGGGTGCGTTCCAGCGCACCCGACATCAGCAGTGAACGGGATAGCGCGCCGCGCAGGCGCAGCGCGGCATGATCGCGGCCGGCGGGCACGGCTTCGCTGACCGTGAGATTGTCGAGCACCACCTCGTCGCGCGGCTCGTTCGCGAGATTGCGCCCGGCGGTGATGCGGCACTGCGCGGGATCGACGGACGCGATCACGGCGCCCTCCGAGCTGCTCGCCAGCACCACGATGCGCTCTGCGATGCGCGCCCACGGCACGCGTTTCATCGTGCCCGACAGCACCCATTGCGTGCCGTCCTTGCGCGCGGCGACAGGGTCGGCGTCCAGCGATGCGCAGGTCAGCGGTCCGCTGGGGACGGGCAGGCCGCAGCCCGCGAGGAGCCAGGCGGCCATGCCCGTTTCGGCGAGCGGTATCGGCGCGGCATAGCGGCCTGCGACGCGCAGCACCGCGGCGGCGTCCGCAAGCGTGCCGCCGGCGCCGCCGGCTTGTTCAGCGATCGAGATCAGCGGCAGTTGTGCCTGCGAGACGACTTCCCAGAGCTCGGGCGACCAGCCGTCCTGCTTGGCGGCGTCGAGCATTTTGGGCGTTACGTGGTCGTCGAACAGCCGCGTCGCGGACTCGACGAGCATCGCGCGTATTTCGCTGCTTTCGGTTGCGCGATCGCTCATTTGAGCGGACCGAGCAGCTTGCGGGCGATGAGGTTGCGCAGCACCTGCGTGGTGCCGCCGCGTATCGTCGCCACCGGGGCGCAGACGATGGTTTCGGCAAGGTAGCGTTCGAACGTGTCGCCGGCCTCGGCCGTCGGCTCCACTTCGACCAGCAGGCGCGCGGCATCGATGATCTCGCGCTCGTAGAACGTGCCCATGTCCTTGACGAGCGCCGCTTCGGTCGCGAGATCGACATGGGCGGCCGGGGAGTTGCCGCCGGCGTCCGCGCCGGCATCGGCCGCAGCGCCCGGATCGAGGGTCATCGCGATCGCGAGCGACATGCGGCGCAACGTCCACACCCGCGCCGTGAGCTTGCCGACCATGTCGGCGGCGCGCGCGTCGGGCGTCGCACCCAGCCTGCGCACGAGCTCGGTAAAGAGCGGAAAGGTCGTCATGAAGCGCTCGGGCCCGCTGCGTTCGAGAGCGAGCTCGGAGGTAACCTGTTTCCAGCCCTCGCCGATGGCGCCGACGACCATCTCGTCGGCAACGAACACGTTGTCCAGAAACACTTCGTTGAAGTGATGATGGCCGCTCATGAAGCGAATCGGGCGCACCGTCACACCGGGTGCGTCGAGCTCGACGATCAGTTGGGACAGCCCTTCGTGGCGGTTGCCGGTATCGGGCGAAGTGCGGCACAGTACGAAGAACGCATGCGCCTTATGCGCCCAGCTCGTCCATACTTTTTGACCGGTGACGCGCCAACCGTTCGCGACGCGTTCGGCGCGTGTTCGTACCGATGCGAGATCGGACCCGGAACCGGGCTCGCTCATGCCGAGTGCGAAGTAGCATTCCCCCCGCGCGATCGCCGGCAGAAAACGCTGCTTCTGCGCTTCGCTGCCATAGCGCAGCAGGCTCGGGCCGGTCTGGCGGTCGCCGAACCAGTGCGCCGCGCACGGGGCGGCCGCCGCGAGCATCTCCTCGGTGACGACGAAGCGTTCGAGATACGAGCGCTCGCGGCCGCCGTAGCGTTTGGGCCAGGTCATGCCGATCCAGCCGCGCGCCGCAACCTTGCGCGTGAATTCGGCATCGAACTGCGTATGGCCAAGGTGTGGCCTGAACGTTTGCGCCGTCACCTCGGCGCGCAGAAACGCGCGGACTTCCCGCTGCACTTCACGCGCGGCGGGCGGCAGCTCGAGGGCTGAGAAATCGACTTGCTCGAACACGGG
>JBKJZR010000111.1:0-13606 GCA_046715035.1 Burkholderiales bacterium | reverse complement strand
CCGGTGCCGCTGCCCGCGGGCGGCGGCGACCGCAACGCGATTCCGCTTTACAAATTCCCGAATGCCCGCGTCATCCACCATTTCATTCCGACGATGCCGCTGCGCGTTTCCGCGTTGCGGGCGCTCGGCGCGTATATGAACATCTTCGCGATCGAAAGCTTCATGGATGAACTGGCGCGAGCCGCGCGCATGGATGCCGTGGATTTCAGGCTGCGTTATCTCGATGACGCGCGCGCGCGCGAGATCATTCTCTCGGCCGCCGAGCGTTTCGGCTGGTCGCGCTACCAGCGGCAGCCCGGCCGTGGACGCGGCTTCGCGTTCGGCCGCTACAAGAATATTGCCGCCTACGTAGCGACGGCCTTCGAAGTCGAGGTCGAGCGCGAAAGCGGGCGCGTGCGGGTGCTGCGCGCTATCGCGGCAGTCGACAGCGGCGAAGCGGTCAATCCGGATGGCATCCGCAACCAGATCGAGGGCGGCATCATCCAGTCATTGAGCTGGTCGCTGTATGAAGCGGTGACTTTCGACAACACCCGGATCACGAGCACGGATTGGGGCACGTATCCGATCCTGCGTTTTCAGGGGCTGCCCGACAGCGTCGACGTATACGTGACCAGCCGCCCGGGTCAGCCTTTCCTGGGAACAGGCGAAGCAGCACAGGGTCCCACCGCAGCCGCACTTGCGAACGCCATCGCCGATGCTACCGGAGTCAGACTCCGGGATCTGCCTTTCACGCCCGCCCGTGTCAAAGCCGCCATTGGGGTCTGAGCGGAATGGCACTTACTTAAGCCCCTGCCCCCACCCCACCCCACCCCTCCCCGCGCAGTTCATGCGCAGGGGAGGGAGCCAAAGTGCGGCGCTCTCAGCCACGGTTCCTTCCCTTGCGCCAGCGGGGATGGGGGCAACAATGCGGGCGCAGCTCGCGCTCAACCCAAGTAAGCGCCATTCGGGTCTGAGCGTTCAATTTTTCGGCACTGTTTTCTGCGGATCGATGAAGGGTTTGGGCACTACCGTCGCCCGGCGTTCGCCGGCGTCGGGAATTTGCACGGACAATCTTGTGCCCAGCGCGGCCTGCGCCACCGGCAGCATCGCATACCCGATATTTCTCTTCAGCCTCGGTGACCAGACCGCCGAGCTGACACGGCCGACTTCCGCGCGCCCGGTCTTGACGCGCCACGGCACCGCATTCATCTCGATGCGGTCGCCTTCGATTTCAATGCCGACAAGCTTACGCGTAACGCCTTCGGCTTTGATCCGCTGCAGCGCGTCGCGGCCGATGTAGCCGGCTTGCTTGTTTTCGTCCACAAGGTGCGCGAGCCCCACCTGGTAGACGTTGTCCTCGAGCGTCATGTCGGCGCCCCAGTTCAGTATTCCGGCTTCGATCCGGCGCATGTCGGACGGTCCGGTGGGTCGTATATTGTGCGGCCGTCCGGCTTCCATGATCCGCTCCCAGAGCTCGTCGCCGCGGCTGCCATCGCGCAGATAGATCTCAAACCCGATCTCGCCGGACCAGCCCGTGCGCGTGACGACCAGCGGAATGCCGTCGAGCGCGGTTTCGAGGAAATGGTAGTACTGCAGCTGCAGGATCGAGTCGCCGAAAAGCGCTTGCACGACTTCCTTTGCCTTGGGACCCTGCACCTGCAGCGGCGAGACGTCAGGCTCGCGTAGGGTGACGCGCAGGCCGGAATCGAGCGCGACGCCGCGCGCCCATAGCAGGACATCACTGTCAGCTAAGGCCAGCCAGAAGTGATTCTCGCCGAGCCGCAGCAGCACGGGATCGTTGATGATGCCGCCATCTTCGGCCGTGATCACCACATACTTGCCCTGACCGACCGCGCAGCGTGCGAGATCGCGGGGCGTGAGCATGTTGGTAAAGGCTAATGCGTCCGGACCGGTTATCTCGACCTGCCGCTCGACTGACACGTCCCACAGCGTGACGTCGTGAATAAGGCTCCAGTACTCGTCCTCGAAATCCGCGAAACGGATGGGGAAAAGCATGTGGTTGTAAACCGTATAAGCTTGCGCGCCCCAGCGCTGAGTGGCCGCGAAGAATGGGCTGCGGCGCAGCCGCGCGCCGCGCTGGACCAAATTCATGTCGAACGTCATGGACGGGTCAACCGGTAGACTGCGTGACTCGCTTACAGATTGGCGCCGCCGGCGAATGCGTCGAGACTCGGAAGCGTTTCGAGCGCCATGGAGCTCTCGCGGATTGTGCGCGCGAGCTCCTCGCCCCAGATTGGGGCGGCGAGCTGATAGAACTTGCGCTCGAGCTCCTGCGGCGCGTGCGGGTTATCGCTCTCGCCTTTCGGCACGTCGCATTTGCCTTCATAGATAGTGCCGTCCCTGAGCAGGATCTTGAGGCGCGCGGGGATCTGCTTGGGAAAGTTCGTGTTCATCTCCGGTATTTCGATCATCTCCACGCGCGAGGCAAGATCCAGCACCGCGGAATCGGCGAACGCCGCCTCGCCGAAAACATCGAGGTCGGACCGGCCATGACAGATAATCGTGGCGACCGAAAATGGCGTCGAGAAACGCGTGCCGAACATGCTTTTCGGCCGCTGCTCGCCGCAGAACACGAGCATGCGGTAGCCATGCACCTCGACGCGCGCGACCGATTCTGGTGCAAGTTTCCTGCCGGGAACCTTGGCCAGCGCGTCGAGCAGCGCGTCGATCGCGCAGTGAACATAGCGCGCGCTCGGGTAGAGCTTGATGTAATTCTCGGTAAGCAGCCAGCGGGTGCCGAGGTCCGCAGCGGCCTGCTCCGGCTTGAAGTCATCGGCGAGGATCTGGCCGAACGTCACGCTCGGCGCGTCTCGCGGGCCCGTGAAGCCGGACTGCACGAGCCGCACCGTCATCTGCCCGGTGAAGTTCGCGTGCCCGGGGTAGTAGTTGCGCACCGTCGCGCCTTCGAGCATCGTCTGGCGATTGCCGCCCAGCGGGGTCGACGCCGCAATGTTGATCGCTTCGCGCATTTCGCTTTGGCTCAGTCCGCTCAGTCTTCCCACGGCGACTGCCGATCCGATCACGCCGAACGTACCGTGCGTCTGCACGATCACCCTCATCTTGTAAGCGCCGCCTATCCTGCCGCAGACCTCGTACCCGAGCACGATCGCGAGCAGCAGGTCGCGCCCCGAGAGTCCGTGCTCCTGCGCGTGGGCGAGCGCGGCGGGAATCACGTGGATGCCCGGATGGCCGTTGGTATAGAAATGCCCCTCGTCGAGCTCGAGCCACACCCCGGCGATGGCATTGAGCATCGCCGCGTCGAACGGATTCGCGCGTTGGCCCGTGCCCACGACCCAGGCTTTGCCAGGCGCGGCCTTCGGCAGATGCCGGCCAGTGAGCGCCTGCATCTCGTGCTGCCGCATGCCGGCGCCGATCACGGGGAGCGTGTCGGCGAGGATCAACTTGCAGTGCTCGATGACCTTGGCGGGGACATCCGAGAATTGAGTCTCGCAAGCGAACTTCGCCAGCGCGTCGAGATAATCGGTCCGAGCGGCGAGTGCCGTGGGCGTGGCGACCTGCATCGTGACTCCTCACTGGGTGAACTCGAGCCCCGCCTGTTTGATGACGCGCGACCACTTCCCGGCTTCGGACTTGATGAACGCCGCGAATTGCTCGGGCGTGCTCGCGACGGGCTCCCCGCCCTGTCGCGTCAGCGTGTCCTTGAGAGCGGGTTCCATCAGGTGCCGGCGCACCTCGCTTTGCAGGCGATTTACAATTTCGCGCGGCACACCGGTCGGCGCAAGCAGCCCCGACCAGCCGGTGATGATCACCGTCGGATAGCCCGCTTCGAGCATCGTCGGCACGTTTGCGAAGATCGCGTCGCGCGTTTCGCCGCAAGTCGCGAGCAGACGAAGCTTGCCTGACTCGACATGCGGTGTCGCGCCGGGCATCGGCGTGAACATGAGAGCCACTTGCCCGCTGATCAGGTCCGTCAGGGCGGGCGTCTGCCCCTTGTAGGGAACGTGGACCATTTTGATTTTGGTCTCAGTGGCGAAAAGCTCGCCTGCAAGATGGGTCTGATTGCCGACGCCGAACGAGCCGTAGCCGAGCTCATTCGGGCGCGCCCTGCCCAGCGCGACCAGTTCCTTGACCCACTTGACCGGCAGCGAAGGATTGATGACGAGACCGAACGTGTTGGTTGCGGCCTGGGTGATCGGCGCGAAGTCGCGGAACGTGTCGTAGGGAAGCTGCTTGTAGACGTAAGGATTCATCGTGAGCGCGCTCGGCACCGCGAGCACCAGCGTGTAGCCATCCGGCTTCGACTTGGCGGCGGCTTCCATGCCGATAATGCCGTTCGCGCCCGCGCGGTTTTCCACGATTACCTGCTGGCCCCACGATTCGGTGAGCTTCTGCCCGATCGTGCGCGCCATGATGTCGGGTCCGGAACCCGGTGCTTGCGCAACAATGATGCGGATCGGCCGGTTCGGATAGCTCTGTGCCGAACTCGAGGAAGGATCCTGGCGAGTTTGCGCTGGGGCGCCCGCGGCAACCAGGAGCGCCGTTAAGCTCAATCCCGCGTACAACAGCACCCGGCTCATTTGTTTTCCTTCCGTGGTCGATCCACGTGCAACGCTTGCGGAGAATTCCTGTCGCTGCCTCGAGCCCCGGTGACCGGATCAGCGGGGTATTTCGCGCTTGAACTGCACGCGGTGCATCATGTTGCGGGCATTCGCATCGAACGGACCGCGGCCGATGGTGTTCGAGGTCGTCGATAATGCGATCGATGAAAATAAGGCCCGCAAAAGGCTTGGTCCCGTCCCTTTACTCGAGGCGCATCTCGCGGATGACGGGGCGGAACTGATCCATTTGCCGGCGCAGAATCGCTTCCTGTTCCGCGGATGACGACCCTACGGGTTCGGCGGCGATATCCGTGAGGCGCTTGACGACGTCGGGATGGCGCACCGCGGCCGCCGTTTCGCGCTGCAGCCGGTCGATGATTTCCTTCGGTGTCTTCGCCGGCGCGAAGAGTCCGTTCCAGCCTTCGAACTCGAGCGACGGGAAGCCCAGCTCACGCACGGTCGGCACGTCAGGCAGCGCGGCAATGCGCTTCGATGCGCTGGTGGCAAGCGCACGCAGCGTGCCGGCGCGTATTTCCGCAAGCGACGACGACAACTGATCACCGCCGATCTGGATGCGCCCGGACAGCAGCTCCTGCTTCAGCGGCGCAGCACCTTTATAGGGCACGTGCGTCATGTCGACCTTCGCGTCGCGCTTGAACGTCTCGCCTATAACGTGCATGCCCGAGCCCGGCCCGGTCGAGCCGTAGTTGTATTGCAGGGTCTTGTTGCCGCGGAGCAGTGCTCCCAGCTCGCGCAGATCCTTGGCCGGCACGCTCGGATGCGCGAGAAGGACGAAGGGCACATAGACCGCGATCGAGATTCCCGCGAAGTCGGTGTCGACGTTGAACGGTGAAACCTTGGCGAGCGTTTGCGCGACGGAGGAGAGCGGAAACGTAATGTTGTGCATGAGAATGGTGTACCCATCGGGCGCGGCCTTTGCCACCAAGTCGGCGCCGATCGCGCCGCCCGCGCCGCCGCGATTGTCGACGACCACCGACTGGCCCATCGATTCGCCCATGCGCTGCGCCACGAGACGCGCGATGATATCCGTGGTGCCACCGGCCGGGAACGGCACGATGATTCTGATCGGCCTGTTGGGATAAGCCTGCGCGCCGGGCGCCGTGGTCTGCGCCGCCGTCGGAGGTGCCGCGATGCACGCGGCTGCGCCAAGCGCCGCGCACAAAACCCTGCGTAAATCGATATGCTTGAATAACATGTTAACTTCCTTTGTCGTGTATCCGAACGTTTGTAGTAAATGCGGCCGGGCCGGTGCGCCATCTTAGCGCCCAACTATCCCACATCGCGAGCCCCTGTGCGCAAAGCGTGCCCTGCTGCACCCGGTCGGGCCGCTCGCCGCTTCCCTCGCGACGGGGGATTGAGTACGCTGTCGGCATGGCGCGCTTTCTCGCGGCCGCCGCGAGTATCTGTTTTTCCACAAAGGAGGTATCCATGGCTCATACCGTCGCCCAGTTTGCACAATCGTGCCGCAGCGCGCTCAAGGCCGAACCCGGCCCCGCCGGCCGGAAAAAAGTCGCCGCCATGCTGCAGGACGTGCTCACCGACCGGGATTTCATCGCCGCGAACTTCAGCGACGGCACGTCGGACCGGCATCTCCTCTTCGAAGACCCCGAGCTCGGCTTCTGCATCTTCGCGCACAACTATAAAGGCGCGAAGGACAGCCCGCCCCACGATCACGGCCCATCGTGGGCCATCTACGGTCAGGTGCAAGGCGAAACGCAAATGTCGGACTGGGAGCTGGTCGAGCCGGCGAGCGCCGATAAGCCCGGTAAAGTCCGGCACAAATCGACTTACAAGCTCGTTCCGGGCACGGCGCACGTCTACAACGAGGGCGACCTGCATTCGCCGAGCCGCGCGGGCCCTACGCGTTTGCTCCGCATCGAAGGCACCAACATGGACAAGGTCAAGCGGCTGAAGTACGAGCCGCAGTGATACGGCAGTGCGCACGCATTTCTGCGTGCAGGCGCGACGCTAGCCTCAGCTGCGTTCGGGCGGGTTCACGTTTTTGTTGCCGCCGCCCGCGCCTCTGCCTCTGCCTCTGCGCCTGCCGCCGCGTTTTCTCGGCCGAGACTGCCCCGGTCCAGGCTCCGTGCGCACTTCGGACTCGGCAGGCGCGGCGGGAGCCTCGGCTTTGACCGCTGCGCGATCGCTGAGCGCAGGCGTGTCCGCTGCGGGTGGCGACGCAGCCGGAAGCGCAGGCGCTGCGCTTGGCAGCGCCGAGGCCGTCCGTGCCCGCGAGGTCGAGTGCTGGCGCTGTCGACCGCCACTGGGTCGCGTGTACCAGAGCGCCCAGCCGATCAGCACGAACTGTAACGGCAGGCGTCCCCAGAGCGCGGTGTTGCCGAGGTCGTACCACTCGGCGTTGATCGCCATGGCGATGTGCGCGGGAAGCATCGCTACCAGCAAAACGACCATCCCCCACGCCGCGATCTCCTGCATCGAGCGGTACAGGATCAGCCCGCCGAGCAATATTTCGAAGGCGCCGCTCAGGTAGAGCGCCGCCAGGGGCCACGGCAGGGCGGTGAATACGACGTCGGCATCGAATCCCAGCCGCAGAAAGTGACTGAGGCCGAGGACAATGAAGAATCCGGCCAACACGAATTTCAGCACGAACTTGACCATGCGCGTCCGTTTCGACGGCGGCGCCGGCGGGTGCTCGGTGCGGAAGCGAAAAAATTTCATGCGGCGTTCGGTCGTTGCCGCGTGCCCGCGCACCCGTGACTTGCGCGCATCGCGGCTGGGTTGTTCACTGGCACGGGCTCGAGTCCCACCATCACGGCACGTAGACCCAGAGGTCGAGCTGCACGGTGCAGCCGGGAGCCGGGAGAAAAGGCACATGGACGGCAGACCACGGCAGATACTGACCGGGCAAATGCTGCTCCCAGACCTGGTAGGCGGGATAGAAATCCCCGAGATCGGTATGAAACTGCTGAATTCGCACGACGTTGGCCAGTGAAGTACCCGCTGTTCGGCATATTCTACCGGCGTTCTGCAATATAGCGTGCATCTGCGCCTGTACGCTCGACCCGAAGTGGGGTTGACGCGCGTCCACGCGCGCATCCGCGGTCAGACCGTTGCGATCGATCGCGAGCAGGCCCGAGATGAACAGCAGATCCCCGGCGCGCACCGCCTGGCTGTAGCCTGCGAACGCCGGACAGACGCCGCCGTCGATGACCGTCTTGCGCGTCGCGCCCGCATCGCGCAGCGCGATCGTGTTGATCTCGACGCGCGCGTCCGACAGGAAAAACCCCGGCGTCGCAGTGGGAATGAGCGTTGTCGCCGGCGTGGCCCGCGGGAAGCATTTCGACCAGACTTCGTTGAAGGGCGCGAAATCGTCGGGATCGCGCAAGTAGACCTGGCATTTCACGACGTTGGCCAACGACGAGCCGGCGGCTTTGAGCGCGGGCTCGATCTTCTCGCGGATGATGAATTCGGCCTCGAGCTTGATCGACGAGCCTTTCCACAAATGCCCGTCCGGCAGGCGCGCCGCCGCCGCAAGGCCTTCCCCGAAAGTAAACGAGTCCGCCATGCGTCCGGCGATGAAAACGTAGTCGCCTGCGCTCAACGCCAGGCTGTAGCCGGAGCTCGGATGGACGGCGTGATCCTGCGGCCGTATATGCTGTGGGCGCAATCCGCTGCGTGGCACGATGCCGATCATGTGCACTTCGATCTCCTGCTGCGGCAGCAGGAACCCGCGCGCGAGCGTCGAAGTGCTCGGCGGAATGTAATCCTTGAGCATCGCGCGCCGCGCGTCGTGATAAGACTCGACGGCGCGCCCGGACGTGTATAGCTGGTCCACCCGGACAACGTTCTGAAGATCAGCGCCGCCTGCCTTGAACACGGCGGCGAGGTTCCTGAAAATTTGCTCGGCTTCGCGCCGCAGCTTGGGCTGGTCCCAGTGCGGCGCGGCGCTGCGCACCACGTCGGCGGACATGCCACTCGTGTAATCCGCTGTCCCCTTGTGCCCGGTCGCGAAGATCCAGTGCCCCGCGCGCATCCCCGGCGCATAGCGGATGTTGCCCTTCGGAATCGTCACCGGCAGCAAGACCTTCACCGCTGAGCGTTTGCTTCGTGCCATGCTTTTTCCATCATGTTGATGCGGGCGGCAGCCGCAAGTATACGGTCTGCGCAGGACGTTAGCCCCGCATGGAGCGGGCACTTGCGGATATCGTGCATAATCCGGTTGCCCGTCGGTACCCCGGAGAACGCTCATGAAATGGCTGCTCGCTGCTTGCGCTTTCGTTATCTGTGCGCTGGCGGCTCACGCGGCCGACACAGCGCAGAGCTACCCCGTGCGGCCGGTGCGCATGATAAACCCGTTCCCACCGGGGGGCAGCAGCGATCCCTCGTGCCGCCTCCTCGCAGACGCGCTCAGCAGATCTCTCGGCCAGCAGTTCGTCGTCGACAATCGCGGCGGCGGCAACGGCAACATCGGCACCGCCATTGCAGCCAAGGCGACGCCCGACGGCTACATACTGCTGTTCGCCTCAGGCACGACGTTCACCATCAACCCGCACGTTTACCGCTCGCTGGGATTCGATCCGCGCAACGACATCGATCCCATCATCAGGTTCGCCAGCGTGCCCAATGTCCTGGTCGTGCATCCGTCGCTGCCGGCGCGCTCGCTCGCGGAATTCACGCAGTACGTCAAGGGCCGCCCCGACGAGCTCAACTACGCCTCGGCCGGCAACGGCAGCAGTATGCATCTCGCCGCCGAGCTGTATCAGAAGATGACGGCAACGCGGATGCGCCACATTCCATACGTCTCGCCCGGCATCGCTACGCAGGACACGATGGCAAACCGCACGCAGCTCATATTTCACCTGCTGCCGGCGATCGCGCAGCAGGTTAACGTGGGCAATCTGCGTGCGCTGGCGATACTGGCGACCGACCGCTCGAGTGTGCTGCCGGACGTGCCGACGACGAAAGAGGCCGGCATGCCGGGGCTCGAGGCGGGAACGTGGTACACCGTCATGGCGCCCGCGGGCACGCCGAAACCGATCATCACCAAGCTGAACCAGCAAATCAACGCGATTCTCGCCGAGCAGACCTTCCGCAAGCGCGCCACCGACATGGGCGTGACGCTGATGGGAGGGAGTCCCGAAGACGTCACCGCTTACATCGCGTCGGAAAGCCGCAAGTGGTCCGAGGTCGTGCGGGCTGCGGGCATCAAGGTCGACTGACGCGCAGGGCTGCAACCGACATCCGGCGGGTTTCGCACCTACCAGCCGATTGAAACGCCGCCGTCGGCGACGATCATCTGACCGGTGACAAAACGCGACGCGTCTGCGGCCAGAAATACGGCGATGCCGCCGATGTCCTTCGGCTCGCCGAGACGGCGCAGCGGCGTCATCGCTTCGCGCCGCGTGCGCCGCGCTTCGTCCTGCCACAGGGCGCGCGCGAAATCGGTCTTGATCAGCCCCGGCGCGATGCAGTTGACGCGGATGTTGTGGGGTCCCCATTCGACGGCGAGCGCGCGCGCGAGGCCCGCATCGGCCGCCTTCGAAACGCCGTACAGGCCGTTGACGTTGCTGCCCCTGAGGGCGGCGATGCTCGACACGATGATGACCGTACCGTCCTCGCGCTCCGCCATCTGCGGCAGCACCATGTTAGCGAGCCAGAACACGCTGCGCACGTTCGTGCCCATGATCTTTTCGAAAGCATCGTCGGTGACATTGATCAGCGGGCCGAACGCGGGATTGGCAGCCGCGTTGCATACCAGAACGTCGATCCTGCCCCACTTCGCGATGGTCCCGTCGACGAGTTTGCGCAACTGGTCCTTGTAACCGACGTTGCACGGAATGCCGATAGCATCGTAGCCGCGCGACTCCATCTCCTTGGTCACGGCCTCGACCGCATCGAGCTTGCGACTCGATATCACGATCTTCGCGCCGGCGCGCGCCAGCTCCTCGGCGATCGATTTGCCGATGCCTTTCGTCGAGCCGGTAACGACCGCCACTTTCCCAGTCAGATCGAACATGTTGCTCCCGATGCGTTTGCGCGCGCTCACGGTACGCGCTCGCCCGATGGTAACTTCTCTCGTTGGAATAGCATAGCGGGTGCGCCCGCCGAAATGCTGCCTGCCGCCGACGCTGCTGTGGCACCGCGCCACATCACGCCGCGGCAGCGACTGCGGGTGCGCGGCCGCGTGACACACGCGAGGCGCCGGGCAGTCACGCGCGACCAGCTCAGTGGGCCGCAGCGGCGCGCAGCGACGGCGGATGGCCTTCCGTGAACCTCTGCTGGACGGCGATCGCGTCGAGCTCGAGCGAATCGTCCTCGAGCCTGGCGTTGAAATAGTGCACCTGAATATAGTGGGCGAATTCGTGGGCGAGTGATTCGTCGAGCGTGCGGTTGAGACGGGTGTAGTAAGCCGCATCGTCCATAAGATAGATCTCGTTGCGCGCAGCCACGTAGGCATTGGCGTAGACGGGCGGACGAAAACGCCATTGCGGTGCGATGGCGTCCTGGAAGCGCCTGAGCGGCGTGGCGCTCTCGAGCATGATCGCCGGCAGCGGGACCTCCGGACGCAGGACGACATTCATCTGACGCGCAACCGCTTCCAGGATGTAAAGGGGGTGGTAACGGAGCTTGACCGGCCGAGCAGGCCACTCGCCGGCGTCCGCGCCGGCCGGCGCCAGACCCACGGCGATCGCGATGATGGCACACCAGCGCAGTAACGGTCTCATGGCAGCTCCTTCCGGACACAGCGTCGATGCCTCCGACGACAGTGCTAAAGCTAAGGGAAGGGGCCGCGCCCGTAAGTGCGTTTACGCACGCGAACCTGGTGAATATTTGCGCGCGATCGCGACGCCATCGGCGCTTGATCACGCGCTATGAAGGGAGGGCCGGCGCCGCTGTGGCGTGGACGGGCGCTGCAAACGATGTGCGCGCCCGAGTGTAAAAGGACCCGGTGGCGCAAAGCCCGCGCGGATGTCGATGCCGATCGGTTCGGCCGCGGACCCGGCCGCACCAGGCCGCCGTCCCCCGCAGCGGTTTGCAGTTAGCGCACTTTGCTGTTGCGATGCTGCCCGCAGCGCAAATTACGGGCGTGCTGACTGATGCGCCGGGAATTTCGCCTGACGCGCCGACTCACGCGCTGACAGGCGTCGCACCTCGTTCGCGCAGTTGGGCGATTTCCACATCGCTGTAGCCGAAATCGCGCAGCACTTCGTCGGTCTGCGCGCCACGGTCGGGAGCGGCCGTGCGGATGTGCGAGGGCGTGCGGGACAGCGTGACGCCCGGCCCCACGAGCTCGATCCTGCCCAGCGCGTAGTGCTCGACGCTCTGGGCGATACCCAGATGGCGGACCTGCGGATCGGCGAAGACTTCGTTCATGCGGTAGATCGGTCCGCATGGAACCCCCGCCTCATTGAGCGCGTCGATCCACTCGGCCGAGGTGCGCGCGGCGATCTTTGCGCCGATGGCCGCATGCAGCGCATCGCGATTTTTCGAGCGCAGCTTCGAGCTCGCGTAGTCTGCGTTTTTCATAAGTTTCGGCGCTTCGATCACCGCGCACAGCCGCTCGAAGAGCTTGCCCGATGCGGCGATATTGATGTGCCCATCGGAGGTCTTGAACACGCCTGTCGGTATCGCGGTGGGGTGATTGTTGCCCGCCTGCTCGGGTATCTCATTGGCGACCAGCCATCGCGCCGCCTGGAAATCGAGCACGGCGATCAGCGCCTGCAGGAGCGAAGTCTGCACCCACTGGCCTACCCCGGACTGCTCGCGCTCGAGCAGCGCCATCAGTATGCCGAACGAGCAGTGCAGTCCCGCGCTCGTGTCGCCGATCGCGATGCCGGCTCGCACCGGCCCCTGCCCCGGCAGCCCGGTAATCGACATCAATCCGCTCATGCCCTGCGCGACCTGGTCGAGCCCGGGCCGTTCGCTGTAGGGGCCGGTCTCGCCGAAGCCGCTGATGCTGGCGTATACAAGCCGCGGATTGGTCTTGCGCAGCGTCTCGTAATCGATGCCGAGACGGCGCTTGACCCGGGGGCGGTAGTTCTCGATCAGCACGTCGGCTTTGTCCGCGAGCCGCTTCAAAACCGCGAGGCCTTCGGGAGTCTTGAGGTCGAGGATGATGCTGCGCCGGTTGCGCTGCAGATTCTGGAAGTCCGGGCCGTGGCGCTTGTCGAACGGGCTGCCGTCGCCATCTTCGTTGCCGGGCTCCTCGATTTTGATCACGTCCGCGCCCCAGTCGCCGAGCTGGCGCGCGGCCGTCGGACCCGCACGCGCGCGCGTCAGGTCGATCACGGTAAAGCGGGCAAGCGGCCCGGTGCGTGCTGTTTTTGCCATCGCTGTTTCTCCTTCGTGAAGCTGCGTTGAGTTCGTGTGGGACTCAGGTTTTACGGGCGGATGCCTGCGCGACGATGAGACGAATCGGGCGCTCCGGATAGTGGCCCGCCGCGGCATCGGCAGCCGCCGCTGGCGCCACCGGCGACAGGAATAGGCCGCCCGACGCGGCCGCGCAGGCGCTCAGTTTCGCAATCCACCCTGACGCACGCATGTTCGCCTGCTCGGAAGAAGGCTATTTGGCCAGGCCGATGTCGGCGAGCACGGCCTTCATCGCCGCGTAGTCGCGATCGAGGTCTTTGCGAAAGGTTTCGCCCGTCACGAAATCGTCGGCCCAGAAGTTCTTCTCGAGATCGGCTTTCCACTCCGGCGCCTCGGTCGCTTTGCGCAGCGCGCCTTCCCAGTAGGCCGTCTGCTGGGGCGTCAAACCGGGCGGGGCGAGGATCGCCCGCCACGCGCCAAACACGAGATCCACCCCCTGCTCCTTCCACGTCGGGATCGCCGCCAGCGCACCGCTGAAGCGCTGGTTGGCGGCCACGCCGACGACGCGCAGCTTGCCGGCGGCGACATGCGCGGCGACATTCCCCGCCGCGGTCGTCACCAGGTCGACGTGCCCGCCGAGCAGGTTGGTGATCGCATCGGCGGAGCCTTTGAATGCAACGACCTTCAGGTCGCGCGCGTTGCCGCCCACCGCTTTTATCAGCAGGCCCGCGGCGATGTGATTGTGGCTGCCCAGC
>JBKJZR010000110.1:0-15131 GCA_046715035.1 Burkholderiales bacterium | reverse complement strand
CGGCGTTCAATCTCGTCGAACATCTGGCCGGCGAGACCTTTCAGCCTGCGCAACAGGGCATGGGCTACGAGCGCGTGCTGTCGCCGCATCGCCGGCCTTATCGCACCAAGGACGGCTATATCGGACTGCTGCCGTACACCAACACGCACTGGCGTAATTTCTTCGAGGCGGCGGGCACACCCGAGCATGCGGCGAACCCGCGCTTCAGCGATGCGAAGTCGCGTGCCGAGAATATCAACGAGGTGTACGGGATCCTCGCTGACCTCGTAGCGCAGCGCACGACCGCCGAATGGATAGCGATTCTGAAGGATGCGGATCTGCCGATGGCACCTATTTTCTCGCCAGAGGACCTGCTCGCGGATGCGCACCTGCAGGCGGTCGGCCTGTTCCAGACGGACGAGCATCCGTCCGAGGGTAAAATCCGGACGATCCGCAGTCCCGTGCGGTTTTCGCGCACGCCAGCGTCGGTGCGGCGCCTCGCGCCGAGACTCGGCGAGCATACGGATGAGATCCGCGAGGAAGTCCGCCAGCGCAAGCAACGATGAATCGATGTTGACCGGAGACGCGATGCAGAATTTCCTCAACTATCGAATGGCGGGCGCGGTCGTAACACTGACGATGAACCGTCCCGACGTGCGTAACGCGCTCAGCGCCAACACCGCAGTCGACGAGTTTGTTGCGGCCGCCGACCGCATCTCGAGGGATGCGAAAGTACGCGCGGTGATCATCACCGGGGCCGACCCCGCATTTTCTTCGGGCGGTAACGTCAAGGCGTTTCGCAGCCAGTTCAAGGATCGCAAGGAGGGCACTGCAATCCGCCAGGAGCTTCGCGCGGGCGTCCAGCGGCTCACGACCGCGCTCTACGAGCTCGAAACGCCGACGATCGCGGCCGTCAACGGCCCTGCGATCGGCGGTGGCTGCGACTTGGCCTGCGTATGCGACATCCGTATCGCCTCGGAAAAGGCGACGTTTGCAGCGAATTTCGTGAAAGTGGGCATCGTGCCTGCGCTCGGCGCAGCGTGGCTGCTGCCGCGGCTCGTAGGAATGACGCGCGCAGCGGAAATGTGCTTCACGGGTGACTCGCTCGATGCCAACGAGGCACTCGCGTGCGGGCTCGTATCGCGCGTCGTTGCGCACGGCGCGCTGCTCGATGAGGCGAATGACCTCGCGGCGCGGATTGCGGCCAATCCGGGGCAGACCTTGCGCATGACGAAGCGCCTGCTCCGCGAAGGGCAGAAGATCGGACTCGAGACGATGCTCGAAATGGCGGCGGGCTTTCAGGCGCTTGCCCATCACACGCGCCATCACGAGGAAGCGGTGCAGGCTTTCGAGGAAAAGCGCAAACCCGTATTTACCGATGATGAGGACGGAAAATGACGCAAAAACAGTTCGTGCGAGTCGTGCTGCCACTGGCCACGGCGTTCGGCTGCTGGAACGCTGCCATGGCCCAGACCGCTTCGACAGGCTCAGGACAGGCCTATCCCGCGAGAGTAGTGCGCATCGTCGTCGCGTTTCCGCCGGGCGGGGCGGTGGACGCGCTGGCGCGCACCTTGGCGCAGAAGATGACCGAGGCGTGGGGCCAGTCTGTCATCGTCGAAAACCGCCCAGGCGCAGGCGGCACAATCGGTACGGACACTGTGGCGAAGGCGCCAGCCGACGGCTATACGCTCACCGCGGGTGCGGTCAGTACGCACGCCATCAATGCGGGGCTGTACAAGAAGCTGCCATACGATCCGGTGAAGGATTTCGCGCCGGTGGCGCTGATCGCTGCGGTGCCCAATCTGCTCGTAGTGAATCCCTCTCTGCCCGTCAAGTCGACGAAGGAGCTGATCGCAATGGCACGCCAGAAGCCGGGCGCACTGTCCTATGCCTCGGCGGGCGCCGGAACTACGCTGCATCTCTCAGGCGAGCTTTTCAAGAGCATGGCGAAGGTCGATATCGTGCACGTCCCATACAAAGGAAGCGCGCCGGCGGTCACCGACGTCATCGGCGGGCAAGTCCCGATGATGTTCGACAGCATTACTTCATCGCTTCCTTACGTGAAAGCGGGCAGGCTGCGCGCCCTTGGAATCACCAGTAGCAAGAGGTCGGCAACGTTCCCCGAGGTGCCGACCATCGCAGAATCTGCATTGCCGGGATACGAAATGAACCCGTGGTTCGGCTTGTTCGCTCCAGCTGGAACTCCAGCTCCTATCGTCGTGAAAGTGAACGCCGAAGTCGTGCGCATTCTTGCGCTACCCGACGTGAAAGAAAGACTCGCAGCGATCGGCGCCGAGCCCATGGGCGGCACACCCGCTCAATTTGCAGCGTTGGTCAAAGCAGATGTTGCGAAGTGGGCTAAGATCATTCAGGAAGCGAAGATTACGGTTGATTGAACGACGATGGAAGTCGTCCCAAGTAAACCTCGTTTCGGTTTCAGTCCGCGCGCGCACCCGACTCGCGGATCACGCGCTGCCAGCGCTGCATTTCGGTGCGCGTGTAGCGGCCGAGCTCGTCCGGCGTGCTCGTCAATGCTTCGGCACCCTGTGCAGCGAGCCGGTCGCGCACGTCGGGGGCGTTGACGATGCGAACGATCGCCTCGTTCAGCCGCGCCACCAGCGCCGCAGGCGTTGCGGCAGCAACGAAAGTGGCAAACCACGCGTTGGCTTCGTAACCAGATATGCCAGACTCGCTGATCGTAGGCAGCTCCGGCGCAGCAGCCGAACGGCGAGCGCCTGTGACTGCCAGCGCACGCAACCTGCCGCTCTTCACCTGCGGCAGGATCGAAACCATCGTGGCGAACATCATGTTGGTCTCTCCCATAAGCACACCGGTAATAGCCGGGCCGGCGCCCTTGTAAGGCACGTGCAGAAGCTTGGTACCGCTCATGTATCCGAAAAGAACGCCCGCCAGATGTGTCGATGCGCCGCTGCCGGTCGAAGCGAATGACAGTTCTTTTGTTTTTGCCAGCGCCACAAGCGCAGGTACCGAATCGGCGGCGAGCGATGGGTGCACGACAAGGATATTGGGAATCGTCGCGATCAGGGTGATGGGTGCGAAATCCTTCACCGCGTCGTACGAGAGCTTCGGGTACAGGCTCGGGTTGGTCACGTGTGAAGTGAACGCCATCAGGAGCGTGTGACCGTCCGGGGGGCTTTTCGCCACGATTTCACTCGCCGCGATACCGCCGCCACCGGGACGGTTATCGACGATGACCTGCTGGCTCCACTGTTCGCCCAGCTTTTGACCGATCGCGCGCGCGAGACTGTCCGCGCCGCCGCCAACCGATCCGCCGACGACATACCTGATCGGTCTCTGTGGATAGCCGTCGCCACGCGCGGATTGGGCGGCGTCAGCGGGCACATTGCCGATCGTCAGTACCATCGCGGCAGCGAGCGCGAGCGCACTGCGCACGCGCAAGTAGATCCAACCACCTCCACGGATTTGTTTCAGCACCTCAGCGCCCCGGCATTGTTGCCGCTGTGCGCTGGCGACGTCGATCGAACCTGCGGCCAAATGAGGAGGCGGCGATGTCGATCTTCCCTCCTTCGTTCAAATGATGCCGTCGCGACGCAAGCCGTCTACCTCGTCATGGGAGAGACCGAGCCAGCTCTCGTACACTTCGTGGTTGTGCTGACCGAGCAGCGGGCTCGAGACCGTCTTGACGCGCTCGGTGCCGTGCAGACGGATCGGGGTGGATGGCAGGACGACCCGCCCGAGATCGGGATCGTCGACCCATTCGAGCATTCCGCGCGCGTGCATGTGCGGATCGTTCATCACTTCGCGAAGGTCGCGCACTGGCGCGGACGGTATGCGATGACGGCGCGTAAGCTCGAAGAGCTCCTGCCGCGAATGCTGCTCGGTCCAGCCCTGCACGACTGCATCCGTATCGGCCAGAAACTCCACGCGCTTGCGATTGGTCGTGAATCGCGGATCCGTCTCGAGGTCCGTGCGGCCCATGGCGACCAGCAGATTCTTCCAGTGTCCCTCGGTCAGGCAGAGAATCGCGACGTGGCCGTCGTTCGTCGGGTACACGTTGTACGGCGCCAGCGCGAGGCCGCCGTGACGGTTGCCCACGCGCGGCGGAATCGCGCCCCCCGTGTTGTAGAGCATCCCCAGATTCGATGTAAGCGTGTGGTAGACGGCTTCCTCCATCGCCACCTCGACCAGCCTGCCCTCGCCGCTGATGGTCCGTTCGTAAAGCGCGGTAACGATGCCGCCGTAGAGATGAATGCCACCGAGGAAGTCGGCAACCGTGGCACCGGAACGTACCGGGGGCCCGTCCGGGAATCCGGTGATGCTCATCATTCCCGCATAAGCCTGGATCGTCAGATCCATCGCGAGGTTCGCGTGGTCCGGTCCTGACAGGCCGAAACCGGTCGCCGAGGCGTAGATCAGGCGCGGATTCACCTCGTGCAGCACGGACCAGCCGACGCCTAGCCCATCCATGACACCCGGCGCGAAGTTCTCGACGAGCACGTCGGCCCGCTCGACCATGGCTCTCAACAGCTCGCATCCCCGCTCGCTTTTGAGGTTGAGCGTGACGCCGCGCTTGTTCGTATTGAGCATCGCCATCGACAGCGACGCGCCGCGCCCAACCTTGGCGCGCGTACGCGACGGCTCGCCGTGCACCGGCTCCACCTTGATGACGTCGGCCCCGGCCTTCGCCATCAGGAACGCGGCGTACGGCCCTTGATAAACCTGCCCCAGGTCCACCACAACGATGCCGGCCAGCGGCAGGTTGCGACCCGATGGCGATTCGCGGTTCATTTTCGGTTCACTCTTCGCCGCCATCACTGACTCATCCCTTCTGGCGCAGTTGCCGACGCGCGATCAGCATCCGATGCACTTCCGTCGGGCCCTCGAAAACGCGCATCACGCGCGCCCTCTGCGCCATCAGGTGCAGAGGCAGCTCCTTGGTGACCCCCATCGCGCCGAAGGTCTGCATCGCACAGTCGATGATCTCGGTCGCCATCTCGGTCGCGAACACCTTGACCATCGACGCTTCGGTGCGCACATCGCGGTTCTGATCGTGCTTGCTCGCTGCATCGAATACCATCAGGCGGCACGCATGAATCTTCGTCGCCGCGTCGGCGATCCACCACTGCACTGCCTGGCGGTCGGCAAGCGAGACGCCAAAGGTGACGCGCTGCTTCGCGTGCTCGCACATCATCGCGAGCGCGCGGCGGGACATGCCGATGCACCACGCGCCGATCTGCAGCCGCCGCACAGTGAGGCGCAGCTGCATGGGTGCGAAGCCCTCGCCGATGCGGCCCAGGAGCTGGCTCTCGGGAATCCGGCAGTCCTCGAATACGACCTCGTAGGTGCGATGGCCCGCGAGCATGGGAATTTCGCGCAGCACCTCGAAACCGGGCGTGCCCCTGTCGACGATAAACGCGGTGATGCCTTCGTGGCCCTTGGTGCCCGCGATGCGCGCCATCACGATCGTGAAATCGGCTGCTGCGACGCGGCTGATCCAGATCTTGCGGCCGTTCAGCACCCACTGGTCGCCGATCTTTTCTGCGCGCGTCGTCATTCCGGCTGGATCGCCGCCAGCACCCGGCTCGGAGATTGCGATCGCGGACTTGAATTCGTCCCTCGCGTACGGCTCGAGATACTTGCGACGCTGGTGCTCATCCGCGGTCGCCAGCAGCATGTGCATATTGGGCGAATCGGGCGGAAACGCGAACGGCGTCACGGTCCGGCCGAGCTCCTCGTTGACGCCGACCCAGGTCGCAGCCGGCAAATTCATGCCGCCAAGCTCGAGTGGTGCATCGAGGCCCCAGAGACCCAGCTCCTTGCATTTTTTCAGCAGCGGCGCTTCTTCGGCCTCGGTTAGCGCGAGCTGCTCACCGCGGATTTCCCGCTGCAGCACCGCGGGCTCCAGCGGCATCAACTCATTGTCGACAAACTTCGCGACCAGCTCGCTGATCATCCGCTGCTCTTCCGACAGTTCCAACTGCACACGTTCCTCCGTTATTGAGACGCTTCGAGTTTTCGCGGGCGACGCCAACGCCGTGGCCAACCTCGCTCGCGACCGAATCAGTCGGCGCGCGCGCCGGACACCTTCACGACCTGACCCCACTTCGGAATCTCGGCGCGCACATAGGCCGCGAACTGCTCCGGTGTGCTCGTCACGAGGTCCACACCGACCGCGCCCAGCTTCGTGCTGACCTCCGGCGCGCGGAAGGCTTCGTTCAGCGCGCGATTCAGCGTGTCCACGACCGGTTTGGGCACGCCCGCCGGACCGAGCACGCCGAACCAGACGATAGCTTCGTAACCGGGAATGGTTTCGGCGATGGCAGGCGCATCGGGCAGCGCCGGATGGCGCTGGGCACTGGTGACGGCGAGCGCGCGCAGCTTTCCGCTGCGCACCAGCTGGAGCGCCGAGGACATGCTCGCAGTCATGAATTGCAGCTGCCCCGAGATGAGGTCGTTCAGGGCCTCGGTGGCACCTTTGTACGGGATGTGGGTCGCCTTGATACCCGCCATCATACTGAACAGAACGGCGGACAAGTGCACCGTCGTCCCGCTGCCGGAGGACCCGAAATTTATCTCGTCGCGTCTCGATTTCGCGAGTACGATCAGTTCATTCACGCTGTTCACCGCAAGCTGGGGATTGACGACGAGCACATTGGCAGCGGAGCCGGACATGCCGACGAAACTGAAGTCCTTGACCGGGTCGTAGGGCAGCTTCGAGTAGAGCGTAGCGTTGATCGCATGCGCGGAGGATGTGACGAGAAGCGTGTGTCCGTCGGGGGGCGCGTTCCTGACGATGTTGGTGGCGATAATGCCGCCTGCGCCCGGCCGGTTGTCGACCACGATGTTCTGCCTGAACTGCTCGGCCATGTGCGGCGCGAACAGGCGGGCGATGATGTCGGCAGCGTTCGCAGGGGGAACGATGATGACGAGACGAATGACGCGGCTGGGAAAGCTCTGCGCGTGAACCGGGAACGGTACGGCAAGGGACAGCACTGACACGAACGCCGCAATAACATATCGCATGCTTCCTCCGGACATGGTGATTTGGGCGCCGGCCCCGGCAGGAAACCTGTCGGGGCCGGACACCGTGCTACCGAGATGCACCTGCTACTCCGCCTTGATGCCGGCCTCCCCCGCGATTCTGGCCATCTTCGCCACGTCGTTGCGCAGAAACTCACGAAATTCGTCAGGCGAAGCGCTCGCAGAGAGCTCGATGCCCTGCTGCAGATATCGGCTCCGCACTTCCGGCGCCTGCACAGCCTTGGCGATCTCGGCATGCAGCCGCACGACTGCTTCGCGCGGTGTCCCCGCGAGCGCGCCGATACCGTTCCACGTAATCACGTCGTAACCGGGCAAGCCCGCCTCCGCGATCGTGGGCAGATCCGGGTAGACCGGCGAGCGGCGGCTGGCGGTCACGCCGAGCGCCCGTATCTTCCCGGCGTTGACGTAGGGGATGGAGGTACTGATCTGGTCGAACACGATGGCGATCTGCCCCCCGATCAGGTCCAGCAGTGCGGGCGCGGCGCCTTTGTATGGTACATGCAGCAGCTTTACCCCGGCATCGCGCGCGAACAGCTCTGCGGCCAGATGCAAGGTGGAGCCGGCACCGTTCGAACCGTACGAGAGCTCGAGGGGCCGAGCCCTGGCAAGCGCGATGAGCTCCTTGACCGACTTGACGGGCAACGCAGGATTCACCACCAGAAGCTGCGGAATCCTCGCCACGAGACTGACCCCGACGAAGTCCTTTACGGGATCGTAACCCGCATTCGGGATCACGCTCGGCGCGGTCGCGAACGTGTTGGAAATCGCCAACAGGGTATAGCCATCGGGCGGCGCACTCGCCACGAAGCGAACACCGACGAGTCCACTCGCCCCGGCACGGTTATCCACGATCACCTGCTGGGCCAAGCCCTCGCTCATCCTCTGCGCAACGATGCGGATGACGATGTCGAGATTGCCGCCTGCCGCGAACGGCAGGATGATGCGGATCGGCCTGGACGGGTATGGCTGGGCAATGGCGGCGATCGAGCCGCACAAGCACACCAGCACCAGCATCTTGTGGCATACGCCGCGCAACTTACTTGCACGGGCGCGCGCCGATGCGTTCATCTCACCCATGCCGGAACTCCCGTACCGATGTGGCGAGACGGCCATCATAGCGCTTGAGGGCACGCGTCACCGAACGGGTCGCGCCGAACGTGGGGATATGGGCCGAATGCTTTCCGGCGCCGCCCATCACGATGATCATGACATCTTCGGCACGCGCGCAAAGCGGAACCAGCGCGTCCGGGCCGGCGCTGGCGAAGCGCTCCGGAAACTTCAAACGCATGCGTCGCGTGATGTTCTCGTCGGAAAACCTGTCCAAAGGCATACGCGCATTCTCGTAGATGTAGCGCTTGACATCGGCTTTCGAGTAGCCTTCCTGCGCTATCGCGGCGGCGTGCTCAGGCCCAAGCACGACCAGCGGCTCGCCGTGGTAGTAGACGTTGTTCGACCCGGTATTGGCCATCGCGCCCGCTATCATCTTGAGTATGCCCACAGCAGTAATGCTCTCATGATCGTTGATGTTGTGCGGGGCATCGGCGCCGACCACCGTGACTGTCGTGGTCGCGGCGGAAAAGCCACGCTCGACGTGCAGCGGCTCCCACGGGTTCGCCGCTTCGTTTTCCGCCACCCAGTAGGAGTACTTCCCTGGGTGACCCAGCGTTGCCATGTCTCCCACCTGCGGAATCGCTCCGCCGATGTTGAGCAGCGAAAGCCGCACTGCTCGACCAAGGGAGGCGTTGCTTCTTCGCCCCGGGCCAAACGCGTTGTGCCCCGAGTTGATGTCGAGCTCCTTGGCCACCGGCCCGTTCATGATGACCAGCGGCGCACACGGATGTGTCGTCGTCTGGATACCGTAGAGGTTGAAGGGCTCCTCGCACATCGCCTCGATGGCCAGGAGCAGCACCGGAAAATACTCCGGGAGGCAGCCCGCCATCACGGCATTGGCCGCGATACGCAGCGGCGTCGCCGCGCCATTGCGCGGGGCAATCGCCGCCACGGGTTGATCCCAGGGCCGATCGCAATACGCGAGCATGCTCTCGACCCGCTCGAGAGCCGGCGGCACGATCGGCAGCCCGTCGCCCCAACCGCTGGCCATGATCAGCTCGTTGGCCGCCTCCCAGTCGGCGATCCCCTCCATGCTGACACCCGGGGTCTTGAGCAACCTCGCCATCTCACTCATTTCAATTGCCCCCGGAACAACTCGACGATCTGGGGTATGGCGACCTGCGCCCTTGCTCGGACTTCATCCAGGGAAACGCCGCCCAGTGGGTGCGCAATCATGATCAGCGGCAGATCCGGCACGCCCAGCACGCGGGCCTGGGTCCGCCCCAGCGTCTCGAACGCAGTAGAGCACACCACTGCGGTGATGAGGCCGCGTTTGCGCAGCTCGGTCATGTCGTGGACACTCCACGACGTGCAGGATCCTCAATCCGCCATCGCGCTGACGACGAAATCAGCCTCGGCGGCGAGCCGATCGAGGATCCCGGCCGTCGCGCCGCTTGCGGGCCCCGGTTTACGCAGTGACACGACCGATACCACGGGAAGCTGCGCTCTCACGCCGTCGATGATCATGCCGAGCAGATGGTCCGCATTACCCTTGGCGTTGTCGAGAATTCCCAGGCGCAGCCCGCTCGTGCCGAGTGGATGATGGCCTGCGAGTCCCGCCGTTGCCGGCGGCGCTGCCACAGGGATGATCCATGTCACGGAATCTTTCATCGTTTCTCCTTCTCACCCATAGGAAAATCCATCGCCCCGTCGCCGGCGTCCTGTGCGAATGTAACGCTGCAGTGATGCCGGATCGGTGGCCTCACAGGGAAGTTCCGCTTCAATGCTCATTGGATTTGACCGGCCGGCTTTTAGAACTGCTGCGGCGAGGTACTACTCGGCTCTGGCGCCCGATTTCCTGACGAGCTCGCGCCAGACCGGCAAATCGCGGTTGATGAGTTCGGTAAGCTGAGCCGAAGTTCCTCCGACCGGCTGAAACCCCTGCCCAACGAGCTGCCGATAAATCGAATCATCCATTATCGCGTCGCGAATATCGGTCTCTATACGCACAACAAGCTCTCGTGGCATGCCCGCAGGTCCCAGGACCGCGAAGAAAGTATCGATCCGGTAGTCGCTGAGCCCGCTTTCCCTCATCGTCGGCACTTGGGGTAGCGCTTCAATGCGCTTCTCGGAAGTGACCGCGAGCGCCAAGAGCTTTGCCGAGCGCACGTATTCGATCGCGCCTGGAACAGCGATCATGGCCAGCGGTATTTGTCCTCCCAAGACTTCCGTGATCGCAGGCCCCGCCCCTTTGTAGGGAATATGGCGGATGTCGATCTTCGCAAGCTGTTTCATCAGTTCTGTTCCCAGATGAGCGGGACTGCCATTGCCGGGCGAACCATAACTAAGACTGCCTGCATTCTTTTGCGCCTGGGACCAAAACTCTTTGAAGCTCCTGAATTTCGTCGATGGATGCGCAACGAGAATATTCGGTACATACAAACAGAGCGATATGGGCGTGAAATCGCGCTGCGGATCGTACGGCACGCTGGTGAGAAGGCTGGGGTTGATCAGAAGCGTATCGTTCCAGACGAAGAGCGTATAGCCGTCGGGCTTCGAACTGACCACGTTCGCGGCAGCGATGTTGCCGGACCCGCCCGCGCGATTATCTATGATGACCTGCTGTCCCCAGCGCTCGGAGAGGCGCTTGCCGATGATCCTCGCGAACAGATCAAATCCGCCGCCTGGCGCGGCTGGCACGACAAGACGAACTGACTTCGACGGAAAGCTCTCCTGTGCAACCGCGTTTGCACCGAGGCTCAGCGCGAGCGCGACCATTGAGAGTGCGAACAAGCGCTTCATGATTCCTCCTTGCCGAACATGCGGTCGCTACTGGTGTGGCTGATTTTGTCGCGCGGCCCCACTTCAACAAAATGAACTTGGCTCAGGCGTGGATTCTAGCGCCGCGGTGACTCACTCCGGCTTGTAATTGATCTGCTTCACGATATCGGCGTACTTCCTGCTCTCGGCCTGGACAAAACGCCCGAATTCCTCGGGCGTGGTGCGGATCACGTCCGATCCTTCGCGCGCCATTCTTTCCCGCAGGTCGGGCTGGCTCAGAGCCTGGACGATCTCCCGGTTGAGCCGAATGACTGTCTCAGCGGGAGTGCCGGCAGGCGCAAAAAAACCACCCCAGAGGCTGAAATCGAAATCGGCGATGCCGAACTCGGCGATGCTCGGCGTATCGGGCGCGACGCCGCTGCGCTTTGCCGTCGTTACCGCGAGCAGCCTGACGCTGCCGCTTTTCACATGGGGCATCGCCCCGGGAATGCTGAGGAAGTACGCATCGACGCGGCCGGCGATCAGGTCGACCATGGCAGGCGCGCCGCCCTTGTAGGGCACCTGGATCATGTTCACCTTTTCCTTCAGGGCCAGCATTTCGCCAGCGAGGTGGCCCGGCGTGCCGTTTCCGGAATTGGCGAAGGTCAGTTTGCCCGGCGCACGCCGGGCGCTGGCGATCAGGTCTTTCAGCGATGCGTGCGGCGATTTGGCGGGCACCAGCAGCCCGAGAGGAACATGAAAGCCGAGCGCGATCGGCGCGAAGTCGCTCTCGGGATTGAACCCCATTTCTTTCATGACGTGCCGGTTGATTCCCATTTCCGCGGTGGCGCCCAGCAGCAGCGTGTGACCGTCCGGAGCCGCCTTGCTCACCAACTGCGCGGCGATGTTGCCGCTCGCTCCCGGCCGATTTTCGAGCACAACCGGCTGTCCCAGCGCGCTCGTAAGCTTCTCCCCGATCACGCGGCCGACGATGTCGGCCGTGCCCCCCGCGGTGTAGCCGAGGAGGATGCGCACCGGCTTCGACGGGTACGCCTGGGACTGCGCCATGGCCGGCATGGCAACAGGCAGGCAGGCCATGACCGCAACGCACAGGACGAGACGCATCACTTTTCCCCTTTGGCGAGCAGGCGCCCGTGGCCGGGAAGCGTTTCGCCTGCGCCGAGCGCGTTGAAGATGGCCCACATGGTGACCTGGTTGGTCGTGACGACGGGCTTACCGAAGCGCCGTTCCCACGTCGCGATGAGGTGCAGGGTGGGTAGCGCGCCCCCGGCTACGATGAATGCGTCGACTTCTGACCCGTCCGCGCGCTCAAGCGCAGCGGTCGCCACTTCGGGCTTGATGGCATTGACGGCATCGGCGGTCGGGGGCTGTCCATAGGTTTCCACGGCGACGACGTCAAGGTCATGCTCCGCCTTGTAATAGCGTCGGCCGAGCTCATTGAGCTCGTCACTGTACGGCGATATGAACGCGATGCGGCGCGCTCCAAGCGATTTCACCGCCTGCGCGGTAAGCTCGCCCGCGGTAGCCGCCGGGGCACCGCAGGCGGCATGGATGCGCTGCTTGACTGCGGCGTCGTAGCCAGGCGCAAAGAAACTGACGTTCGTCTGCGCGAGGATCACGAACTCGACCTGGACGGTGCGCAGAAGGCGCGCCTGATAATCGATGTCGGCATCCTGCATCTTCCAGCCCGTCTCATTGATCGGCCCCATCCGCAACCTTGCGACATGCAGTTGGTAGTGCTTCGGCAGGACGCGGTTGAATTCGATCTCGATCATCGCGTTGGTGCACGGGATGAGCGCACCCACGCGACGGATCTGGGAGACATCTTCCATTCGTCTACTCGCCTTTCGTGCGCGCGGTCGCTAGATCGATGACCTGTTGCCACGCCGAGCGATCGTGGTCACCGAGTACATGACGCCCGATCGCGCCGTGCCAGTAAGCTTCTGAACCGAAGTCCATGCGCCACGCCCAGAGACGACGGGTATAGAGCTGAAGGTCGTGCTCGGCGGTGACGCCGATGGCGCCGTGCACCGCGTGGGCAATGGCCGCCACGGAGACGGCCGCTTCGCTCGCTCGCGCCTTGGCGCAGGCTACGCGCATGCGGTCCAGAGCAGGACCTTCAGCATCGCAGGCAAGCTCGGCTGCCATGGCGCTCGCGCACGCCTGCTCGCCGAGCACAGCGAGCTGCTGCTGGATGGCCTGAAATTTGGCTATGGGCTTCCCGAATTGTTTGCGGTCGCATGCGTATTGAAGCGCAAGGTCCCTGACGCGGGCAATTGCGCCGGCGAGCTGCGCGGTCCTCAACGCCGCGCCCGCCTCGAGCGCTGATGTCCCCGCGGGAAGCGCTGCGCGAAGTGCGGGCGTCACGCCGATCCACTCGAGATCGCAGCGGTCCTCGCCGGCGAGGCGCACGTCCGGCGTAACGACCGCACCAGCCGCCTTCATCACGATCAACTGCGCCGGGTCTCGAGCGCTTGCGGAGGCTGCCAGCGTACCGACTACCCATGCCGCCTTGCGGGCATACGGTACCGAGCGGGCGCGCACGTTCATTGCACCGCTCGATTCGCTCGCGACCTCGAACATCGCCAATGTCGAAATGCCTTCCGGCAAGACGACGCCCGCGCTGGCTGCCAGCGCGCCCGCGGCGATGCCCTCGCACAGCGGCACCGGCGCCGCGTGGCGTCCGCACGCGATGAATATCGGCAATACGTCGCGCCAGCCCAGAGCCGCGCCGCCGTCGCTCTCGGCGCTCATTGCGAGGAGCAGTCCCGCGTCCTCGATCTGCTGCCACAGGTTGTCCGGCCATGCGCCCTCCTCCGCCGCGCGCACGACGGACGGCGCACACAGATCAGCGAAGATATGCTCTACGGTCTCGGCAAGCTGTTCCCTCATACTAGAATCCATCTCAAAAATCAGGAACGGGATTTAGCCGCAGATAAACACAGATAAACGCGGATAACGTATCCCGATGACGGCGTCGTTGACTTTGAACTGTCTGTGTTCATTTGTGTTTATCTGTGGCTTGATGCGGGTTTTTGAGACCGCTTCTAGCTCCCGCTCAGCGCAGCCCCAGCCCGCGCGCGATCATGCCGCGCAGGATCTCGCGAGTGCCGCCGCGCAGCGAGTAGGTCGGCGCGATCTGCGTGATGTAGGCAAGCGTTCTCAGCAGCGTCATGGGCGGCGTCGCTCCCAGGTCGGCAGCCACCAGCCGGCCGATCACGTCGGGAATGTGCTGCTCGACTTCGGTGCCGAGGTCTTTCACCACCGCGGCGGCCAGCACCGGATCCTCGCCGCGCACGAGTTGCGCGGTCACCGCGACGGACATGGCGCGCAACACCGCCAGGTGCGCGACGATGCGTCCGAGCGCGCTCGCTTCTTCTCCATCGGCTCCGCCCCTTGCGCGCAGATACGCGAGCCACTCCTCGACCAGCACCATGCTCGAGAGCAGCCGCTCGGGGCCGCTGCGCTCGTAGGCAAGCTCGGCGAGCACCTGCTGCCAGCCGCCGCCCTCCTGGCCGAGCAGATTCTCTTCCGGTATTAGCACGTCCTCGAGCACGATTTCGTTGAAGTGAGCATCGCCGGTGAGATCGCGGATCGCCCGCACCGTGACCCCCGGCGCAGCCAGATCGATGATGACCTGCGACAGTCCGCGATTGCGGTCCTGTGGAGCGCCGGAGGTGCGCACCAGTGCGATCATGTAATGAGACTTGTGTGCATTCGTGGTCCATACCTTGCGGCCGTTGATGCGCCATCCGCCTTCGACGCGCTCGCCGCGAGTGCGCACGCTCGCGAGATCGGAGCCCGTGTCGGGCTCGCTCATGCCGATGCAGAAAAACGTTTCCGCGCGGCAAATGCGCGGCAGATAGAACTGCCGCTGTGCGTCGCTGCCGTACTTGAGGATGAGCGGCCCGCTCTGGCGATCCGTGATCCAGTGCGCGGAGACAGGCGCGCCGCGCGCGAGCAATTCCTCGACGAGTACGAAGCGCGCGAACGCACTGCGGCCGCCGCCGCCCCATTGCACCGGCAGGGTGATGCCGACCCAGCCGCGTGCGGCCAGCTTGCGGCTGAAGTCGGCGTCGAATCCCATCCAGGAACGCGCGCGGATGTCCGGCGGGATCGCGTCCACTGTCTCGTCGAGGAAGGCGCGCACGTCGGCGCGCAGCACCTCGTCCTGCGACGGGATCGCGGTCAACGCCAGGGAAGGAATCATTGCCGGTTCAGTCCAGCTTCACGCCCGATGCCTTGATGACTTTGCCCCAGCGCTCGATCTCGGATTTTAGGTACGTGCCGTACTGCGC
>JBKJZR010000109.1:0-19416 GCA_046715035.1 Burkholderiales bacterium | reverse complement strand
TGCGCGACAGCCTCGACGCGTCGCGCGACGCGAGCGATTTGTTGCTCGCGCGTACCGATCTATCCGCCCTGTTCCCGGAACCTGCAGCGGCCTATGTGCGCCGCCACGGCGGAGAGGTAGCAACCGGGCAGCGCGTGACGGCAATCGATCCTCTCGAACGCGGATTCGCGGTCACCGCGGGCGCGCGGCGCGATACGTACAGCCATGTGATTTGCGCGCTCCCTGCCCATCAGGTGTGCGCCTTCCTGATCGGCATCACGGCGTTGTCAGAGCTGGCTGACACCATCGCGCGCCTGCGCTATCAGCCGATCCATTCGGTATGGCTTCAGTATCGCGCCTCGGTCGTGCTGCCCGCGCCGATGCTCGGCTTTACGGGACAATTGACGCACTGGGTATTCGACCGCGAGGTCCTCTGTGGTCAGCGCGGCCTCATCGGCGCGGTCATCAGCGCGGCGGGAAACCACGAGGACCTCACGCTGGAGGCACTCGGGCTGGAAGTCCATCGGGAGCTGAAAAGCCATTTTCCAGCGCTGCCTGCGCCGCTGTGGCAGCGCGTAATCGCTGAAAAGCGCGCAACCTTTGCCTGCACGCCGGGTGTGCAGCGTCCGCCCCAGGTCACCCCGCTGCGCAACTTCTATCTCGCGGGCGACTACACCGCGAGCGACTATCCGGCAACCATCGAAGCGGCGGTGCGCAGCGGGATCGCGTGCGCCCGGCATATCCGGAGCCAGACGATCACCGCAGGAGGCTGAGCATCGATTCGGGAATCGCGATCGACACGCCGCGGGCGTGATCGATCCATACGACGACGACTTCCCCATCCGCGTACTTGGTGTGCGCATCGCCTTCGAGAAACAGATCGTGCTGCACGGTCAGGCTCTTGTTGCCGAGCCGCGCGAGACGCATCGTGACCTCGACTGTTGCTGGATAGGTGATCGGTCTGAGAAAGTTGCATGTGCCGCGCACCATCACCGGCCCGCAGCCGTTTTCCAGCATCGGAATGCGATGCGCATCGAACCACGAGACCCGCGCCTGCTCCATGTAGCGGAAGTACTCGGTGTTGTTGACGTGGCCAAGCGAGTCCATGTCGCCCCAGCGCACCTTGATTTTTTCGGTCCACAGCCGTTTGTCGCGCTCGGTCATCGTCGCATTCGCGCAAATCGCCCGGTAAGCACGGAGGTATAATACCGCACTGTTTATGCCACTTTAGCGAGTGCCGGAGCGAGCGTGCCTGAACGTGAGTCGATGCAGTACGACGTGGTCGTGGTCGGAGCGGGCCCCGCGGGCCTCGCCGCCGCCATCCGGCTGAAGCAGCTTTCGGTCGAGCACGCACACGAGGTGAGCGTCTGCGTGGTCGAAAAGGGTTCCGAAGTCGGCGCGCATATCCTGTCGGGGGCCGTCATGGACCCGCGCGCGCTGGCGGAGCTCTTCCCCGACTGGCAGGAATTGAACGCGCCGCTCAACGCGCCGGTCAGCGAGGACCGCTTTCTCTTTCTCACAGCGACAACCGCGTACAAGGTCCCCAATTTCCTGCTTCCCGAGTGCTTTCAGAATCACGGCAATTATGTGATCAGTCTCGGCAACGTGTGCCGCTGGCTGGGCCAGCAGGCGGAAGGACTCGGCGTCGAGATCTTCCCGGGATTTGCCGCGGCTGAAGTCCTGTACAACGACGACGGCAGCGTGAAGGGCGTGGCCACCGGCGACATGGGCATAGGCAAGGATGGCAAGCCGACGGGCGCGCATCAGCCTGGCATGGAACTCCACGCCAAGTACACGTTCTTTGCCGAGGGCTGCCGCGGCCATCTGGGCCGGCAGCTGCAGGACCGGTTCAAGTTGCGTGAAGCTGCCGATCCCCAGGTTTATGGCATCGGCCTTAAAGAACTGTGGGAGATCCGCCCCGAGCAGCACCAGACCGGGCTGGTGATACACACCGCGGGATGGCCGCTCGGCTCGGACACCTACGGCGGGTCCTTTCTTTATCACCTCGAAAACAGCCAGATCGCCATCGGCTACGTCGTCGGTCTCGGCTATACCAACCCCTACCTCAACCCTTACGAGGAATTTCAGCGTTACAAGACGCACCCGGCGATTCGCACATTCATCGAAGGAGGCAAGCGCATCGCCTACGGTGCACGCGCGATTGCCGCGGGCGGGCTGCAATCCCTGCCCAAGCTCGTCTTCGCCGGTGGCTGCCTGATCGGCGACGACGCGGGGTTTCTCAACGCCTCGCGCATCAAGGGCAGCCACTGCGCCATCAAGTCCGGCATGCTCGCCGCGCAGTCGGCCTTCGACGCGCTGCGCGCGCAGCGTGCAGGCGACGAGCTCACGACCTATCCGGAATCATTCCGCAGCAGCTGGCTCCACGACGAGCTCTATCGCGCGCGTAACTTCAAGCCCTGGATGAGCAAGGGGCTGTACTCCGGCTCGCTGATGGTCGGCATCGATCAGCTTTTGCTGCGCGGGCGGGCGCCCTGGACGCTGCATCACGGCCATGCCGATCACGAAACACTGCAGCGCAAGACTTCAGCAAAGCGCATCGACTATCCAAGACCCGACGGCGTGCTCAGCTTCGACCGGCTCGGGTCGGTATTCATCTCCAATACCAACCATAACGAGGACCAGCCTTCGCATCTCCGCCTCAAGGATGAGTCCGTACCGATCGACGTCAATCTGGCCTTGTACGACGCGCCCGAACAGCGTTACTGTCCTGCCGGTGTTTACGAAATCATACGCGAGGCCGACGGCGCAAATCCGCGCTTGCAGATCAACGCCCAGAATTGCGTGCATTGCAAAACGTGTGACATCAAGGACCCGACGCAGAACATCGTCTGGGTCACGCCCGAGGGCGGCGGCGGGCCGAACTATCCGAATATGTAATGCACGGCGGTCAAAACAGCCGGAAACCGCCCGATCGGCCACCGAGCATCGCATCGCGCAGCCCGCCGTCGACCGGCTTGGTGCCAATCCAGATGTGCAGCATGCCGCGAAAGAAATCCTCGCCTGGAATCGTGATTTTTTCCTCGCCGTTCACCAGGATGCGGGTGCCTGTGCCTGGGAGGTAATCGAGGTAAACCACACCGCCCTTGCCCAGCGTCTTGATCGAACTCATCACGGTGTTCAGATCACGGATGCGTTTCTCCATCAGCGCCAGCTCATGCGGCAGCAGGTTGGCCGCGAGCGCATTGTTCATCGATGCGATCAGCTCAGGGGCCGTCACCTCATCGGCGAGTATGTGCATGCCCAAACGCTTGGCGCCGGGGTCGGCAAGCACTGCCTCCCGATCGCTGCGTTTCTGGGTCAGGTACAGCGAGCCCACGTAGACCTTCATGAAGGCAAATTTGTGGCGCACCCCGGCGCCGTTCAGTACAAGTTCGGGTCCACCGGGCAATTTGATCTTGTCGGCGAGCTTCACACCTTCGATCTCGGCCGCCAAGGCTGCGGGCGCGCACAGCACGGCCGATACGAGCACCGCGCGGATCAACTGTTTCACCATCTCTGAGATCCCGCCCGCTTGAAAGGCTCGTTAGAGCGACTCGAAAACGCCGGCTGCTCCCATGCCCGTGCCGATGCACATGGTTATCATCCCGTATTTTTTCTGGTGCCGGCGCATGCCATGCATGAGAGTTGCCGCGCGCACCGCGCCGGTGGCGCCGAGCGGGTGGCCCAGCGCTATCGCACCGCCGAGAGGATTCACTTTCGCGTGATCGATACCTAGATCCTTGATCACTGCGAGCGCCTGTGCTGCAAACGCCTCGTTGAGCTCGATCCAGTCGATGTCTTCGATCCTGAGTCCTGCCTGCTGCAATGCCTTGGGCACCGCCTTCACCGGCCCTATGCCCATGATTTCCGGAGGCACGCCCGCGACCGCGTAGCTCATGAACCTTCCCAGCGGTGAGACACCGTAACGTTTCATTGCGGCTTCGCTCATCAGCACCACCGCGGCTGCGCCGTCGGACATCTGCGAGCTGTTGCCGGCGGTGACCGTGCCCTTGGCGGAGAACGCGGGCCGCAGGCGCGCGAGGCCCTCGGGGGAAGTATCGCGGCGCGGGCCTTCGTCCACGGTCGCGGTGCGCTGCTTCAAAGCTATCTGTCGCGACACGAGGTCCGGGATGCGCTGGGTGATGGAGTAGGGTGTGATTTCCGAGCTGAATTCACCGCCGTCGGTCGCACGCAGCGCGCGGCGGTGGCTTTCGGCGGCGAACATGTCCTGCTGCTCGCGGGTGATGTGCCATTGCTGGGCCACTTTTTCCGCGGTGATGCCCATGCCGTAACCGATCGCGACGTTCTCGTCCTTCTCGAATATCGACGGGCTGAACGACGGCTTGTGGCCACCCAGCGGCACCATGCTCATGCTTTCGGTGCCGCCTGCAATCATCACCTCGGCTTCGCCGAGGCGGATACGATCTGCGGCAAGCGCAATCGCCTGCACACCCGAGGAGCAAAACCGGTTGATGGTCATGCCCGAAACCGTGTTCGGAAAACCCGCCAGCAGCAGGCCGATGCGCGCCACGTTCATGCCCTGCTCGGCCTCCGGCATGGCGCAGCCCACGATCACGTCTTCCACCGCTTTCAGATCCAACCCGGGACATTGTCCCAACGCGGCCTTGAGCACGTGTGCGAGCATGTCATCGGGACGGGTGTTCCTGAACATGCCGCGCGGCGCCTTGCCTACCGCAGTGCGGGTCGCGGCGACGATGTAGGCATCCTGCACTTGTTTGCTCATGGCATTTCTCCGAAAAGCAGGATGGAGGATCGAGGATTGAGGATCGAGTAATACGCGTAGTGCGCTGTTTTTCTCTCGATTCCCAATCCTCGATCCTCGATCCTAGTTTCGCAGCGGCTTACCCGTCTTGAGCATCTGCTCGATGCGCGCCTGCGTTTTCTCGGTCGCCAACAGCTCCATGAAATGCCTGCGTTCGAGGTCCAGCAGCCATTGCTCGTCGACCAGGCTGCCGGCCTCGACGTCGCCGCCGCACATCACTTCGGCGATTTTACTGCCGATCAGGTAGTCATGCTCGGAGATGTACTTGCCCTCGAGCATATTCGTCATGTGCACTTTGATGGTCGCCGCGGCGGATCGCCCCAGCACCGGGATGTCGCGTGCCCGCAACGGTGGCCGATAGCCCGCTTGAGCCAGCGCGCGCGCCTCTGTCTTGGCGATCGCGAGCAGCTCGAAGCGGTGCATGATGACACGGTCGGTCGCGCGCAAATACCCGATTTCGCGCGCGTGCTCGGCGCTGCGCGCGACCTGCGCCGTCGCTACCGCCTCGAAATATCTGCGCAAAAACGCAAACGCGTCGCCGCCCCTGGCCTCCTGCGCTGCGCGTAGCGTGAACTCCTTGCATCCGCCGCCCGCGGGCAAGAGGCCTACCCCCACTTCGACCAACCCGATATAGCTCTCGAGCGTCGCCACGGCCCGATCGCAATGCATGATGAACTCACAACCGCCACCCAGCGCGAGGCCGTCGACCGCGGCGACCGTAGGCACCGCTGCATACTTGAGCCGCTGCGTGGTGAATTGAAATTGCTCGACGAGCTGTTCGACCTCTGCGAGTTTGCCGGCCATGAGCTGGTCGGCGACATTCAGGGCGCGTGCCGCCTGCAAGACTGCCGATTGCGCAGCGCGGCGGAATTGCTTGAGCAGCCTGCCTGCCGTCGAAGGCGGCGCGGATTTGCCGCTGCCGGCAGGCGTCTTTTTGAGATTGGCGCCGACCGAAAACGGCGGTTCGGTCTGCCAGATCACCAGCGCCGCATAGTTGCGCTCGGCTTCATCGATCGCAGCCAGCACACCGTCGAGCACATCGTCGCCGATCGCGTGCATGCGGCTCTTGAAGCTGACGATGGCAATGTCGTCGCCCGTGTGCCAGCAGCGCACGCCCTCGGTTTCAAAAATCGTGTGACCGTAAGCGATCGGCTCGCCGCGCACGCGATCGGGAAACAGCTGGCGCTGGTAAACCGGCAGATGCGAGCGCGGGACCTCGGTTTTTTTCGCGGGCGAGTACGAACCCGCAGCGCCGTGCACGCCGGTTCGCCCGGGCTCGGTGACCCACGCCGGCAGCGCAGCCGCCGCCATCGTCTTGCCGGAACCGATGTCCTCCGCGATCCATTGCGCGACCTGGCTCCAGCCCGCCGCCTGCCAGATTTCGCACGGGCCCTGCTCCCATCCGAAGCCCCACCGGATCGCGAAGTCGAGGTCGCGTGCGTTGTCCGCGATTTCCTCGAGATGCACGGCGCAGTAATGAAATGAATCGCGAAATATCGACCACAGGAACTGCGCCTGCGGGTGGCCCGAGCCGTGCAGTTGTGCGAACCTCTCGGCGGGATCCTTGTTCTTGAGAATTTCGACGATCTGCTCGTCGGCTTTGCCGGCGGACGGCCGGTAGCTGCCCGTAGCGGGATCGAGGACCTGGATATCTTTGCCGATCTTTTGATACACCCCGCGCTTGGACTTCTGGCCGAGCGCCCCCTGCTCGACCAGCCCCGTCAGCCATGCCGGCAACTGGTAATAACGATGCCATGGGTCATGCGCCAGGGTATCAGCCATGGTCTTCACGACATGGGCAAAGGTATCGAGACCGACGACGTCGGCGGTGCGGAAGGTCGCACTCTTCGGCCGTCCGATCAGCGGCCCGGTGAGCGCGTCGACGACATCGAAGCCCAAGCCGAATTTTTGCGCGTGATGCATCGTCGCCAGCATCGAGAATACGCCCACGCGATTGGCGATGAAATTCGGCGTGTCCTTGGCGCGGACGACCCCTTTGCCCAGTGTCGTTACGAGGAACTTTTCCAGCTCATCGAGGATTGCAGGGTCGGTGCTGCTGGCGGGGATCACCTCCACGAGGTGCATGTAGCGCGGCGGATTGAAGAAATGCACGCCGCAAAAGCGCCGGCGCAGATCCTCGGGCACCGACTGTGCCAGCGTGCCGATGCTTAGGCCCGAAGTGTTGGTAGCGAAAATCGCGTGTTCGCCGATGTGCGGCGCAACCTTTTTGTACAGCTCGGCTTTCCAGTCGATACGCTCCGATATCGCCTCGACCACGAGGTCGCATTCCTGCAGCAACTCGAGGTCGCTCTCGTAATTCGCCGGCCGGATGTAGTTGGCCTTCGATTGGGTGGCAAGCGGGCTGGGCTCGAGCTTACTGAGATTGTCGATCGCTTTGAGGACGTTGGCGTTGGGATCTCCGTCCTTCGCGGGCAATTCGAAAAGCAGCGCTTCGACGTTTGCGTTGACGAAATGCGCGGCGATCTGCGCGCCCATCACGCCCGCTCCGAGAATGGCGGCCTTGCGCACGATAAATGGCTGATTCGATGGCATAGATTCCCCGCGGCGGTGCGCCGATTCTAGCACGCGCACGCCAGCGGCGAGGCGCTAAGGACCCGGGTGCACGCGGCGCCCGGCACGGCGCGATCAGAACTGATGCGTGAGCTGGAGGCTGACGATATCGGCTTTGCCCTTGAACCTGCCGACGAGGGTGCCCGCCGGCGTGCCGGGAGGATTCGCCTGGTTGATCGCCGCATCCTTGAAAAATTCGTGCGCGTAGCCGAGATCGAGTTTGGTCGTGCTGGAAAGCGCGTACTGCGCGCCGAAGGCAAGCCACTTGCGATCCTCGTCGGGCAGACGCGGCGTGCGCAAGGCATCGTTCGTTGGCGTTTCGTCGAACGCGACCCCCACGCGGAATTTCCACGTCTGATTGGGTTTGAAGTTCGCGCCCGCCGAAAAGCGCCACGTGTCGTCCCAGTTGAACGACAGCGTGCTGAGCAGTGCACCGCTGGTGCGCACGATGGAAACAGCCTGCATCTTGCTCCACCCGGTCCAGGTGGCATCGGCCATCACGTCCCATTGCGGCGTAAGCGCGCTGAAGAAACTCACGGACGCGGTCGCCGGCACGGCAAGCCGCGCGGTGATGTTGCCGTTCAGAAGCGGCGCGGCAGGGCCAAAGAAATTTACGCCGCCTTTCAGGTTATACGAGATTTGCGAGCGGTAGTGCACACCGATGCGGGTATTCGGCGTCAGATTAAGCATCGCTCCCACGTTGTACCCGTAGTCCGTATCGCTGGCCGTAATGTTTGAAGCACCCGCCAGCGCGGCATTGTTGTTCGACAAATCGGCATTGATGTACTGCAAATTGAAGCCCGCACCGATCGAAAACTTATCGCTCACCTGATACGCAACCGAGGGGTTGAAGTTGATCGTATAGATCTCCGATTTCAGCGCGAGATACTGACCGTCCCAACCCGCGTTGTAATCGGTCTTCTGACCGAATGGCGCGTTGAGCCCGATGCCGAATCGCCACTTCGGGCTGATCTCCGCAACAAAATAGTTGAATGGAATGGGGGAAAGGCTGCCACCGTCGCCGCCGAAGTTGCCGGTGTTGTTGACGCCGGTCGAGGCGGTGTTCTGAAACTTCAGCGAAGGCCTCACGAGACTGCCCCCGGCCGCCGCGCTCGCACCCCGGAGCAGCGTCATGCCCGCCGGGTTGTACCAGACCGTGCTCGCATCCTCGGCCGCCGCACCGCCGGCGTAGGCATTGCCGGTACCGCTGCCGCTCTGGGTACCGATCGCAAACCCGGTAGCGACTGACTGGCCCGAGTACGCGCAAAAGGCGCCAACCACTGCGAGAGACAGAACATTGTGCAATCGTTTCATGGAACCGCCTCCTATGTGCGCCGCTATGACTCCCGCGGCTCTCGAATTCATACTTTCCGCCTGATGATTTTTACCACGAATGGCCGGGAAACACCGCAGTCACTGTTGCGCCGATACAACACGCGCACGCCGCCGATCGTCGACGGCAACGTATGTCAATGTCGCTTCGGTGACTTTCACGCATTCTTCCTTCACTGGATTGCGCTGCGCGTAGACCTCGACGCTTACGGTGATGGAGGTGCGGCCGACTTTGACCGCCTCGGCGTAGAAACTCACCACATCGCCGACCATCACGGGCTGCCTGAACACGAACGAATTCACCGCGACGGTCGCCACCCGCCCGCGCGCGAGCCGGATCGCCGGAATACTCCCGGCGATGTCGACCTGCGACATCACCCAGCCGCCGAAAATATCGCCGCTCGAATGCGAGTCAGCCGGCATGGGCACGACGCGCAGGGTGGGCTCGCGGTATTCGGGCAACGAAGTGGTTTCTGGCATTAGGCACGCCTCAAAACAAAATGATGAATGCGGAATGATGAATGCGGAATGAAAACTATTGCCAAGCTACCTTGTCCTTCATTCAGCATTCATCAGTCAGCATTCCGCATTGTCTTTCAGTGCCCTGAATACATCTGGTCTAACTCTGCCTGAAACTTCTCCATCACGCGGTTGCGGCGCAGCTTCATCGTCGGAGTGAGGAGCCCGTTCTCGACCGTCCACGGCTCGAGCGTCGCGCTCACGCGCCGCACCTGCGCGTAGCCCGGGAACTGCTTCATCTGCGCAGCGATGCGTGCGAGCAGGGCCTTCTCGACTTCCGGTGTGCCGACCGAGCTCGCGTCTGGCGGCTTGCCGCATTGGGCGGCGAGCTTGCGCCACTGCTCCTGACTCAATACCGTCATCGCGCTCAGATACGGCTTGCCTTCGCCGATCAGCATCACCTGTTCGAACAGGGAATCGCGTGCGATCGCGACTTCGATGTCGACCGGCGGGATTTTTTCGCCGTTGGACATGACGATGATTTCCTTCAGCCGTCCGGTGATGAATACGTGCCCCTGCTCGTCGAACCGCGCCGTATCTCCGGAGTTGAGCCAGCCTTCGGCGTCTATCATGGCGCGCGTAGCCTCCTCGTTGTTCCAGTAACCGAGCATGATGTTCGGGCCCCTGATCAGCAGCGCGCCCTTGTCGCCGATTTTGACCTCCACGCCGGGAATCGGCTTGCCCACGCTCGCCGGCAGATTGTCACTCAGGCGGTTGGCACAGGCCACGGGGCTGGTTTCGGTGAGACCATAACCCTGGATCACCGGCAGGCCGAGCCCGATGAACACGCGGGAAATATCCGGCGACAATGCTGCGCCGCCCGCGAACGCAGCGCGCAGCCGCCCGCCCAGTCTCGCCATGATCTTGCTCGCCACCAGCGCCTTGAGCACGGGCCACAGCAGAAAAGACAACTGCCATCCGCCGCGTCCCTGTTCGTGCTCGAAGCGCGCCCAGCCGACATCGACTGCGCGCTGAAAGAGCTTCTTGCGCGCGGGCGGACCCTCGTCGAGTTTGGCCTTGATGGCGGCGTATACGCGCTCGTAAATGCGCGGCACAGAGATCAGCATCGTCGGACGTATGGTTTGCAGATCGTCAGCGAGCTGCTGCACCGACCGCGCATACGCGGTCGTAGCTCCGCACATGATCGTCAGGTAGTAGCCGCAGGTGCGCTCGAACGTATGCGAGAGCGGCAGAAACGAAAGCAGCGTGTCGTCGGACCTTACGGGCACCACTTGCAGACACGCTTCGGCATTGGTCAGAATGTTCCGATGGCTGAGCATCACGCCTTTCGGCCTTCCGGTAGTACCCGACGTGTAGACGATGGTCGCGAGCGCCCCCGGGTCACGCCCGAGGTGGCGCGCCTCGCCGGCCGACTCCGGCAGCCATTGCTGGATCGACTTTACGCGCGCGTCGTCGCCGGCCGTGCTTGACGGCTCGACGATCAGGATGAGGCTAAGACCCGCGAGCTGCGCGCGCACATCCGTGAACTCCTGCCATTGCTCGCGAGTGCCGAACAACAGCACTTTGCAGCCGGCATCATTAACGATATAGGCGACGTTGTCCGGCCGGTCCTGTGTGTACAGCGGAACCACGACCAGTCCGAGCCCCAGCGCCGCCTGGTCGAAAATCACCCACTCGGGGGAATTGCGCAGCATCACGGCGACGCGGTCGCCGGACTTAATTCCATCGCGTTCCAGCGCCGCCTGCCAGCGCGCCACCTGATGGCGCATGTGCGCCCAGGTGTAATCACGCCAGTTGGAGTGCTGGGCGTTGTAGTCGCGATATGCGACAGACTCGGGGGTGCGCTGCGCGCGCTCGCGGAACAGGCCGTCGAGCGTCACTGCTTCCATGGCGGAGATGACATGAATAGGACCGTCGGCATTGGCCATGTTCGCCCCCCTCGATTTTATCTTATGCGGTACGCGCGCCGTCTATGCGAAATCATTCGAGAAACAGGTCGGTGTACAGGTTCACCCCAGGAGTAACCGCATAGCCCTCGAAATCCGTGATGCCCTCGTCACGCAATACTGCCTCATCGATATAAAACTTGCCAGTGTGCTGGCGGCTCTCGCGATTGAAAATCACGTATGCCGCATCTGCCATGATGGCGGGCTTGCGGCTCGCCTTGAGGATCGCCTCGGGAAAATTGACCTCGATGGCGGCAGTGGCAATTGTCGTGCGCGGCCACAGCGAGTTCACGGCGACGCCATGGGCGGCGAATTCCGCGGACATGCCGAGCGTACACATGCTCATGCCGTACTTGGACATGGTGTAGGCCGCGTGATCCTTGAACCACCTGGCCTCCATGTGCAGCGGCGGAGACAGGTTGAGAATATGTGGATTGGGCGCTTTGAGCAGATGAGGCAGGCAGGCTTGCGAGCAGGCAAAAGTGCCGCGCACGTTGACGCCGAACATGAGGTCGAAGCGTTTCATCGGGATCTGCAGAGTCCCCGCCAGCATGATCGCACTCGCGTTGTTTACTACGATGTCGATGCCGCCGAAAACCTCGACGCACTTTGCCACCCCCGCCTTTATAGTCGCCTCCTCGCGCACGTCGACCTGCAGCGCAAGCGCGCGGCCTCCCTCTGCCTCTATTTCGCGCGCGACGCTGTGGATGGTGCCGGCTAGCCTTGGATGGGGTTCCACGGTCTTGGCAGCCACGACGATGTTGGCACCGTCACGCGCGCAACGCAGTGCAATCTCGCGCCCGATTCCGCGGCTCGCTCCGGTGATAAAAACAGTCTTGCCTGCAAGTGACATATGTGAAATCACTGGTTGAGAGTGAAGCGTCGACGTCGGGCCGCAGGTCGGGCCGCTACGCGCTTCGCATGAGGTTGGCTATGACGGATACCACGGAGTGCCGCGTCGAATGGCATCGGGAGCAGTAACGCAGACCGCATGCGCTCACTCGCCTGTGAAGCGCGGGCGGCGCTTTTCGACGAAAGCCGTCACGCCCTCGGCAAGGTCAGCCGTGCGGGCGCAACGTGCAAACGCCTGAACTTCCGCCTCGAGCTGCGACTCGAGCGAGCGCTCGAGGGATGCGTTAAGAAGCGCTTTGGTTTCACCGTAGGCGTACGTGGGCCCGCTGGCCAGCCGTTGCGCGATCGTGTCGGTCTCAACTGCCAGGGCACCGGGCTCGACTACGCGATTCACCAGGCCCATCCCCAGCGCAGCGCCGGCGTCGAAGCCATCCGACAATAGCGCCAGCTCGAGCGCCTTGCGATGCCCCATCAGGCGCGGCAGGAAATAGGTGCTGCCGCCATCGGGGCTGGTGGCGATCCGACTGTAGGCCAGGGTGAACTTCGTGTCTGCCGCGGCGAGCGCGTAATCGGCCGCCGCCAGCAGACTGATACCCGCGCCCGCGCATGCGCCGTGCACGCTGGCGACAACCGGCTTGGCAGCACGCCTCAATGCGAGCACCGCAAAGTTCAGCTCGCGCGCGAGTTCCTCGATCATCTGCGCCAGGCGCGGCAGATTGGCGTGGAATAGCGCGACGTCGCCGCCCGCCAGAAAAGCCGGGCCGTTACCGCGCAGCACGATCGCGCGCACCGACTTGTCGTCGCGTGCCAGCTCACAGACTTCGCGCAGCCTTACGATCATCGCGGCGTCGAGCGCGTTCATGACCGCCGGACGGTTGAGCGTGATCGTCGCAACACCCGCCGTTGCCGCGTACAGCAGCGTTTCGCTCACGCCCAAAGTCCATAAACGACAGCGCAAGTGCCGATGCGAAAGCGTCTGCGGCACCAAACGGGCGTCCGATTTTTGTCCAGCGAAAGATGTATACCCACCGTCGGGCTCATGCAGTCCTGCGCAAGGCCTCGAACGTGACGGGCTGCGTGGTCTGGTAGATTTCTGACTTGCCGAGATCCTTGGGGAAATCATCGACCATGATCACTTTGCGGCGCAGCGTCTTTGCGGCCTCGAGTGCCGCCGCTTCGGCGTGCGAGATCACGCCACGGGCAAGCGCCTGCGCGGCGAGCTCGTCGGCGAATTTAGCGCTGATTACGCCCGCCTTCACCGCCGCCCGCAGCTTCGCCTCTACGGGTTCCGCTGCAATCACCGCGTGTAAAGCAGCTTCCAGCGCGGCGAGCGGCTCGTCGGGGTCTTGCGGCACGAAGACCCCGGCAGTGAGGCGGTCGCGCGCGTCACCGGGTTCGAGCAGTATTCTTACCACTGCCTGGCCGAGCTGGTCGCGCGGTGCTGCGAATTCTTTCCCGTGCGGAAAGATCACGTTGCGCAGCACGAACGCCGCCGCCCTGTTCGGCAGATTGTCGAACAGCCCATAGAAAGCTACCTGCGCCTTGTGCAGCGCGTCCTGGATCGACCAATCCAGCAGCGGGCGGTCATCCGCCGGACATCCTTGATCCGCATAGCGCTTAAGTGCGGCGGAGGCGAGATAAAGCTGGCTGAGAATATCGCCCAGTCGCGCCGACAGCCGTTCGCGGCGCTTGAGCGAGCCGCCGAGCACGAACATCGCGGCGTCGGCCATCAACGCGAAGCCGCTCGAAAGCCGCGTCAGTTGTTGATAGTAGCGTCGCACATGCGCATCGCCCGGCACGCTGACAAAATGGCCGCGCACGAACCCGAGCCACAGCGCGCGCGCAAAATTCGACACCACGAACGAGACATGACCGAAGAACGCGGCGTCGAAATCGACGAGCGCCTTCGCCTGATCCGGCTCCTGGGTAGCCACAATCTCCTTCAGTACGTACGGATGTCCGCGGATGGCGCCCTGTCCGAAAATGATCAGGGAGCGCGTCAGGATGTTGGCGCCTTCGACCGTGATACCGATCGGCGAATTCTGGTAGAGGCGTGCGAGATAGTTGCTGGGCCCCATGCAGATGCCCTTGCCGGCGTGCACGTCCATCGCATCGTTGATGACCTGCCGGCCGCGCTCGGTCAGATGGTACTTGACGATTGCCGACACGACCGAAGGTTTTTCACCGAGATCGATCGCTCCGGCGGTCATCACGCGCGTGGCGTCCATGATGTAGGTGTTGCCACCAATGCGTGCAATTGCCTCCTCGACGCCCTCTAACCGCCCCACCGCGACCTTGAACTGGTTGCGTACGCGGCCGTAGGCGCCGGTGGTCAGTGCGCACAGCTTGGCGATGCCCACACCGCTGGCCGGCAGCGAGATCGAGCGTCCTGCGGCGAGGCAATTCATCAGCATCTTCCAGCCCTGGCCAACGTAATCGACGCCGCCGATGATGCAGTCGATGGGGATGAATACGTCCTTGCCCCAGTTCGGGCCGATCATGAAAACGGCGTTCAACGGCAGATGGCGCCGACCGATGTGCACACCCGGCGTCTTGGTCGGGATCAGCGCGAGCGTGATGCCGATGTCATCAACGCTGCCGAGAATATGGTCGGGATCGTAAAGGCGAAACGCGAGTCCGAGCAATGTCGCAACCGGCCCCAGCGTGATGTAACGTTTTTCCCAGGTCAGGCGAATGCCCAGCACGTTCGCCTTGCCCTCCCACTCACCGCGGCACACGATGCCGAAATCCGGAATACCTCCGGCGTCGGAGCCCGCTTCGGGGCTGGTAAGCGCGAAGCACGGCATCTCGAGGCCGTTAGCGAGGCGCGGCAGGTAGTGGTCCTTCTGAGCATCGGTGCCGTAGTGCAGCAGCAGTTCCGCCGGACCCAGCGAATTCGGCACCATCACAGATACCGCGGCCGTAACGCTGCGGGTGAACAGCTTCATCACCACTTCCGAGTGCGCGAGCGCGGAATAACCTTTGCCGCCGTAGTGCTTCGGAATGATCATCCCGAGGAAGCCCTGGTCCTTGATGAACTGCCACCCCCGCGGCGGCAGATCGTAGACCTCGTGCGTGATCTGCCAGTCGTTCAGCATCACACACAGTTCCTCGACCGGACCCTGCAGAAATGCCTGCTCCTCGGCGGTCAGCGTGGGCTTGGGGAAAGCGAGCAGCTTGTTCCAGTCGGGCTTGCCACTGAACAGGTCGCCTTCCCACCAGACCGTGCCGGCATCGAGCGCTTCCTGCTCGGTCTGCGATACCTGCGGCAGGATTTTGCGGAAAAGAGCGAGCAACGGCGCGCCGAGTACGACGCGCCGCAGCGGCGTCGGATTGAGCAACGCCGCGCCGACTGCGAACGCGATCCACAGCGCCACCAAGAAGGGGCGCGGCAACCCACCGACGAGCGTCAGCGCGCCTAAGCCGGCTGCAATGCCTATGGTCCAGGTAAGGGCGGGAAAACGGTGATAAGCAAATATCCAGAGTGCGGCGAGGAGGGCGAGGACAATCAACAGCGCATTCACGTTGACACCTTTTTTTCGGACGGCAGCGCACCCACCTCAGCGACTGCGGAGCATGCGTTCAGCATACACGGCCGAAGCCGCGGCAACAACCGCGGCTTTCGTTTAAGCTCCTGAACACAAGTAACTTTTGCGCAAAATCAGAACTGCGTTTCGGCGAGTGCGAGCACGCTGCCGGCGCCGTTCGTAACCGCGCTAGAAAGGGCATGGGCCTGCGGCAGGATGTGCTCCGCGTAGAAACGCGCAGTGGCGATTTTGGTGCGATAGAAATCCGCATCGCCGCCGGCATCGAGTTTCGCGTCAGCGATCAGCGCTGCACGCGCCATCAGCCATCCGCCAGCGACGGTCCCCCACATTTTGAGATACGGCACGGACACGGCGGCGACCGCATTCGGGTCTTTACCGAAGGTCTCGAGCAGCCACTGGGTTGCGGCAGCGGCGCCAGCGACCGCTTGCTCGAGAGACCTCCGGCAGGCACGCAAGTCGCTGTTAGCGCTGCTTTCGAGTTCCCCGTCGAGCGTGCGCATTTCGGCGATCAAGGCGAACGCGGTCTCGCCTTTTTCGTAAGCGACCTTGCGGCCCACGAGATCGGCCGCCTGAATACCGGTGGTACCTTCGTAAATGGTCGTGATTCGCGCATCACGCAGGAATTGCGCTGCGCCGGTTTCCTCGACGAAACCCATGCCGCCGTGGATCTGCATTCCGGTCGAGGTTATCTCCACCGCCTGCTCCGTGCACCAGCCCTTGACGATGGGGATCAGAAAATCGACGAGGGCCTGGTTGCGGCGCCGTTCACCTGCGTGCGCATGGTGGCGCGATCTGTCGAGTGCGGCTGATGCAGTATAGGCAAGCGCGCGCATCGCTTCGGTCTGCGCTTTCATCGAGAGCAGCATGCGTTTCACGTCGGGGTGATGAATGATGGTGACGCGATCGCCGCTTTTCTGGCCGATCTCACGACCCTGCACGCGCGTCTTTGCATACTCGCGCGCATGTTGATAGGCACGCTCGGCGATGCCCACGCCCTCGATGCCGACCGCCAGGCGGGCGTGATTCATCATGATGAACATGGTTTCGAGGCCGCGGTTCTCGGCCCCGACGAGGTGCCCGATCGCACCCTGGTTGTCGCCGTAGGCGAGCACGCAGGTCGGACTCGCGTTGATGCCGAGCTTGTGCTCGATCGAGACGCATTTCACCTCGTTGCGCGCGCCGAGACTGCCATCAGGATCGACCAGGATCTTCGGCACGATAAACAGCGAAATTCCTTTCACTCCCTCGGGTGCATCGGGTGTGCGTGCCAGCACCAGATGGATGATGTTGTCCGTCAGGTCGTGCTCGCCCCACGTGATGAAAATCTTGGTGCCGTGGATGCGGTAATGATCGCCTTCGGGCGTTGCGCGCGTGCGCACCGCCGAAAGGTCGGAACCCGCCTGCGGCTCGGTCAGGTTCATGGTGCCGCTCCACCCGCCCGCGGTAAGCTGGGGGCCAAACATTCTCTGCTGGTCGGGGGTGCCGCGCAGTTTCAATGCCTCGAGCACGCCCGCGGTCAGCATCGGACACAGGCAGAACGCCATGTTGGCGCTGTGCCACATCTCCTGCACGGGCATCGCCACGATGGTGGGCAGCCCCTGGCCCCCGAATTCGGTTGGACCGGAAAGTCCGTTCCATCCGCCCGCGATGAACTGTTGGTAGGCTTCTTTGAACCCCGGCGGGGCAGTCACCTCGCCGTCAACGAGTTTGGCGCCTTGCTGGTCGCCGACGCGGTTCAGCGGATCGAGGACCTCGGCGGCAAAAATTGCCGCCTCGCTCAGCACTGCGTCGACGACGTCGGCGGTCACCTCTTCACACCCGGGCATGGCGGCAATCTCCTCGATCCCCACCAGCTCCTTGATCACGAACTGCATGTCTTTGAGCGGCGCGGTGTAGGTGGACATGAAAGTCTCCGTGAGGCGTGAGGCGTTAAAAGTGAGGAGGAAACCCCGCGCGAACAGAAGAGCAGTGTTTTTGACGCCTCACCCCTTTCGCCTCACTCCTCACCGCTCACAACTTGGCCGTGAGCTCCGGTACCGCCTTGAACAGGTCTTCAACGAGCCAGTAGTCGGCAACCTGGAAGATGGGCGCTTCCGCATCCTTATTGATCGCGACGATCACCTTGCTGTCCTTCATCCCCGCGAGGTGCTGTATGGCGCCCGATATGCCGACCGCCACGTAGAGCTCCGGAGCGACGATCTTGCCGGTCTGGCCGACTTGATAGTCGTTCGGCACAAAGCCAGAATCGACGGCGGCGCGCGAAGCGCCCACCGCTGCGCCGAGCTTGTCCGCGAGCGCTTCGAGCAGCTTGAAATTCTCGCCGCTGCCCATGCCGCGACCGCCGGATACGATGATGCGCGCGGCGCTGAGCTCGGGGCGGCTCGACTTGGTAAGCTCGTGCGATTTGAATGTCGACAGGCCGCTGTCCGCGACCGGCGCGACGTTCTCCACGGGAGCCGTATTACCTTCGCCGGTGGGAGCATCGAACGCGGTAATACGCACCGTTATGACCTTGATGCGATCGCTGGACTGCACTGTCGCGAGCGCGTTGCCAGCATAGATCGGACGCACGAACGTATCCGGCGATTCGATGCCGCTGATGTCCGAAATCTGCGCGACGTCGAGCTGGGCAGCCACGCGTGGCATGAAATTCTTGCCGTAGCCCGTGGCCGGCGCGAGTATATGGGTGTAACCCGCGGCGATCGACACCACGAGTGCCGCCAGATTCTCCGCAAGCGCAACTTCGTAGTGCGGGGCATCTGCCACCAGCACTTTGGCCACCCCAGCGACCGTGGAAGCGGCCGCCGCCGCATCGCCGCACTGATGTCCCGCGACAAGCACGTTGACATCGCCGCCGAGTTTGGCAGCGGCGGCGATCGTGTTGGTGACGCCGGGCTTGAGGTGCTTGTTGTCATGTTCAGCGATAACGAGAATTGACATTTAAATCACCTTCGCTTCATTCTTGAGCTTATTGATCAGTTCCGTGACGTCCGCGACTTTCACGCCCGCGCCGCGCTTCGGCGGCTCCTGCACCTTGACCGTTTTCAGCCGCGGCGCGACGTCCACGCCGAGCGCTTCGGCCTTGATGACTTCGAGCGGCTTTTTCTTCGCCTTCATGATGTTCGGCAATGTCACGTAACGCGGTTCGTTCAGGCGCAGATCGGTGGTCACCACCGCCGGCAGCTTGATCGTCAGGCTTTCGAGCCCACCGTCGATCTCGCGGGTCACTTCAGCCTTGTCGCCTGCCGGCTCGAGTTTCGAGATGAACGTGGCCTGCGGCCAGCCGAGCAGCGCCGCGAGCATCTGGCCCGACTGATTGCAGTCATCGTCGATCGCCTGCTTGCCCATGATCACGAGACCGGGGTTCTCTTTTGCGACGATCGCCTTGAGCACCTTGGCGACTGCCAGCGGCTGTACTTCCACGCTGGTTTCGACGAGAATCGCGCGATCGGCGCCCATCGCCAGCGCCGTGCGCAGCGTTTCCTGGCACTGCGGCATGCCGATCGACACCACGACGATTTCGGTGACCTGACCCGCTTCCTTCATGCGTATCGCCTGCTCGACCGCGATCTCGCAGAAAGGATTCATCGCCATCTTGAGGTTGGCCGTTTCCACTCCCGTGCCGTCGGCCTTGACGCGGACCTTGATGTTGGGGTCGACGACGCGCTTGATTGCCACCAGAGTCTTCATGAATGATGCCTCGCAGGATGTGCCACGGAAAGCTGGGGATTGTACCGGAATAGGCGGGGGTGCGGAACTCGCCCGGACCGGGCGCGCCGTATGAGGGCGGCAGCTACGCTTTGCCGGAATCCGAACGCCTCGACAGCGCCATGATTTCTCCGACAATCCCGCGCCGGAACGCAAGCACGCAAACCACGAAGATGATGCCCATGATGACTTGCACCCACGAGCCGACTTTGTCGGC
>JBKJZR010000108.1:0-14232 GCA_046715035.1 Burkholderiales bacterium | reverse complement strand
GCCAAGTTCTACCGGCACGTCGCGGCGTTTGCACAGGCCTTCTTCGAGGTCGAGAAAGCGGCCTTCGAAATGACAGGATCACCCAGCGTAGCCGGACATGAGAAGAGTTCTCGATAAGGCATCGGGGGCGACTCGATAACAGACTCCCGGAAGGTGGGGCGAAGGGCTTGATTTGCCCCCTTTTGGGGCGTAGATTTCCGTTTATTACAAGGTTATTTCAAGATATAGGAGGAGTTCTCATGAAAAATCCACAGTCCAAGCTTTCGCGCCGCGACTTCCTGCGGGTCGCCGGGGCGGGTGGCGCCGCGGCTACGCTCACGCTCGCCGCCAAGCAAGGTTCTGTTGCGACTGCCGACAAGCCTGATGCTGCCGGGCGCGCGGGCAAGGGCTACCATCTTACGGATCACATACGCAATTACTACCGCACCGCGAAAGTCTGAGCCCGCAGGAGGCGACGATGCTACTCACCAGAAAAGCCAGCGCAGCGCACAGCCCAAGCCGCTTGAGCCGCAACGCGGCCGGGTTCCTGGGCAACACCATCGATCGGCGCAGCTTTCTCAAGCGCTCCGGCATCGGACTCGGCGCAGGCGCAGCGATCAGTCAGCTGCCGTTTTCGATGGTGGGCAAGGCGCGCGCCGCGACGCCCCAAGGCGACTCCAAGATCGAGGTCAAGCGGACGATTTGCACGCATTGTTCGGTCGGCTGCGCCATCGACGCTGTCGTGCAAAACGGCGTGTGGGTGCGCCAGGAGCCGGTATTCGATTCGCCGATCAACCTGGGGGCGCATTGCGCCAAGGGCGCGTCGATTCGCGAGCACGGCATGACTCATGATTCGCATCGCCTGAAAACGCCGATGAAGCTCGCCGGCGGTAAATGGCAGAAAATTTCCTGGGACCAGGCGTACCAGGAAGTCGGCGACAAGCTACTCGCGATCCGCAAGGAGAGTGGACCCGACGCGACATTCTGGATCGGGTCGAGCAAGCACAACAACGAGCAGGCTTATCTGCTGCGCAAATTCGTGTCGTTCTTCGGCACCAACAACATGGATCACCAGGCGCGCATCTGCCATTCGACCACTGTGGCAGGGGTCGCGAACACCTGGGGCTATGGTGCGATGACGAATTCGTACAACGACGAACAGAATTCGAAGTGCATTTTGTTCTTCGGCAGCAACGCGGCTGAAGCGCACCCGGTGTCGATGCTGCACACGCTGCACGCCAAGGAAAACGGCGCCAAGGTGATCGTCGTCGATCCACGTTTCACGCGCACCGCTGCTAAGGCGGACAAGTTTTACCGCATCCGCTCCGGCACCGACGTCGCGTTCCTGATGGGCATGCTGCATCACATCTTCAAGAATGGCTGGGAAGACAAAGCCTACGTCCAGGCGCGCGTCTACGGGATGGAAAAAGTGCAGGAAGAGGCGGCGAAGTGGACCCCGGACAAGGTCGAGGAAGTGACGGGCATGAAGGAGGCCGAAGTCCGCGACGTCGCCGAGACCATGGCCAAGAACAGACCGAGCACCATCGTCTGGGCGATGGGTCAGACGCAGCACACCAACGGCAACGCGATCGTGCGCGCGTCGTGCATCCTGCAGCTCGCCCTGGGCAACGTGGGGGTGGCGGGCGGCGGCTGCAATATCTACCGGGGGCACGACAACGTGCAGGGCGCCACCGACGTCGGCCCGAATCCCGATTCACTGCCGGGCTATTACGGCATCGCGCCCGGATCGTGGGCGCACTTCGCGCGCGTGTGGGGGGTCGATCTCGACTGGATCAAGAAGCAGTTCGCCTCGGAAGCGATGATGACCAAGCCGGGCATCACGGTTTCGCGCTGGGCGGATTGCGTGCTGGAGAAGAACGAGTTCCTCGACCAGGATTCCAATTTGCGTGCGGTGCTGTTCTGGGGGCATGCGCCGAACAGCCAGACGCGCGGCAAGGAAATGGTCGAGGCGATCAAGAAGCTCGATCTGCTGGTCGTCATCGATCCGTATCCGTCGGCCACCGCCGCGATGGCGGCAATGGTCAGGCAGGACGGCGTTTATCTGCTGCCCGCCGCGACGCAGATGGAGTGCGCGGGCTCGGTTACCGCCTCGAACCGCTCCCTCCAGTGGCGCGAAAAAGTCATCGACCCGATGTTCGAGTCGCGCACCGATCACATGATCATGTACCAGCTTGCGCAGAAGCTGGGCTTCGCCGATCAGCTGGTCGGCAAGCAGGCCGACGGCAAGACCAGGATCAAGCTCAGCAAGGGCAAAGGCGGGCTGGACGAGCCCGACATGGAAGACACGCTGCGCGAGATCAACCGGGGAGTATGGACGATCGGCTACACCGGCCACTCGCCTGAGCGGCTGCAGGCGCACATGCGCAACCTGCACGTTTTCGACGTGAAGACGCTGCGCGCCAAGGGGGGCAAAGACGCCAAGACCGGTTACGTGCTCGACGGCGACTATTACGGGCTGCCGTGGCCGTGTTATGGCACGCCGGAAATGAAGCATCCCGGCTCGCCCAATCTGTATCAGACCTCGCTTCACGTGATGGAGGGCGGCGGCAACTTCCGCGCCAATTTCGGCGTGGAGCGCGACGGCGTCAATCTGCTGGCCGAAGATGGATCGCATTCCGAAGGCGCCGATCTCACGACCGGCTATCCCGAGTTCGACCACGTGCTGCTCAAGAAACTGGGCTGGTGGGACGAGCTGACCGATGCCGAGAAAACGGCGGCTGAAGGCAAGAACTGGAAGACCGACCTGTCCGGGGGCATTATCCGCGTCGCGATGAAGAATCACGGCTGCCATCCTTTCGGCAATGCCAAGGCACGCGCCGTGGTATGGAATTTCCCGGATCCGGTGCCCCTGCACCGCGAGCCGCTGTACAGCCCGCGCGCGGACCTCATCGACAAGTATCCGACTCATGACGACCAGCGCAACCGCTGGCGCATGCCGGTGCTGTTCAAGTCGGTGCAGCAGGCGAATCGGGATGCAGGCAAGCAATACCCGCTGATCATGACCAGCGGCCGGCTGGTCGAGTACGAAGGCGGCGGCGACGAAACGCGCTCGAATCCGTGGCTCGCCGAGCTGCAGCAGGAGATGTTCGTCGAGATCAATCCCAAGGACGCGAACGATCGCGGCGTCAGGCACAACGAATACGTGTGGGTCGAATCGCCGACCAAAGCCCGCCTGAAGGTCAAAACGCTGGTGACCGAGCGCGTGGCTTCGGGGACGGTCTTCCTGCCTTTCCATTTCGCGGGATGGTGGATGGGCAAGGACATGCTCGGTTACTACCCGGAGGGGGCGGCTCCCGTCGTGCGCGGCGAGGCCGTCAATACGGCCACTACGTACGGCTACGACATCGTCACCATGATGCAGGAAACCAAGACCACGTTGTGCCAGGTTTCCAAGGCCTGACAGGAACGGATGCGGAGGAACTAAGCCATGGCGCGAATGAAATTTCTGTGCGATGCGGAACGCTGCATCGAATGCAATGGTTGCGTGACGGCGTGCAAGCAGGAGCACGAGATTCCGTGGGGCGTCAACCGCCGCAGGGTGGTGACGCTCAACGACGGGGTGCCCGGTGAAAAGTCGATCTCGGTCGCGTGCATGCACTGTTCGGACGCCCCGTGCATGGCAGTGTGTCCGGTCGACTGCTTTTACAAGACCTCCGAAGGCGTGGTGCTCCACGACAAGGATCTGTGCATCGGCTGCGGCTACTGTTTTTATGCCTGCCCGTTCGGTGCGCCGCAGTTCCCGCAGGATGGCGCGTTCGGGTTGCGCGGCAAGATGGACAAATGCACGTTCTGCGCCGGGGGCCCGGAACCCGACAATTCGCAGGCCGAGTTCAGGAAGTATGGCCGCAATCGCCTGGCTGAAGGGAAACTGCCCGCGTGCGCGGAAATGTGCTCGACGAAAGCGCTGCTCGGGGGCGATTCCGACGTGATCGCCGATATCTACCGTAACCGCGTGCTCAAGCGCGGCAAGGGCTCTGAAATCTGGGGTTGGGGCACCGCCTACGGCAAGCCTGACGCGCGGCCGCCCGCGCAGCCGGCCGGTAAGTCATGAGCGCTGCCGTAAGAGTCTTGCTGGCGTTGGGTGCGCTGTTCCTTGCGCTGAGCCTGGGTGGCTGCGGCGAACGCGATGTCACTGTCTACAAGCAGGGACAGTATCAGGGCAAGCCCGACGCCCGCCCGTGGGAGAACGACCTGTTCAAGGGCAACCAGGTGGAATGGGAAAAAAGCGTCAGGACGCGCAACCAGGGGCAAAACGAGTATTCGCGCATCGTGTCCACCACCAACTGAAGATCGTTCAGCCGATGAAAACTTGCAGTTTGCGTGTGGGAATGGTTGCACTGCTCGCTTTGCTATGCCTGCCTGCGGTGCCGGCCGCACGTGCGGCTGACGACGCGCAGGAGCAGGCGCAGCGGCAGATTACCCAGCCTGGCAACAATGCACCCGTATGGCGCGACGTGCGGGGGGGCGACAACCCTTATCAGACCACCCAAGTGCGGGGCGTGGAGACCAATATCCTGGTGCAGCCCGCGGGAGAAACGTGGCGCCAGATACGCAATGGACCGATCAGCCTCTACGGCGGCATCTTGCTGCTGGTCGTCCCACTGCTCATCTTCGGGTTTTATCGCTGGAAGGGGCCTCTCAGGGTCCATGGCACACCCACGGGCAGGCTGATCGAGCGTTTCAGCGACTGGGACCGCGTCGTGCACTGGGCCACCGCGATCAGCTTCGTCATTCTGGCTTGCAGCGGATTGGTGATCCTGTTCGGCAAGCACGTGGTCCTGCCGGTATTCGGCTACACCGTATTCTCCTGGCTGGCGATCATCAGTAAGAACCTGCACAACTTCGTGGGCCCGCTGTTCGTGTTTTGCACGCTGGTAATGTTGGTCACGTTTGTCCGCGACAACGTGTGGCGGAAGATCGACTGGCAATGGGTGCGCAAAGGCGGCGGGCTGGCCACGGGCGAGCACGTCCCGTCGGGCCGTTTCAACGCGGGCGAGAAAGCATGGTTCTGGTTCGGCGTTACGCTGCTCGGCATCGTCGTCAGTGTTTCCGGACTGATCCTCGATTTCCCCAATTTCGACCAGCCGCGGGCGGTCATGCAGCAGGCCAACGTAGTCCATGCGATAGCAGCGGTGTTGTTCATGGCGATGTCGCTCGGGCACATCTATCTGGGCACGGTGGGCGCCGAGGGCGCGTACGAAGCGATGCGCCATGGCGTGGTCGACGAAACCTGGGCGAAGGAACACCACGAGATCTGGTACGAGGAGGTGAAGGCAGGGCGCGCGCGCCAGGATTTCGCGAACGACGTGCCTGCGGACGTCAGGCTGCAGGTGGAGGAGGCGTTGAAAGCGTGAACGACACCGGGAGTAAACTGATGAAATCCAGGAAAGCACTGACGATCGCCGCGCTGTGCCTGTTCACCACAGGCGCCGTGCTGGCCAAGCTCCCTCCTCTCACCGAAGAGCAAAAAGCCAAAGCCGAAGAGGCCAAGGTGAAGGCGGCGGAGGTTGCGAAAATGGAAGCGGACCAGCTTTCCAAGTCCCAGGATCGCGTCGCAGCGCGCTACATCCAGCAGCAGAAAGCGAAGGGCGTGACGGTGACGCCTACCGTGATCCCGGCCCCCGCTGCCGCATCGCCTGCGCAGGCGGCGCCCGCCGCGCCCGCACCTGCCAAGAAATAGCTTCGTCAGGGATCGCTTGAGAAAGCCCGGTGAGGTCCGGGCTTTATTTCGGGCGCTGTACACTTTCACGCACACATTGGGACGCGCTCGCGCCCGGCGGGTGCGGTCGGCACTTCAAACCGCTAAAATGGCGGTCGCGCAATCCCGCCGGAACATAACCGCATGCGGCAGGTCTGTTAAGTGACCGCCAGGGCCATGCGTGACGATGGCCTCCATACCCGATGAAACCCCGACATAAACGAGTGGCGATGATCGCTGCCGGGCTCGCCGCGCTCGGCGTTGCCGCGGCGCTGGTGCTGAATGCATTTCAAAGCAACCTCGTCTTCTTTTTCAGCCCCAGCCAGGTGCTCGCCAACGAAGCGCCCGCAGGAAAGGTATTTCGCATCGGCGGCATGGTCGAGTCTGGCAGCCTGAAACGACAGGACGACGGCCTGACGGTGCGGTTCAAAGTGACGGACACGGCGCAGACGATTATGGTTGTCTATACAGGCATCCTGCCGGACCTGTTCAAGGAGGGTAAAGGCGTGGTCGCGCAGGGACGGCTCGGATCCGACGGCGTCTTTCAGGCGTCCGAAGTGCTCGCCAAGCACGACGAGAATTACATGCCGCCGCAAGCCGCGTATGCGGTCGAACAGGCGCAAAAAGCGCAAAAGAGCGTGGTCACTAAATGATTCCGGAAATAGGGCAATTCGCGTTGATCCTCGCGCTGCTTCTTGCGCTCGTGCAGGGCGTCTTGCCGATCGTCGGCGCGGCGCGCGCAATTCCGGCGTGGATGGCATTGGCGCGGCCTGCGGCGCAAGGCCAGTTCACGTTCGTTGCGATCGCATTCGGCTGCCTGGCCTGGTCGTTTCTTACCAACGATTTTTCGGTCCTCAACGTAGCGACCAATTCCAATTCGCAGCTGCCGCTCGCTTATCGCTTTGCGGCGACGTGGGGCTCACATGAAGGCTCGCTGCTGCTGTGGGTGTTGATGCTCACGGTATGGACGGTCGCCGTCACCGTTTTCAGCCGCCATCTGCCCGACGAGATGGTGGCGCGCGTCGTGGGCGTGATGGGACTCGTGAGCGCGGGTTTTCTGCTGTTCATGCTGTTTACCTCGAATCCATTCGACCGGTTGCTGCCGGCCGCTGCGGATGGCCGCGATCTGAATCCGCTGCTGCAGGACCCGGGCATGGTGATCCACCCGCCGATGCTCTACATGGGATACGTCGGATTTTCGGTCGCGTTCTCGTTCGCGATCGCGGCGCTGCTCGGCGGCCGGCTGGACGCCACCTGGGCGCGCTGGTCGAGGCCGTGGACGACGCTCGCGTGGTGCTTTCTCACGCTCGGCATCATGCTGGGCAGCTGGTGGGCTTACTACGAGCTGGGTTGGGGAGGGTGGTGGTTCTGGGATCCGGTCGAGAACGCGTCGTTCATGCCCTGGCTGGTCGGCACCGCGCTGATCCACTCCCTCGCCGTCACTGAAAAGCGCGGCACTTTCAAGAGCTGGACCGTATTGCTGGCGATCAGCGCTTTCAGCCTGAGTCTGCTCGGCACCTTTCTGGTGCGCTCGGGGGTGCTGACTTCGGTGCACGCGTTTGCGACCGACCCCAAGCGCGGCATCTTCATCCTGGTCTTTCTGGTCCTGGTCATCGGCGGTTCGCTGGTGCTGTACGCATGGCGCGCGCCACGCGTGGGTATGGGCGGGAGATTCGCTCCCGTTTCACGCGAGTCGATGCTGCTCGCGAACAACGTGCTGCTCGTCGTCGCTGCGGGCTCGGTGCTGCTGGGGACGTTGTATCCCCTGTTTTTGGATGCGCTCGATCTGGGCAAGATCTCGGTGGGCCCGCCGTATTTCGACAGCGTGTTCGTGCCGCTGATGACGCCGGCGCTGTTTCTCATGGGCCTGGGGCCGATGGCGCGCTGGAAGCAGGCTTCGCTTCCCGACATCGCGACGCGGCTCAGGTGGGCGCTTGCCGTGAGCCTGGCCACCGCGCTCGCGCTGCCGTTCGCGCTCGGCAAGTGGACCCCCATGATTAGCTTCGGTCTGCTGCTCGCGACGTGGATCGTGGCAAGCTCCGCCGTGAATCTGAAAAACCGCGTCGCGCCCCTGGCGGGGAGCCTGCGTGCCCGTCTCGGCAGCCAGCCGCGCAGCTACTACGGCATGCTGGTCGCGCACTGTGGCGTGGCGGTGTTCATCGCCGGCGTGACGCTGGTCAAAGGCTACGAAACGGAGCGCGATGCGCGCATGGCGGTCGGCGACGTCGTCACTGTCGGCGCATACGGTTTTCGGTTCGACGGCGTGCAGAGCTTCACTGGCGCAAATTACCGCGGCACACGCGGCAGCGTCGCTGTCAGCAAGGGCGACCGGCAGATCGCGGTGCTCCATCCCGAGAAACGCGTCTACAACGCGCAGCAGATGCCGATGACCGAAGCCGCGATATCGACGGGCATCCTCGGTGATATCTACGTTTCGCTCGGCGAACCGGTGAGCGGCGGCGCGTGGAGCGTGCGCGTTTACCACAAGCCGTTCGTCACCTGGATCTGGGGCGGGTGTCTCATCATGGCCCTCGGCGGTTTGCTCGCGTTGTCCGATCGCCGTTATCGCCGCGTAGGCGCGGCACGGCAGCAGCCGGCGGGAACAGACGCCAGTCACCCGGTCGAGCAACCGGCAGCCGTCTGACCCGTCGCCCGCGTTGCCGGTCATGATCCGTTACCTGATTCCGCTGGCCGTTTTTGTCGTGCTCGCGGCATTTCTCGCGATCGGTCTCGGCCTCAATCCGCGCGAAGTGCCGTCGCCGCTCGTCGGCAAACCTGCGCCCGCGTTCACGTTGTCGCGCCTGCAACAGCCCGACCAGCCTTTCGGCAGGGAGGAGATGCTCGGCCGAGTCTGGCTGCTGAACGTTTGGGCGTCGTGGTGCGTGTCGTGCAGGCACGAGCACCCGCTGCTCCTCGACCTCGCAAAAAGCGGCACGGTGCCGATCATCGGCCTCAATTACAAGGACGTGCCTGACGACGCGCTGGCGTGGCTCAGGCAATTCGGTGACCCGTACTCACTCAGCGTGAGCGATCGCGACGGCCGCGTCGGCATCAATTTCGGCGTGTACGGCGTGCCGGAAACGTTCGTGATCGACAAAGCCGGCGTAATCCGCTTCAAGCATATCGGACCGGTCACCGCCGACGCATTGCGTGACAAGATAGTGCCGCTGGTGCGGCAGCTCCAGCAGTGATGTCGCGCATCGCATGGACGGTCGCGTTCGCGCTCGCCGGCTGCGCGCTGGCGATTGCGCAGCCGGCTGATCCCGCGCAGCAGCGCGCGGTGCGGCTTGCCGAGCAACTGCGTTGCCTGGTCTGCCAGAATCAATCGATCGCCGACTCGAATGCCGAGCTCGCCGTCGATCTGCGGCGCGAAATCCGCGAGCAGATCGGGCAGGGCCGCAGCGATGGCGAGATCGTCGACTTCATGGTCCAGCGCTACGGAGACTTCGTGCTCTACCGGCCGCCGGTGAAGCCGACCACGCTCATATTGTGGCTGGGGCCGCTGGTTTTGCTCGTTATCGGCGGCGGGGTATTGGCGCATCACGTGCGCCAGCGGCGGCAATCGGGCGCGGACCCTCCGCTCAGCGACGCCGAGCAGCTCGCTGCGGCGCGCCTGCTCGACCCTGCGGACCGCGAAGGCGGCCGGCGATGACGGGGTTCTGGGCAGCGCTCGTCGTGCTGGTCGGCATTGCGCTGGCATGGGTGTTGCCCGTGCTGCTGCGGGCCCGTCGTGGTGGTGGCGCGCAGCCCGCGAGCGCCGCCAACCTCGCGTTGCTCAGGGATCAGCTCGGCGAGCTCGACCGCGATCTCGCCAACGCCGTGATATCGCCCGAACAGCATCGTCAGGCCCGCGACGATCTCGCGCGCCGCGCGCTCGAGGAAGCGCGGGGCGAGGCTAACGGCGCAATCGTTCCACGGGCGCGTCCCGCGACCGCGACTGCGCTATCCCTGGCGATCGCGCTGCCGCTTTGCGCGGCACTGCTCTACATGCAGCTCGGGCGCCCCGGCGCGATTTCCGGGCAGGACAGCGACAGCGCCGCCAGCGTCACCCCGCAGCAAGTCGAAGCGATGATCGCGCAGCTTGCAGCGAAGCTCGAAAAATCGCCCGACGATGCCGCAGGATGGGCGATGCTGGGCCGCTCGTATTTCGTGCTGCAGCGCTTTCCCGAGGCGGCATCCGCTTATGCGCGCGCGACGTCGCTCGTGCGCGACAATGCCGATCTGCTCGCCGACCACGCTGACGCGCTGGCGATGAGCCAGGGGCGGCGTATCGACGCATCCGTGACCGCGCTTCTCGAACGCGCGCTGCAAATCGATCCGGAGCAGTTCAAAGCGCTGGCGATGGCGAGCTCTGCCGCGTTCGATCGCAAGGATTACGCGAAAGCGATCGAATACTGGCAGCGGCTGCGCGGACGCGCACCGCCGGACTCCGAGTTTGCGCGCACGCTCGATGCCAATATCAGCGAGGCGCGGCAGCTTGCGGGTGAGCCGACACGCGCGCCCGTTGCGGTTGGGAGCGGCGCAGTGGGAGGCACGGTCAGCCTGAGCCCCGCCCTTGCCGGCAAGGTCGACGCCGAGGATACGGTTTTCGTTTACGCGCGTGCGGCCGAAGGCCCGCGCCAGCCGCTGGCGGTGATACGCCGTCAGGTGAAGGACCTGCCGCTGCGCTTCAGTCTCGACGACACGCAGGCGATGGCGCCGAACATGACGCTTTCGAGTTATCCCGAGGTCGTGGTCGGCGCGCGCGTGTCGAAGTCCGCGCAGGCCGCGCCGCAAAGCGGCGATCTGCAGGGCGCCAGCAAGAACGTCAAGGTTGGCGCGAGCGACGTCGTCGTCGTCATCGATACGCTCGTTCCCTGATGCCCGCGGCTTACCGTGCGGTGTTTTTGCGCTGGAGGCCGCGGCGTAAGCGGCGCTCACGCGCGATCAGCAGCATGACTTCGAGGGCGACGCAGGCGGCCGTTACGGCATACGATCCCCACACGAAGCCCGCATAGCCACCCATCGCCAGAAACGCCGACCAGCCGCCCCAGTTCATGCGCGCTCTCCGAGCTGGCTGACCCATTCGGCATTGCGCTCGCGCTCGAGGATGATGCAGCGCACGCGCAGCAATGCCACAGCAATGCTGTACATCCAGAACGCGAGCGCCATCACGAGCAAGCCCCAGAGCATGGTCGTCGCCATGCTCGGGCTGCGGGTAAGGCTCACCGTAGCCCCCTGGTGCAGCGTGTTCCACCATTGCACCGAGAAATAAATGATCGGCACGTTGACCACGCCCACCAGCGCGATCACGGCGCCCGCCTTGTCGGCGCGCCGCGGATCCTCGATTGCTGCCTGCAGCGAGATGAAGCCGAGGTACAGAAACAGCAGGAGCAGCTCCGATGTGAGTCGCGCGTCCCACACCCACCACGCGCCCCACATCGGCCGGCCCCACAGCGCGCCGGTCCACAGCGCGATGAAAGTCATCAGCGCGCCGGTCGGCGCCAGCGCGGAAGCCATCATCGACGACAGCCGCGTGTTGAAGGCGAGACCTGCGCCCGCCCAGAAGGCCATCACGACATAGATGAACATCGACATCCATGCTGCGGGGACATGGATGAAGATAATGCGATAGGCCTCGCCTTGCTGGGCGTCGGTGGGCGCGACCAGAAAGCCGATATAAAGGCCTACCGCGGCGAGCAGCGCGGCCGCGATAAAGCACCACCGTGCAAGGCGGGCGGCGACCGGGTAGAACGCCGCGGGTGACGCATACTTGAACCAGTTGATACCCATAACCAGGCGAGCCTATTCGACGGCGATGCGCAGCGCGGCAGCCGTCGCCCACGGCGCCAACACGAGCGAGATCAATAGCAGCGCCGCGAGCAGCGACAGGTGCGCTCCCGCGCCGAGTCCGGAAGCGCTGGCCTCCACCGCGCCCGCGCCGAAGATCAGGACCGGGACGTAGAGCGGCAGCACGAGCAAGGCCAGCAGCGCGCCGCCGCCGCGCAAGCCCAGGGTCAGCGCCGCGCCCACGGCGCCGATCAGGCTCAGCACCGGGGTCCCCAGCAGCAGCGACAGCAGCAGGATGGGCAGCGCTGCCGTCGTCAGATCGAACTGCAGCGCCAGCAGCGGTGCGGTTGCCACCAGCGGCAGGCCCGATGTCAGCCAGTGCGCGGCGACTTTGGCCAGAACCAGAAGGGTTAGTGGCTGGGGAGCGAGGAGGATTTGCTCGAGCGTTCCGTCAGCGTAATCGGCGGCGAACAGCCGGGTGAGCGCGAGCATGGAGGCGAGCAGCGCCCCCACCCACAACACGCCCGGCGCCATGGTGCGCAGCAGACCGGCATCGGGCCCGGTGGCGAGCGGGAACAGGCTCGCGACAATGACAAAGAAAATCAGTGTCGTCAGCACGTCGGAGCGCCGCCGCAGAGCGACCAGCAGGTCGCGGCCGATGATGCAGCCGACGGTGCTCACGACGCTAAGCCCGGCTCGGGAGCAGGGATGGCGTATCCCGCTTGCGGCTGTGCCTCGCTTGCAGGCGTGCCAAGCTCGATGCGCGACTTCGCGTGACCGCCACGCAGCGGCACTTCAGCGTGCGTCGTCAGCACGACCATGCCGCCCTGCGCCAGATGCGATTCGAGCAATCCCTCGGCCTGCAGCACGGCCGCCGCGTCGAGTCCGCTGAAGGGCTCGTCCAGTATCCACAGCGGGTGCCCCCGGCTCAATTGCAGACGCGCGAGTGCGACCCGGCGACGCTGTCCCTGCGACAGGGCGCGGCACGGCAATTCGCGGCACGCGTCCATTCCGAACGCCTGCAGCGCGGCCAGCGCCTCGGCGTCGCCAACAGGCGATCCCGCGAGGCGCGCCGCGTAACGCGTGTTCTCGAGCGGCGTCAGATCGTCGGTGATGCCGTGCAGATGGCCGAGGTAGGCAATGCAGGCGCGATATTCCTCGCCGAGCGCGCGGATATCGACGTCTTTCCACGTCACGCGCCCCGCCGTCGGCGCGCACAGGCCGCACAGCGCCCGCAGCAGCGTGGTCTTGCCGCTGCCGTTGGCACCGCGTACTTCCAGCAGTTGGTGCGAGACGAGGTCGAAGCTCAAATCGGTGAACAGCCGGCGTGCCCCGCGCGTGCACTCGAGCGATCGCACACTAAGCACTGCGCTTCCAAAGAGATGATCTGTTCACGGGGTCAGCGCTGCGTTCCTGAAGCCCACTGCTGCCGGCACGGCCGGTTGTACGGGTGGAGTGGCTCCGCCGAAAGCTGCATCTAGCCGCAGCTTGATGCAAAAAGAATCGTCGCTCGAACGCAAGCGGCATCGATCGGGCAGTGATGCATAAGCCTAACCCAGCGTAGCCGGAACCGATAAAACATCAACAGTGACTTGAAGCGACGAATGAGCCACAGATAAACGCAGATCAACACGGATAAGATCAACCCCGAGAGATCAAGAACGGATGGGCCGCCGATGCACGCCGATGAGCGCCGATAAAATCAAGGGCAAGGACCGAACCCACCGCATGAATCATGAATGGGATGTTGCTTTTGATCTTCATCGGCGTGTATCGGCGTCCATCGGCGGCTGAATTCGAGCTGTGCTTTTTAGTTTCTGTGTTTCATCTGCGTTTATCTGTGGCATCTGTGACTGGTTGCGTCCGTCAACTATCGACTGTTAAGAGACTAGACCAGTCCTTCCATCACCTGGACGTCGACGAGCGCCCCCGCCGCCACGTTGCCTTGCGCCTCGGGCAGGATGATAAAGCAGTTGGCTTCGCTCATCGAGCGCAGGATGCCCGAGCCCTGTTCGCCGGTCACGCGCACGCTCCAGTCGCCCGCGCCATCCTGCGACAGCACGCCGCGCTGGAATTCTGTGCGTCCCGGCGCCTTCTTGAGCGCGCTCGTGCAGGGAACCTTGAACGTCGGCTGCGGGAGCACTGGATCGCACCCCGAAAGCTGCAGCAATGCGTCGCGCACGAAGTGATAAAAGGTGACCATGACCGACACGGGATTGCCGGGCAAGCCGAAAAAATGCGCTGCGCCGATGCGACCGTAGGCGAGGGGGCGTCCGGGCTTCATGGCAATTTTCCAGAAGACGACCTCGCCCAGCCGATCCAGCAGCGACTTGACGAAGTCGGCCTCACCGACGGAAACGCCGCCGCTCGTGATGACGACATCGGCACAGTCGGCGGCCGTCATGAACGCGCGTTCGAGCGCCTGAGGATCGTCGGGCACTACCCCCATGTCGATCGCGTCGCATCCCATGCGCGCCAGCATGCCGTGGATCGTGTAGCGGTTACTGTCGTAGATCTGGCCCGCGCCGAGTGGCGTGCCGATCGAGCGCAGTTCGTCTCCGGTCGAGAAAAACGCGACGCGTAGGCGCCGATACACCCCAACCTCGCCGATGCCGAGCGAGGCGATCAGCCCGATTTCCGCGGGACGCAGGGCGATGCCGCGGCGCAGTGCGACCTGTCCGGTGCGCAGGTCTTCGCCCGCGCGCCGCAGATGCTGCCCCTGCTTGTGGCCGGCGCGGACCGTGACGCGTTCGCCGTCCACGTCG
>JBKJZR010000107.1:0-15481 GCA_046715035.1 Burkholderiales bacterium | reverse complement strand
CGCTTGGCGAGCCGCTTTTCAGGATCCAGGCCCAAGGCGGTGGCGGACGCCTCACCAATGCCGCGTATGGCGGCGCCGACCGCAAGACGTTGTTCATCACCGATTCGTACCGCAGTGCCATCCTCGCTGCACCGCTGCCGGTCGCGGGGCTGACCCTTTTTTCGCACCGTTGAGTTTTCTCGACTCGCGCCGCTGGCATGCCCCAAAGTCGGTACGCCAGCGCACAGTGCGCAGCGCGGTTTCCGCGCAAGATTTACCAGCGGTAAGAGATTCGCAACAGGAGATCGAACTTGAATATTCGTTTGTTTCTTGCCTGTGTCGTCGCGTCGTGCACTGCGTTGGCGCACGCCGCCCCCGCATCGAAGGCGCCGGTTCAGTTGAGCTTCGACGCCGTCAACGACGCCAAGCTCACGCAATCCGTCGGCCCCCGGTCGCAGGGCGCCGCGGTGCTGCGCGCTCAGATCCTTCTCGACCGCGCGCGCTATTCTCCCGGCGAAATCGATGCGGCGTTCGGCTCGAACATGCAAAAGGCGATTGCCGCGTTTCAGAAAAGCAACGGGCTGCAGGCGACAGGGACCGTCGACGAGGCGACCTGGGCCGCCCTGAATCGCGACAACGCGCCCGTGCTGACGCGTTACAAAATCGCGGATACCGACGTCGCCGGCCCTTTCGTCACGATCCCGACCGACATGATGGAAAAAGCGAAGCTTCCTGCGCTCGGCTATACGTCGCCCGCTGAAGCGCTCGGAGAAAAATTTCATGCGAGTCCGAAGCTGCTGCAGCGGCTCAACCCCGGCAAGGATCTCGCGCGCCCTGGCGAGGAGATCGTCGTTCCCAGCGTCGAGCCGCAAAGCGCCCTGCCGAAAGCCGCCAAAGTCATCGTCGACAAATCCGACTCGACGGTGACGCTCGTCGATGCGGCGGGCAAAACGCTGGCGCACTTTCCCGCCTCGAGCGGAAGCAAGCATGACCCGCTGCCGATCGGCACCTGGAAAATCCAGGGCGTCGCCCAGAACCCGGTGTTTCACTACAACCCTAAGCTGTTCTGGGATGCCGATCCGAAACACGGCAAAGCCAAGATACCCCCGGGTCCCAACAACCCGGTCGGCGTAGTCTGGGTCGATTTATCCAAGGAGCATTACGGCATACACGGCACCCCTGAGCCCTCGACCATCGGCAAGACGCAGTCGCATGGCTGCATCCGGCTGACCAACTGGGACGCGGCAGCGCTCGCGCAGGCGGTCGCTCCCGGTGTGGCGGCGATTCTGCAGGAGTGACCGACACGTGTGGCCGCCCGCCGGCGGCCAGCCTGCGCCAGGCGCCGATGCCGGGATCCGACCTGTCAGGGGCGCCGCAAAACGAGTCGCAATGAAGCGGGTTCTGATTTTCGCAGCCGGGGCGCTGTGCGGTGCGGCTGTACTGCTCGCCTTCTTGATGATGCGGCCGGCGCCGGTCTCGAGCCCGCCGGTCGCGCCCGCGCCGCCCGCGACCGTCGTCCAACCTCCCGCGCCGCCGCTACCCCCGGTGGCAACCCCGCCGCCGCCCGAGCTGACGCCCCCGGCACCGCCCTCGATTGCGGGACTGCTGATGATTCCCGTGGTGGGGGTCAATGCAAGCCAGTTGTCCGACACGTACACCCAATCGCGCGGAGCCGGCAGACCGCACGAGGCGATCGATATTCCCGCCGCGCGGGGAACGCCCGTCGTCGCAGTCGACGATGGCAGGGTCGTGAAGCTGTTCAACAGCAAGCCGGGCGGCCTGACCGTCTACCAGTTCGATCCCGCCGAGAAGGTCGCCTATTACTACGCCCACCTCGACGCTTATGCACCGGGACTCGCGGAGGGAAAAGCGCTCAAGCGCGGCGAACTGGTCGGCTATGTCGGCAGCACCGGCAACGCGAGCCCGGAGGCGCCACACCTGCACTTCGCGATCTTCGTGCTCGGACCCGAGAAGCGGTGGTGGCAGGGCACCGCGATAAACCCGTACCCGCTGCTGACGAGGCGTTAGGCGCGGCGGGAGCTTACCATGACCGTCCGCTCACCCTAACGACGCGCGAGCGCCGCAACGCTCCCCTCGCCCTCCGGGAGAGGGGCCGGGGGTGAGGGAACACCGGGCGCACCCGGTGTGCCGTCTCACCAGTTGCGCACGCGCCCGACGTCCACGTGCACGAACTGGGAGCGGGGATAAAAGCCCACCCCGCCACTGCGCAGCGAAAGCGCGGCGTTGTGAAGCTGATTGAGGTCCCGTCCTGGAATACGGATGTCGATCGCCTGCCCATCCATGTGCAGGCTGCGCCGGGCTACGCCGTCTGAGCCGTCGGCGAGCGCGCGATTGGTTTCCGGCGAGCGATAGCCCGAAATTACGTGCAGCGTGTCGCCCGCACCCGTGAGCGCAGTGATGCGCGCGAGCAGTGACAGCAGTCCCGGATCGATGGCGGACACTGCATTGGTGCGGTGATCGCGCAGCAGGCGGCTGATGTCGGCAAGCGCATCGGCTACATAGCTGCCCTCCGCCCAGAACACGCGGCTCAGCGTTTCGCCGGTATGCGTGTGATAAAACCTGAGGCTCTGCGCCGCTGGGCGGGGAGCACCCCGCGCGAGCGCGGGAACGAACGCGCCGGCTCCCAGCAGCACTGCGCTTCGCAGAAATCGGCGACGGTCGGTCATGGTCGCATCACAGTGTCAGTCCGGCGGGTGGTGTCGCAAAGGCGCCTAATGTAATCGCCTGCGATACAACGCGCAACAGGAAATTCCCTAGCTGCCGTGCCGCCTGGCGGGCTGAGCCGGCGCATCGACCGCCACGACGTCCTTGGCGGCCCCGCCCCACCCATTCGCGGTGATGTCGACCACGATGCCGTTCGGATCGTGAAACTTCATCTCGTAGAAGCCGTCGCCCTCCGCCGCATCGCCCATCCAGTGGCGGCCGCCGGCGGCCTCGATCGCCTTGCGCGTCGCTGCGACGTCGTCGACCCAGAAGCCGAAGTGATGGACCCCGACCCAGTCGCGGCCGCGTTCCTCGCCCGCCGCCGCGTCGGTCTTGTAATCGAGCAGGGCCAGATTGACCACGCCGTCGCTGAGATAGACCGCGCGCGCGTTGGTGCTATCGGACTCCCCGACCTTTTCCATGCCGAATGCGCGCATGTAGAACTGCGCCGCCTGCGCTGGATCCTTGACTGCGATTGCGATGTGCCGAAGCTTTGCCATGTCGCCCCCTTGCGATCAGTCGAGCTGCAGTTGGTCCAACGATCCGGCGGTTTCGAGCGCGCTGAGCTGCGCGAACATGCGGTGTGACGTCGCGCCCGGCAGCGCGGCGGTCAGCATCGTGAATTTCTCGCGCAGCTCGGCTTCGCCGAGCGGCCTCTGCGGCATGCCGGCGAAATGCTCCTCGTCCTGCGCGAGCTGCCGCCCGTCCTTGAGCCGCACCGAGACCCGGCTCGCCAGCGCATTGTCGCGCGCCGCGCCAGGGTGCACTTCAAGCGTCACGCGGCGCGCAAGCGCGCGAATCGCGGGATCGTGCAACGCGGCCTCTGAAAAGGCCGCAGGGTCGCGCGGGTCGCGAAAAAACGCGAGCGCCACGCAGAACGGCGTGCTGTATTGGGCCATCGTCATGTCGGCCGGCTCGCGAATGTCGTGGTGGCTCACCATCTTTTCGCTGCCGGCGACCGTGACCGCGTCGATGTCGGCGCCGGTTATGCCGTGCCTGGCCTTGAGCGCCAGCGCGGCGGTGACGGGAACGTGCGCCGTGATGTGCGCCGCGTAGCGCTTGAAGGTGATCTTCAGCGTATGCCACTGCGTGCCGAGGCCTGCGGTAAGACGCGCGGCGTCGCCGTCGCGGCAAAAAACGTTCAAATAGCCGAATTTGCCTTCGAGGACGCTCGCCGGACCGCTGTAGCCGTCGCGGGCGAGCACTGCCGCGAGTACACCGGATTCCGCAGCCCTGCCGAGGTGCAGGCGTTTCACCATCCCGCCGCCACCCCTGGAGAACTCGAGCAGCCCCGCGCACAGCGAACCGGCGATGCCGAGCGCATTCGTCATCTGCGCGACATCGAGCCCGAGCAGCCGGCCCGCCACGACCGCGCCGCCGAACACGCCGGTCAAACCGGGCGCGTGGAAACCGATCTTTTCGCTGGAGTGGCGCGACGCGTCGCCCAGGCGATACATCACTTCGCTGCCGGCGACGAACGCGGTGAGGAATGCCTTGCCGTTGGCGCCGGTTTCCTGCCCGATCGCGAGGCCGGGCGCAGTGAGCGAAGCGCCGGGATGCACGCCGACCCCGGGCTGCACGAGGCTGTCCATTTCGAAAGCGTGCGATAGCGCGCCGTTGGCGAGGGCGGCGTGAGGCGCATGCACCTTGTGCGACGTGCCCAGGATCGCGCTGCGCCCGCCCTGCCCATAGCGCACTGCATAATCCACGACGATCCGGCTCCAGGGAAGCGTGCTGCCATAAATGCACGCGGCCACCGTGTCGATGACACAGGCCTTCGCACGCCCGACGACCGCGGCAGGAATCGCGTCGAACTCGAGCCTCGTGGCGAATTCCGCAAGCGTCTGGGCGGCAGTTTCCGACAGGCGTGCGGCAGCGTTGTCATCCGTGGTGGCGTGCTGATCCATAGTTCGTCCAGTGAAAACAGTCGGCACATTCTAAGCTTTCCCGGTGCGCGGCGGAGCATCCTCTATAATCCCCGCATCCCCCTTGCGTCGCGCTCCGCCGCAGATGCCGCTCAAGCTCGTGCTCACCGGCGATGTCAACCTGATGAACGTCGCCGATCCGGCCGTCCCGTTCCGCCGCGTCGCCGCGGCGTTGCGCGCGGCCGACGCCGTGTTCAGCAATCTCGAATGCTGCCTTTACCAGCCGCCGCGCGCGCACTCCGCGCAAGGCGAGGGCTTCTATGCTTCCCCGGATGCGGCAGGCCAGGCGCTGCAGCGCGCCGGCATCAGCGCAGTCGGGATCGCCAACAATGTCAACTACGGCGAAGCGGCGATACTGTCGTCCATCGCGCATCTCGATGCGCTCGGCATTCCCCACGCGGGCGCCGGAGCGGATCGCCAGAGCGCCCGCGCGCCCGGCATCATCGAGCGGCACGGCGTGCGCATCGGTTTCCTGCAGCGCACGTCGGTGTACTGGCCGACCAACCATGAAGCGGCCGAGGCCGCCGCGGGCGTCGCGGTGATCCGCGGCCACACCGCATACCAGCTGCCCCTGCACAAGACGCGGCCCGACGTCCCGCCTGCCAATCGACCGGGCGTGCCGCCGGTCGTAATCACCTGGGCCGACGCGCACTACCTGCGTGCGTTCAGGGACGATGTCGCTGCGTTGCGCGAGCGCGCCGACATCGTGATCGCGTCCTGCCACTGGGGGTTCTATCAGGAAGTGTTGCAGTACATGACGGAAATTGCGCACGCAGCCATCGACGCCGGGGCCGATCTCGTCATCGGCCACGGTCCGCACTATTCGCTGCCGGTAGAAATGTATCGGGGCAAGCCGATTTTCTACGGCCTCGGCAGCTTCTCATTCCACACGGGGCACGGCGGCAAGCAGCACGGCGACTGGATCGGAATGATGGCGCAAGCCGCGTTCGAAGGCGGCGCCCTGCAGCGCACATCGTTTCAGTTCGTCCGGCACAACGCGGGCAACGAGACGGTGGTATGCGAGCTCGCCGATGAAAAAGAGATGCTCGCGGACCTCACGACCCGCAGCGCGGCGCTCGGTGCGCGGCTGCCGGCGCAGGGCGACGAGGTGCTCGTCAGCGCGGTATAACGCCGGGCAAGGACGGTCCCTATTTTCTGCGCGAGCCCCCGACTTTCGCCGGCGGCGGCGCCCGGGGCGGCAACACCATCTGCGTCTGCGTGACGATCGCCACCCGGCGGCCGTCGGCATTGCTGATCGTGGTCTGCCACACGTTCGTCAGACGGCCGATGTGCAGCGGGATAGAGACCGCGTTCAGCACCGGGCCCTCGCCCGCCGCAAAGAAATTGGTTTTCGATTCGAGCGTCGTCGTGCTGTAACCTTCGGGCAGGTTGGCGAAGGTCCCCGCCGCGCCGAGCACGTCCGCGAAAGCCATGATCGCTCCGCCGTTCACCCGCCCGGTGCGGTTCATGTGTATTTCGCCGATCTGCATCTCCGCCCTGACCTTGCGCGGCGTCACGGAAACGATGCGCACGCCGAGCGCGCGCGGCGTGCCGCCGAATACCATCGGCGGTTTGGCCGCCGCTTTGCGCGTCGGCTTGCCTTTTATCGGTCGTGCCATCCCAGCCACTCGCGCACGCCGCGGCCCATGATCCATTCCTTGTCTTCTGCGGTGAGCCAGGGGAGTTCCTCGGTGTACAAGGTGACGTGCTGCCGGTAGGGAATCGGCGAACGCGACAGATCCGTGCCCCAGAACAGGCGGCGCGGTCCGAACGCGTCGTACGCCTGGCGGATGTAGCCATGCAGCGAGCGGTATGGGTACGTATCGGTCGAGTAACACGGCAGCGCGGTGCACTTCGCCGCCACATTCGGACGCTGCGCGATCGCGAGCAGCTGGTCGAAGTCCTGAAATGCCGCCGCGTCCTTTTGCGCGCTGTTGAGCCCCAGGTGATCCATCACCAGCTTCAATCCGGGATAGCGCTGCGCAACGCCATCGATCAGATGCACCATCGAATGCGGAACGAGCACGTAGATCGGCACGCCGGCTTTTTCGGCCTCGTCCCATACCCAGTCCATATGGCCTTCGGTGATCAGCGGCGTGAGCACCGGCGTATGGAACGTGAAACGCAGGCCGAGCATTCCCGGCTGCTCGCGCCACTTGGCCAGCGAGCCGCGCGCCGCAGGCGCCTGCGGATCGAGTCTGCCCATCGTCGCAAAACGTGTCGGCTGCGCGCGCGCGGCAGCGATCGCCAGATCGTTGCGGTCGCCTTCCCACGACGGCGGCACGAGCACGGCACGGTCCACGCCGGCAGCGTTCATTTCGCGCAGCAGCTCGTCCGCGCCCAGCGGAATCGGGCGCTGCGGCGGCGCGCGCTTCGGCCACGGCCGCTCTCGCGTGTCGGCACCCCAGATGTGTACCTGCGCGTCGACGATTTCCATGCGATACGCTCCTCGGTCTCGATGCGATGCGCGAGTATAACCGAGCCGCAGGCGCGCCAAGGACGCTGCCCGGCGCGATGCAATGATGGAAAATAGAAAATCCGCGGTGCGGTCGTACCGCGGCTCAACGCGCCGGCGGTGCAACGTTCCAGTCGCCGCCGAGGGCTTTGTAGAGCGCAACAGTCGCGCTGAAGCGCGCGGCACGGATCGGATCGATCGCCGATTCCGCGCTGATCAGCGAGCGCTGCGCGTCGAGCACGGTCGTCAGGTCCTGCGCTCCCGCCCGATAGCGCAGCTCCGCGAGCCTGAAGGCCTCGCGCGCATGCTGGAGGGCGCGCTCCTGCGCAGCCTGTTGCGCCGCGAGCTGGTTGAGCGCAACCAGCGCGTCTTCGACGTCGCGCAGGCTCACGAGTACCGCCTGCCGATATTGCTCGGTGAGCTCGCTGCGCCGCGCATCGACCGCGTCGCGCTGACCGGCAAGACGGCCCGCATCGAAAATCGGCGCCGCGACGCCGGCGGCGAGCGACCAGAACAAAGCGCCCGGATTCAGGAACTGCGAAAGCGTCGCCGCCTGCAGGCCGGCGCGGGCCGAAAGATCGAAGCTCGGCAGCATCGCCGCGCGTGCCGCCACGAGATTGGCGTCGGCAGCGACGAGGTCCGCTTCGGCGCGCCTGATGTCGGGCCGCCGCGTCAGCAGCTCGGACGGCAGGCCCGGCGAGAGCGCGGGCAGCGACAGCGCCTGCAGCGAGCTGCCGGCGACGAAAAGCTCCTGCGGCGGCACGCCGATCAGCACTGCGAGCGCGTCGACCGTCTGCTCGCGCTCTCGCACGAGCGCCGGGATGGTTGCTTCCTGCGATGCGACGACGTTGCGCTGGCGCTCGAGCTCGAAGAGCGAGATCGCACCCGCGCGGTACTGGACGTCGAGCAGCCTCAGCAGCCCGCGGGTGTTTTCGAGCTGCAGGACGGCAACGGTGATGCGATCGTTCAGCGAGAGAATCTGAAAGTACGCCGCTGCGGTATCGCCGACGATGGTGAGACGCGTCGCCTCGCGCGCATACGCGCTCGATGCGAGGGCGGCGGCGGCGGCATCGCGCGTCGCGCGGTTACGGCCCCAGACGTCGAGCTCGTAGCTCACGCCCAGTCCCGCCTGGTACGAGTTCGAGACCGGTGAGCCGCGACCCGACTGCGAGCGGCCGCGATCGGCGTTCGCATCGACGGCTGGGAACAGGCTCGCGGCAGCGGCCTGCAGGTTGGCGCGCGCCTGCGCCACCCGATACGCAGCGGCGGCGAGATCGCGGTTGTAGTCTTCCGCCCTCTGGATCAGCCGCACCAGCTCGGGGCTGCCGAAGCCGTTCCACCACTGCACCGCGGGCCATGCCGCTTCGCCACCCTGCGCATGGCGCCAGTTCCCGGGCAGGCTGACCTCGGGACGCTCGCCGCGCGGAATGCCCGCGCAGCCGGTCAGCACTGCGGCAAGCAGCCCGCCCACGAGCACAGCACGCACGCTCACTCCGCCGACAACGCCACGACGGGATCGAGCATGGCCGCCTTGCGCGCGGGCAGATAGCCGAACAGCAATCCCGTCAGAAAAGCGCTGCTGAATGCCAGCACTACCGGCGCGACCGAGTACTCGACGGGCCGACCGAACTGGCTGGTCGTCCACGCCGTGAGCAAGCCGCCGGCTACTCCGAGCAGCCCGCCGATCGAGCACACAACGAGCGCTTCGGTGTTGAACTGCAGCAGGATGTTGATCATGCGCGCGCCCGTGGCCATGCGGATGCCGATCTCGCGCACGCGCTCGGTCACCGAGACCAGCATGATATTCATGACGCCGATGCCGCCGACGATCAGCGAGATTGCCGCGATCGATCCGAGCAGCACCGTGAGCGTATTCTGGGTGTCGGACGCGGTTTCCATCAGCGATGCCATGTTACGGATCTGGAAATCCTGGCGGCGGTGCCGTGCGATGAGCAGCGCTTCGATCGCCTGCTGCGTCTGATCGATGCGCGCCGTATCCTCGACCTGTACCGTGATCGCGCGCACGAAACGGCGGCCGAAAAGGCGCATCTGTCCCGTCGTCAGCGGCACGAAGATGACGTCGTCCATATCACCGCCGTACGGCGTAGCGCCCTTGGAGCCGAGCACACCGACGATCTGGAACGGCACGTTGTTGACGAGCAGATAGCGTCCGACCGGATCGGAATTCGTGCCGAACATGTTGTCCGCGACCGTCGCGCCAAGCACGGTCACCGGTGCATACGATTCGACGTCGGCCTGCGAGAAGAAAGTACCGCGCCGCAGCGGCCAGTTGCGCGCCGTTGCATACGCTTCGCTCGTCGCGTTCGCGCTGGTCGCATAGTCCGCGTCGCCGGCGCGCACTGTCACGCCGCCGGTATATTCGGGAACGGCGTGCGCGACATTCGGTAGTTCCGCAACCGCAATGGCATCGGGCGCTACCAGCGACGCAAAGTCGCCGGCTGCACGGATGTTGCGGCCGCCCGGCCTGATCACGAGCAGATCGGTGCCCATCGCCTCGATGCGCGACAGCACCTCGCGCTTGCTCCCATTGCCGATCGCCAGCATCGCCACCACCGCGCCGACGCCGATGATGATACCGAGCAGCGTGAGGAAAGTCCGGAACATGTTCACGCGCAGCGAGCGCAATGCCATCTTCACCGCTTCGAAGAGGTCCGGCAGCAGGCCCAGACCCGGCTTCCACGTGTGCGGCTTGGGCGCGGGCGCGCCGGGCTTCAGTTTCGGGCCCGAGTCCGCGAAGATTTGTCCGTCCTTGATTTGTATCAGCCGGTCGGCCTCGGCGGCCGTGGCGGGGTTGTGGGTGATGAGTATGATGGTATGGCCCTGGTCGTGCAGGTCGTGCAGCAGCTTCATCACCTCGACGCCGCTCTTGCTGTCGAGCGCGCCCGTGGGCTCGTCGGCGAGGATGATGCGCCCGCCGTTCATCAGCGCGCGCGCGATCGAGACGCGCTGCTGCTGCCCGCCCGAAAGCTGCGTCGGCAGATACTCGAGCCGGTCGCTCAACCCTAGCGAGGTCAGCAGCGCGGATGCGCGATCGAGACGCCCCTGACGCGGCACCCCGGCGTAAATGGCGGGAATTTCGACGTTTTCGACGGCGGTCGCATTGGCGAGCAGGTTGTAGCGCTGAAACACGAACCCGAAGGTGTCGCGCCTGAGCAACGCGAGCTCGTCCGCGCTCAGGTTCGACACGTCCTTGCCGGCGAACAGGTATTGCCCGGTCGACGGCCGGTCGAGACAGCCGAGGATGTTCATGAGCGTAGTCTTGCCCGATCCCGACTGGCCCATCAGCGCGACGAATTCGCCCTCGTAGATGGCGAGCGAAATCGAGTGCAGCACTTCGACCGCGACGCCGCCCGACACGTACGACTTGCCCAGGTCGCGCAGCTCGATCAGCGGGTGACTGAGTTCACTCATAGCTTGCCCATCTTGGGTGGCGGCTGCGTGCCCTTCTTCTTCGCTTCGTTGCTGCCGATGACGACGATATCGCCTTCGTTGAGCCCCGCCAGCACTTCGGCCTGGATGCGGTTCATGACGCCGACGGTGACTTCGCGCTCTTCGACCTTGTCGCCGGCCAGCACGCGTACCGTAAAGACGCGCTTGCGGCCCGCGCCGTCACCCCGCCCGCGACGTTCGCCCCGCGGCCGGCGCTCGACCTTGGCAGTCTCCATGCCTTTTGCATCGGCGGCGGACTGTTTGGCGTCCGCCGGGCCCTGCGCGGACTCCGTGGGCTTGGTGTCGGAACCGGGTTGCTTGGGATCGCTGTCGCGTTGCCGCGCGGAGCCCGCCGCTTTTTCAGCATCGGTCTGGGACTTGCGCCTTTCGCCATCCTTCCCGGCGCCTTTGCCGCGCGTGCGCGCGCCCCCGACAGGCTGCAGCGCGGCCGAAGGCACGACCAGAACATCGTCGGCGGCGCGCGCGAGCACGAAATAAACCTGCGCGCTCATTTGCGGCTTGAGCGCGCCGTCGGCGTTGTCGACGTCGAACAGCACGTTGTAGAGCACGACGTTATTGAGCACTTCCGGCGTCGGCAGTATCTGCCGCACTTTGCCTTCCCAGCGCCGGTCGGGCTGGCCGAGCGTGGTGAAATACACCGGCATGTCGAGATAGATCTTAGGCACGTCCGCTTCCGAAACCTGGGCCTGCACGGTCATCGTCTTCAGCTCGGCGACGCGCAGGATGACGGGCGCCTGCTGGCTCGCGACCAGGGTCTGCCCTTCGCGGGCCGTCAGTGAAACCACCGTTCCCGTCATCGGCGCATAGATTTTGGTGTAGCGCAAATTAGCCTCGTCGGCATTGAGCGCGGAACGCGCCTGCTCGATCTGCGCACCCAGCCCCACGACCTGGGCCGCGGCAGTCTTCTCCGCAGCGGCCGACTGCTGGAACGAATCCTTGCTCGTTGCATCGGCTTCGAACAGCGTGCGATTACGCGCGTGCTGCGCCCGGGCAAGCTCGAGTTGCGCCCGGCGCTCCTCGGCCTGTGACGAGAGATTCTTGATCGTCGCGCGGGTGCCGTCGACCCGCGCCTGCAACAGGGTGGGGTCGATCTCCGCGAGCAGTTGGCCTTTTTCGACGCGCGCGCCGATATCGACATGCAGCTTCCTGAGCTGACCGGTCACCTGCGTGCCGACGTCGACGAACTGCAGCGGCTGCAGCGTTCCCAATGCGGTCACGTTCTCCTCGACCGTGCCGCGCACGACTTCGGCGGTGAGAAAACGGTCCGCCGGGTTCTCGGTGCGCGTCAGCTGCCACGCCGCGCCGGCTGCGCCGAGCAGCACGAGCACGAGCACCGCCGCCGCTTTTTTCGAGAAAAACCAGGCTTTCCAGCGCGTCATCGTGGAGTTCTTTCAGTGTTCCTTTTCGTTATCGGGCGCGACAGCGGCCCCCGCTTTGGCCGCGGCGCGCCGCCAGGCGCGCGGAATCCCGTTCAATCAGACTGTGCAGGCGGCCGTTGATTCTTGCCGCGAACGACAAGTTTGTTACAGAACGTAACCGGCGTGGGGCGTGGCAACGCCCTGCTGCAGCGTGAGCCTGCCGTCGGTTATCGCGCGGGGGCAGCCGACGTTGAGCTCTCACAAGGATAGCAGCTGAAGTCCGTCCCGGCTGCGGAGTGCGCGATTTCCCCCGCTCGCGGGAAGGCCGCGTTGTACCTGCGAGGCCTGAAAGCCTGTTGCGACCCGACTTCTGCGGCTCACATCGTATCGGCTGAGCAGTGCATCACAGCGCGACAAACAGGCGTCCGTTGACCTGTCTTCTTTTCGGCCGCGCGCGGAGAGGAATGCGGGCGAGGTCGGTGGCCTGTCTTACGTCCGGGCCCGTGAGCGAATTGGTACGGCGTTTGCATAATCACGAGTGGCAGCCTCTCTTCCTCCCCTCCCTGGGTAATGGGTTGCCTCTCAACCGGCGACTGCTGATGCAGTCGCCGGTTTTTTTTACCCGTCCTCTCATGTAAAAACTACACCAGTTGCCCGGTTTTTACCGGTATTTTCTTGATGCGACCGTGCGCCAACCGGAGGCCAGAAACGGCGCGCAGTCAGCAGTCAGCGCGCGAAAAAAATGGCCTGCCGCGATTCAAGCGCGCGAATACGGGATATGTAGTCCGGGAGATGTAGTCCACTTCCTACCATCCAACAGGTTGGCGTCTGCTTCCGCCCGCGCGATGGAACGCCATAATGACCCATCGTACCACCTTGCCCAGGAGATGTGATGTCGATGCAGCAAACCGGTTTGCAGATTCCGTATCGTCCCGTTGGCTATGAACATGCCCGCGCGAAGCGCAGGGCGCATCGTGTGCTCCTCGCTCCCGCCAGTGAAGTCTACGAAGTTTCTGCGCGCATCACCCATATCGATCGCGCGATCATACGCAGCTACTTCTACGATCATGCGGACAGCCTGCCCGATGAGCGGCGCGGTCAGTCGCGCCAGCCCACGGCGCCGATGTGGCTTTCGTCCGATGTTTTCCATCACGCGCTTCCTGTCGAGCTCGAACGCAAGCTGAGCGCACTGCCAGCAGGATATGCGCGTGTGCTCGTCGGCCGCAACGTGCTGCTCATCGAGCCCGCAAGCCGCAGGGTGGTCGACATCCTGCACCAGGTCGCCCAGCCCAACTCTTAGCAAAGCCGCAGCAACGCTGCCAACGAGCTCCCATGACCACCGCACCGATCGCACCAGGACCTTTGGCTGATTTGTTCGAACCAGCGCCGTCACGGAGAGCCCGGGTTGCCAGGCGACGTCCCCCTCCGGAGCTCGCCGCCGCGCGCGCGCTGTGCCGTCAATTGCGCCGCAAACAGGCGCGCTCCGACAAGCAGCGCATCGCGCACCTCATCTGCCTGAACCTCGTGTCGATGCTCAAGCGCGAGGCTACGAGCGCTCGCTAATGAATCACCTGCACGCAGCCATCCGCCGCGCGCCCTGCACAAGTAACATCCCTTTCCCCGCATGGCGCTAGGCGGGCGGGCGCCTGTCTCGCCGCACATCGGGAACGCGAAAGGCGCGTTGTCGCGGCTGCGCGACCGGATGGTCGGTCTTTGACAACGCCGCGAGCCCGCGCGCAGAATCCGACACCACGGCGTACGCCTCGCAACCACCGACCGCAGAGGCATTCGGCCGCCTTTCTCACTGGGAGAGCCACCATGTCCTTGCGAGATCCGCTCGAGATGGAACAGTTGTTGCCGGCAGAAACTTCCTCGTTTGCCGCACCGATACCGACTCAGTTCGTTGCCAGCGACGAATTTTCCCCGCTTCCGCAGACTGCGCGGCAAAAGCAGGTCGAGGGCCGCATCAAGGAGCTCGGCACCCGGCTCGCGAAACATCAGGGCTTAAGCCGCCGCAAGTTCTTCAAGACCGCCGCCGGCATGGCCGCCGCATTCGTGGCGATGAACGATGTTTACGGCCCGGTCTTCGGCGTGAGCCGCGCGGAAGCGGCGTCACCCGACATGGCGAACGAGCGGGCGCGCGCACTGTCCGGCCAGTTCATCATGGATATGCACACGCACTTTCTGCGTGACGACACGCGCATCATGGGCTTCGTGAAATCGCGCGAAGCCGTCGGTCAGGCGGGCTGGAACCCCGCCCTCGTGAACAAGCCGCAGACGATCGAGGATCTGAAGTTCGCGAATTACTTCAAGGAAATCTATTTCGACAGCGACACCAAGGTGGCGCTGATCTCGGGCTCGGGGTCCGAGGAGCCGCGCGACTGGTTCCTCACCAACGAGATGAAGGCCGAGGCGCGCGCCAAGGTGAATATGCTTACAGGCTCCAAGCGCATGTTCTCGCATTCCATCTTCATGCCGGGCATGCCGGGCTGGATGGAGTCGGTCGACAAGGCCATCGTCGAGCTGAAGCCCGACTCGTTCAAGGGCTACACGGTCGGCGACAATATCAACAAGCAGCTGGCCAAGCATCCGTGGCACCTCGACGACGAGAAGCTGCTCTACCCGTTCTACGAAAAAATGGTGAAAGCAGGACTCGTCAACATCTGCATCCATAAGGGACTGTATCCGCCGGCGACGACCAAGCAGTTCCCGCACCTGGTGAATTACGCAGACGTGCGCGACGTCGGCAAAGCCGCCAAGGATTGGCCGCAGTTGAACTTCGTCATCTACCACTCGGGGTTCCGCTTTACCGGCGGCGCGTTCAAGGATGGGTGGGAACAGTTTCAGCAAACCGGCCGCGTCGACTGGGTGACCGACCTCGCCGAAATTCCCGAGAAATACGGCGTCAAGAATGTCTACGGTGACCTGGGCCAGATCTTCGCCCAGAGCACGGTCGCGGAGCCGCGCCTGTGCGCCGCCATGATGGGACAGCTCGTCAAAGGGCTGGGCGCCGATCATGTCGTGTGGGGCAGCGACGCGGTATGGACAGGCGCGCCGCAGTGGCAGATCGAAGCGCTGCGCCGGCTGGAGATTCCCGAGGACATGCAGAAGAAATACGGCTTCAAGCCGCTCGGGCCCGCCGACGGTCCGGTCAAGCGCGCGATCTTCGGCGAAAACTCGGCGCGCCTCTACAAGTACGACCGCCGCGCGGAGCTCGCGACCGACCGCATCGCGCTCGCCAAGGCCGAGTACGAGAGGGATGGCCCGGGCCGAACCAATATGCGTTACGGGTACGTCGCCAGACCGGTCGCCTAGTGCTGAGAATCAGAAGTTTCGAAACATGAAGAGCTGCCACGGCATCTGCAACGGAAAGTTGAAGCTCCTCCCCTTCAAGGGGGAGGTTGGAAGTTGAAGCTCCTCCCCCTCAAGGGGGAGGTTGGAAGTTGAAGCTCCTCCCCCTTCAAGGGGGAGGTTGGGAGGGGCATGGGGTTTTGCAGCGCACACCCCCCAACCCCCCCCGCCCCCCCCCCGGCCCCACCCCAGGATGGGGGGGGGGGGTGGGGGTTCTA
>JBKJZR010000106.1:0-12668 GCA_046715035.1 Burkholderiales bacterium | reverse complement strand
GTGCTGCAGCCGCTGCTTGAAAACGCGGTCTACCACGGCATCGAACCGCGCAGCGAGCCCGGCGTGATCCTGATCCGCATCCACCGCAATGGCGATCAGGTGCATCTCGCGCTTAGTAACCCGTACCGCCCGGAAGCGGATCGTCATGCCGGTAACCGCATGGCGCTCGCCAATATCCGCGAGCGCCTGGCGTTGCATTTCGACGCGGAAGCGAGTATCAAAACGACTGCCAGCGACAACGCGTACCAGGTGCATATCGTGATCCCGTACCTGAAGGCACACGCTTCCTGAGTGTTTCAGAAATGGCTAACCGGCCATTTTTGCTCGATGTTCCCCTCTCCCCTCGGGAGAGGGTTAGGGGTGAGGGAGCGGGCGTTATGCATTTTTGGAAAGCCCGATAATGCCGGCGGATCAGCCGCTGCGCGTGATGATCGTCGACGACGAGGCGCCCGCGCGCAGCCGCCTGCGCGACCTCCTGGCTGACTGCGCGCTCAAGCTGCCGATCGACATCGCGGGCGAGGCGGAGAATGGACGCCGCGCTCTCGAGCTGTTGCCGCAGTGCGAGCCCGACGTCGTGCTGCTCGACATCCGCATGCCCGAGATCGACGGGCTGGAGGTAGCGCAGCACATGCAGCGGCTGGACCAGCCGCCGGCCATCATTTTTACGACCGCCTTCGATGCCTATGCGTTGAAGGCATTCGAAGTCCACGCGGTCGACTACCTGGTCAAGCCCATCCGGCTGGAACGCCTGCTCGACGCGCTGTCGCGTGCGCGCAGCCGCACCCCGCTGCGCCTCGACGTGCTGCGGCAACTGAAACCCGAGGCGCGCACGCACCTGTCGGTCAACGAGCGTGGCCGCATTCATCTGATACCCATCGGCGAGATCGTGTTCCTCAAGGCCGAGCTCAAGTACTTGACGGTGCGCACGGCCGAGCGCGAGCACCTGCTCGAGGAATCGCTGGCAAAGCTCGAGCAGGAGTTTGCCGGCCGCTTTGTGCGCATCCACCGCAACTGCCTGGTCGCGAGGGAGGCGATACGCGGCTTCGACCGCGAAACCGACGCCGACGGCGAAGGACATTGGGTGGTCGTGCTGAAAAACAGCGCCGAGAAGCTCGCCGTCAGCCGCCGCCAGCAGCATATCGTGCGCGAGTTCGGAAGGACGCCATGAAGGCAGCGCCGTGGGAATCGCGGCGCTGGCAGCCGCGGGCAGCGCCCACGCGCAGGAGCCGTGCGGGGCGCCCGACATCGCACGCGAGAGCGTGCCGCTCGAGTGCATCTAGACCGGCCGCGGCTTTTCGCGCGTTGCCGTCAGTGTTGCTGGCCGCGGGCCCGCAACAGCGTGCGGCCTTCGTCGATCGCCCGTTCGAGATAGAGGTCGTAGAAATCGGGTGACAGCAGGCCGATGATGGCCTCGCTCAGGGGTTTGCCGTGCGGGTCGACGACGATGACGGTGGGCACGCTGCGCACCGCATACCGGCGTGCCAATTCGCCGTGCGTCGTCGCCTTGCCTTCGAAATCCCGCAATGCGAGCCTGCTGCCGCCCGCTTCGATTTCGCGGATGATCACCCCGGCGCCATGGCTCTGCCGCGCGGCGAGGGCCTCCAAATGATGCTGCTTGGCGCGTGCGCAGTAGGGACAGTCGGCGCGCGTGAAAACGAGCATGATCGGCGCGGTCTTCTGTCGGGAAAGTTTGGCGACCGCGGACAAGTCGTCGGCAAGTTCGAGCGGTGGCTGGGCGCCGGAGGCAGCGATCGCGCATGCTAAAATCAACAGTGCCACGCCGCTTCGCTGCACGCAGTTTTTCATCCTATTTCCCCGCGGAATTCGCGTGACCGTCACGACCCCGACCGCAGCGCCCGCCAGCATCACGATCGCATCGCGCGAGAGCGCGCTCGCGCTGTGGCAGGCGCACCACATCGGGCAGCTGCTCGCAGCATTATATCCACGAACGCGCGTGACGATCCGTGGCATGACCACGCAGGGCGACCGTCTCGTCGGCGAAACGCTCGCCAAGATCGGCGGCAAGGGGTTGTTCGTGAAGGAGCTGGAGGACGCCCTGGCAAGAGGCGACGCGGATATCGCCGTGCATTCCATGAAAGACGTGCCGATGACGCTGCCGCCGGGATTCGCGATTGCGGCGATCGCCGAGCGCGACGATCCCCGCGATGCATTCGTCAGCAACGATTATTCCGGACTTGCGCAGTTGCCTGCCGGCAGCCGGGTCGGCACCTCCAGCCTGCGCCGCGAAAGCCAGTTGCGCGCGCGGTTTCCTAACCTTGTTGTCGAACCGTTGCGCGGCAACGTGCAGACGCGGCTGCAACGTCTCGACGAGGGAAGGTTTGCGGCGATCATCCTCGCGGTCGCCGGACTCGAGCGGCTCGGGCTTGGCGAGCGCGTTACCGCAATCCTGACGCCAGACGAATCGCTGCCTGCACCGGGTCAGGGCGCGCTTGGCGTCGAGTGCCGCACTGAGCGCCTCGAGATGGTCGCGGCGATGTGCCCGCTGAATCACCATGTTACGGCCGTGTGCGTGCGGGCAGAACGCGCGCTGAGCCTGGCCTTGTCCGGCAACTGCCAGCTGCCGCTCGCCGCCTGGGCACAGGCCGAGGGGGACCGCCTGAGGTTGCGGGGCTTGGTCGCGAGCCGTGACGGCATGTTCATCGCGCGTGCCGAGATGGTGGGCGCGACAGCCGATCCGGAGGCGCTGGGCGCCGCCTTGGCTGGCCGCCTTAAAGAGCTGGGCGCCACCGAGATCCTCGCTGGGCTGGAAGCGCCGTGAAGCAGGGCCGGGAAGGCGGTCTCGTTCCGGAAGCGCGCCCCGGCCTGGCCACGTCCCGCGTGGAGCCTGCGCCGGGAAGCATGCCGCTGGCCGGCAAGGGCATCGTCGTAACCCGGCCCGTTCATCAGTCAGTGGAGTTGGCGCAGGCAATCGGGATGGCCGGCGGTACGGCGATACTCTTCCCGACGATCGAGATCGTCGCCGTTGCCGATCCGCAGCCGTTGCTGGCATTGATCGACCGGCTCGCCGAGTTCGACATGGCGATTTTCGTCAGCCCCAATGCCGTCCATGGTGCGCTCGAGCTGGTACGCGCGCGCGGCGCGTTCCCTGGTCATTTGCGCCTCGCTGCAGTAGGGCAGGGCACGGTGCGCGAGCTGGCGCGACAGGGCCTTCGGAACGTGATCGCCCCCACGCGCTTCGACAGTGAAGCGCTGCTCGATCTCGACGAGCTCCGGACTCCAGCCGGCAAGCGCATCGTGATCTTCCGCGGCGAGGGCGGGCGTGAATTGCTGGGGGCCACGCTTAGCGAGCGGGGCGCCGCAGTCGAATACGCCGTGTGCTACCGCCGCCGCCGCCCCGACCTCGACTCCGCGCCGCTGCGCAGCGCGCGCGAACGCGGCGCGCTGCATGCCATCACGGCGACCGGCAGCGAAGGGCTGCGCAATTTATACGCGCTGCTCAGCGAGACGGACCACGCATGGCTGCGTGTTACGCCACTCTTCGTTGCGCATCCGCGCATCGCGGCCGCGGCCCATGAGCTGGGCGCGGTGGCGGTCGTGACGACGGCGCAGGGCGATGACGGCTTGATGGAGGGGTTGATAGCATGGTTTGCCGATCCTCATGCGACCGCTCCCGCCGGACGGCTGCGCGACGGCACGCTATGAAAAGCGCCACACCGGTTCTGTTTACAGCATCGTCGCCACTCATTAGAGTTGGATGCCATGGAAATCCCTGCGCAGCCCGAAGCGGCTGAACCAGCGCCGCCGGTGCAGCTGCCCGCGCCAGCGATCGTCAAGCCGGCGCGACCGCCGTTCTACGCGCAGCCGGCGATCATCGTCGCGATCGTCGCGATCGCTGTTGTCGTTTGGCAGTGGTACGACAGCAGGCAGCAGATCAAAGCGCTGCAGATAGAGCTGGCCCTGCGGCTCAACGAGTCCGATAAGCAGAACAAGGAAAGCCGCAACGTCGCCGAGCAGGTTCGCGAAGCGACGCGCGAGACCCAGATGAAGCTCGGCTTGCTTGACGCCAAGTTGCAGGAATCGCAAAACCAGCAGATCGCGCTCGAGGCGCTGTACCAGGAGCTTTCGCGGACTCGTGACGAGTCGCTGCTCGCCGACGTCGAGCAGACACTGCTCATCGCGAACCAGCAGCTGCAGGTCGCCGGCAACGTCAAAACCGCGTTGATCGCGCTGCAGGCCGCCGATGCGCGACTGGGCAGGCTGGACCGCCCGCAACTCGCGGGCCTGCGCAAAGTGATCGCGCGCGATATCGAACGGCTCAAGCTCGCGCCGCATATCGACGTCATCGGCATCAGCGCGCGGCTGGACAACCTCATCAATGCGGTGGATGCGCTGCCTTTGGCGATGGAGCTGCGCCCGCCCGAACCGCCCCCCGCGAAGCCGGGTGCAGCCAGCGGCGACAGCAGCGTCTGGGCCCGGTTTACGCGTGAGTTGTGGCGCGAGCTGCGCGACCTCGTGCGCATTCAAAACATGGAACGTGCGGAGGTGCCCCTGCTGACGCCGGCGCAGACCTATTATCTGCGCGAGAATCTCAAGCTGCGCCTGCTGAGCGCGCGGCTTGCGCTGCTTGCGCACGACGAGAACACGTACAAAGCCGATCTCGGCGCGGCGCGCGACTGGCTGACGCGCTACTACGATGCGCGGGACAAGATCGTCGGCAATGCGCTCGCCACAGTGCGCCAGCTTCACGACAGTCAGATCCGCATCGAAGTGCCTGACGTCACCGCGAGTCTCGACAGCGTGCGCAATTACCGCCTGACGCGCGAGCGCAGCCGGTAGGCGAGACACGATGCGCTGGGTGTCGTGGGTCGTGGGCTTGTTCGCGCTGGCGGTCGGCGCTGCGCTGGCGTTGCGGTTCAACGCCGGCTACGCGCTGCTCGTGTGGCCGCCTTACCGCGTCGAGCTTTCGCTCAACCTGCTGCTGCTGCTGCTCGTGCTCGGCTTCATGGCGGTCTATCTGCTGTTGCGATTCGTCTTCGGCGCGATGGGCCTGCCGCAGCGCGTGCGCGAGTTCCGCGTCCGCCGCCGGCGTGACAACGCGCGCGCCGCGTTACTGGAGGCCCTGCGCGCCTTCTTCGAGGGACGCTACGCCCGCGCCGAGCAGACCGCCGCCGGCACGATCGCGCTCGGCGAGGCGCCGGCGCTGGGCGCCGTGCTCGCGGCGCACGCCGCACACGAGCTGCGCCATTACGAGCAGCGCGATCAGTATCTCGCCAGCGCCCAGCGGCTGGCGCCGGACAGTGCCACGATGCGCATCGTCGCCGAGGCGGGCATGATGCTCGACCAGCGGCGGTTTCAGGAGGCCTTGCTCGTGCTGAAAGCGCTGCCCGAGAAGCACACCGCCGCGCTGCGCCTCGAGCTCAAAGCCCAGCAGCAGGCCAAGAACTGGGAGCAGACGCTGCCGCTGATCGCGCAGCTCGAGCGCCGCGGCGTGTTCGATGCCGAGCAGGCCGCGCAGCTGCGGACCTACGCGCACGCCGAAAATCTCAAACGCAAGGCGCTGGACCCCCACACGCTCGACGAGGCGTGGCAGAAGATTCCCGCCGACCAGAAGCGCAGCAGCAAGCTTGCGGCGGCGGCGGCGCAGTGCTATCTGGCGCTCGGCAGCGGCGCCAGGGCAAACCAGATCATCGAGCAAGCGCTGGAAACCGAATGGGATTCGCAGCTCGTCGCGTTGTATGGCGAGTGTGCCGACGCCGACGTCATCCGCCAGATCGAGCGCGCGGAAAAATGGCTCGCCGCCAATCCGCGCGACGAGGTACTGCTGCTGGTGCTCGGCAAGCTGTGCGCGCGCCAGGAACTGTGGGGAAAAGCGCAAAGCTATCTCGAAGCGAGCATCTCGATCGAGCCGACCTTTTCGGCGCACCTCGCGCTGGCGGAGCTTCACGATCGGCTCGGCAACATGGATGCTGCGCGGCGCAATTACCGCGCGAGCCTGGCGCTGGCCGTCGCGCAGCTCAAGCACACGACGGGCGGACGGCGGGAGACGGCTTGGTAGCCCGCTAGCGTGCCGTCAGGCCGGCGACGGCGTTGCCGGCGTAAAGGCGTCCGAAAAAAATTCTTCCTCGGGCAGCCCGCACTGCGCGATGAAATCGCGGTGCGCCGCCTCCACCATCACCGGGGCGCCGCAGGCATAAACCTGGCAGCCGCCCATATCGGCGATGTCGGAAATAACCGCCTGGTGCACGAAACCGGTGCGTCCTGTCCATTCATCCGTGGCTAGCGGCTCCGACAGCACGGGGACAAACTTGAAATTATTGTGCTCGGCGGCCCAGCGCTCGGGCAGTTCGTGCATGTAGAGATCTCCACGCACGCGCGCCCCCCAGTAGAGCACCATGGGCCGCGCAGTGCGCGCATGGAAGGCGTGCTCGACGATGGCCTTGATCGGAGCGAACCCCGTGCCGCTGGCAAGCATGATCATCGGTTTGTTGCTGTCCTCGCGCATGAAGAATGTGCCCAGCGGCCCCTCGAAGCGCAGGATGTCGCGCTCCTTCATCGTGTGAAACACGTAGTCGGAGAAGGGCCCGCCATAATTGCGCAAATGCAGTTCCAGGAACTCGTCGTCATGCGGTGGATTGGCCATCGAAACACTGCGCCGTCCGCCGTCCTTGCGCAGGATATCGACGTATTGGCCGGCCAGAAACTGCAGGCGTTCGGCCGCCGGCAGTTTCAGGTAAAGCACCATGATGTCCGCCGCGACGCGCCACATTTTCTGGACGCGGCACGGCAGGACCTTGATCTGAAGTTCGCGGGCCGCGTCGACTTCGCGCGATTCGATGACGACGTCGCCTGCGGGTCGCGCCTGGCAGAAGAGCGCCATGCCCAGCCTTTTCTCGGCAGGGGTCAACGCCGATGCCTGATAAGTGCCGTAATCGACCTGGCCGGCGATGATCTTGCCCTTGCACGTGCCGCACGCGCCGTTGCGGCAGCCGTAGGAGATGACAAAGCCTTCGCGCAGCGCAGCATCGAGGATGGTTTCGCCGTCCTGCGCCGTAAACACATGGTTGCTCGGCAGGATAGTGATCTGGTTCGGCATGGGGCAGGGTTGCGCATAGCGCGCGCCGGCGCGCGGCGCTTTTCAGTTAAAATCCGCGGTCTATGAGGAGCTGCCGCAAATGCGCCGGCTGTTGATCGTCGGCTGTGGAGATGTCGCGCTGCGCGCGGTGCCGCAGCTTCACGATCGTTATCGCATTTACGCGCTGACTCACAGCCGCGCCCGGGTGCCGCTATTGCGTGCGTATGGCATCGTGCCGATGATCGGAGATCTCGATGCTGCGGCGAGCCTCGCGGGCTTGGGCGGTCTTGCGCACGATATCCTGCACTGCGCGCCGCCGCCGCCGCGCGGGACGCGCGACTCTCGTACCGCGCGCCTGATCGCAGCGCTGGCAAAGGGCGAAAGTCTACCACAGCAGCTGGTCTATATCAGCACGAGCGGAGTGTACGGCGATTGCGACGGCGCGCTCATCGACGAGACGCGCGCAGCGCGCCCGCAGACGATGCGTGCGCAGCGGCGCGTCGATGCGGAGCGCCGCCTGCGCGAGTGGGGGCGCCGCAGCGGCGTGCGCGTCGCTATCCTGCGCGCGCCCGGGATTTATTCCGAGCAGCGCCTGCCGCTCGAGCGCATCAGGGCGGGCACGCCGGCACTGCATCCCGATGAAGATGCCTATTCGAACCACGTACATGCTGACGATCTCGCACGCATCGCGATCGCCGCGCTGCGCTTCGGCTCGCCGGGGCGCGCCTACAATGCGAGCGACGACAGCTGCCTGAAGATGGGCGAGTATTTCGATCTTGTCGCGGATCGCTACGGCCTGTCCCGGCCGCAGCGAATTTCGCGTGCGCAGGCCGGCGCGCGAATTGCACCCGATGCGCTGTCGTTCATGGATGAGTCGAGGCGGCTTTCGAACCGCCGCGTCAAGCATGAACTGCGCTTTCGGCTGCGCTATCCAACCGTGAACGACGGCATCGCCGCCGCGCAGTCGCGCGCCGGTGCCCGATAGGCCGGCGCCGCAAGCGGCGGCGGCGGCGTTGCGCCGGCACACCGGGCCCGCACGCCAGTCAGCCAAATGGAGGCCCCATGCCTGAGTTGATCGTATGGACCAATGCTCCCGACCGCGAGGTGGCGCTGGCGATCGCGCGTACGCTGATCGAGCGCAAGCTGGCGGCGTGTGTAAACGTGCTGGGCGCGTGCACTTCCGTATATCGCTGGCAGGGACGGATCGAGACCACGCAGGAGGTGCCGCTCATGATCAAGACGCGCGCGGCGATCTACGACGAAGTCGAAGCCGCGATCAGAAGCGCGCACCCCTATGAACTTCCCGAGATCATCGCTGTCTCTGTCGAGCGTGGCCTGTCGGAATACCTCGACTGGATAAACGCCGAAACCGTCACCGAGATCGGTTGATCGTCCGATGCTGCGCATCCTCTTTTTGAGCGTCCTGCTGGTGATCGGCGGCGCGCGCGCGGCGGAGCCCGAACTGCTCGAGCCCGATAAGGCTTTCCGGTTCTCGGCCCGGCTGCTGGACGCTAACCGGCTTGAAGTCCGTTACGCGATAGCCCCCGGCTATTACATGTATCGGGACAAGTTTCGCTTCAGCGCCGCACCGGCTGAAGTCGCCATCGACGCTGCGCGGCTGCCGCCGGGCAAGATCCGCAAAGACGAGTTTTTCGGCGAAGTGCAAACCTATCGCGGCGACCTGCGTCTGGTGCTGCCCGTCACGGTCGCAGGCCCGGCGCCAGACCGGTTCGTGCTCACGGCGACCTCGCAGGGCTGCGCTGACATAGGCGTTTGCTACCCGCCGCACGAGCAGCGCGCCGAGATCAAGCTGGCTGCGCTTTCCGCTGCTGCCGGTGCGGACTCGTCGCCGTTCTTGTCTACGGCGCCGGGCGCGGCGCCCGCCGCAGGTGCACGGCCTGCGCCTGCTCCGGATTCAGACGAACGCGTTGCGGAGCTCTTCAAAGGCGGGTTCTGGGTGCTGGTGGCGAGTTTCTTCGGCTTCGGGCTGCTGCTCGCGTTCACGCCGTGCGTTTTCCCGATGATCCCCATCCTGTCCGGGATACTGGCGCCTCATGGTGAGCGCCTGACCCACGCGCGCGGGCTCGCGCTGTCGGCGGCGTATGTGCTGGGCATGGCGCTCACGTATGCAGCCGCAGGCGTCGCCGCGGGGCTTCTCGGCACGCTGTTGTCGGCGGCGCTGCAGAACCCGTGGGTACTCTCGGGCTTCGCGCTGGTTTTCGTGCTGCTCGCATTGTCGATGTTCGGCTTCTACCAGCTGCGGTTGCCGAGCGCGCTGCAAAGCAGGCTCACCGTCACGACAAGCAAGCTGCACCGCGGCCATTTCGCAGGCGTGTTCGGGATGGGCGTGCTGTCGGCATTGATCGTCGGGCCGTGCGTCGCCGCTCCGCTCGCCGGCGCGCTGCTTTACATCGGACAGTCGGGCGACGTCGTGCTGGGAGGGGCGGCACTGTTCGCAATGGCGCTCGGCATGGGCGTTCCGCTGCTCGTGGTCGGTGCGTCAGCGGGCGCCCTATTGCCGAAGGCCGGGCCATGGATGGAAACCGTAAACCGGTTCTTCGGCGTGGTGCTGCTCGGCGTGGCGATCTATCTGGTATCGCCGCTGTTGCCGCCGCCCATACACCTCCTGGCGTGGGCCGCGTTGCTAGTCGTCTGTGCCATCTTCCTGGACGCCCTCGATTCGCTGCCTCCCGGGGCGCCCGGCTATCGCCGCCTGTTCAAGGGCATCGGCGTGATCGCGCTGGTGGCGGGCACGGTGTACTTGGTGGGTGCGCTGTCGGGAGGGCGCGATGTGCTGCAGCCGCTGGCCGGGCTGCGCGGGACCTCTGGTGCGCCGGCGGTGAACGCCACGCTGTTCGAGCGGGTCGACACCCTGGACCAACTCGAGCGCGCGATCGGCAGGGCGGCCGGCAAGCCAGTGATGCTCGATTTTTATGCGGACTGGTGCGTGTCGTGCAAGGAAATGGAAGCGTTCACTTTCGCTGACAGCGAGGTCCGGAGCCGGCTGGATGGCATGCACAAAATTCAGGTCGACGTCACCGCCAACCACGACGCGCACAAGGCCCTGCTCAAGCGATTCGCGTTGTTTGGCCCGCCGGGTATCGTATTCTTCGATCGCGAAGGCAAGGAAATCCGGGGCCTGCGGGTGATCGGGTTCCAGTCCGCCCGGAAATTCAGCGCGACGCTGGACCTGGTTCTGGCCCCCTGACGATGGATGGTGCAGACATGCAACGCTGTCCTGCCGGTAGCCGGATGCACCCTTGGTAAGCCGCCCGCTGCAGTGGGCGATCCTGGGCGCGTTCGCCGTGGCATGCGCGAGCGCGGGTTACTTGTTCTACCAGTGGCGTGGAGGCGCGGGGCAGTCGGCGCAAGCCGGGCAGGTGCTGCTTGCCGCAACGCTCTCCGGTCTGGATGACAAACCCCAACCGCTCGAGCAGTGGCGGGGCAAAGTGCTGGTGGTGAATTTCTGGGCGACGTGGTGCGCGCCGTGTCGCGAGGAAATTCCGGTATTTATCGATTTCCAGAAGCGCTATGCCAGCCGCGGCGTCCAATTCATCGGGATAGCCGTCGACGAGAAGCAAAGGGCCGGCCCGTACTCGAAAGACATAGGCATCAACTATCCTGTACTGGTAGGCGGGCTCGAAGCACTGACGCTTTCCCGCGAGGCCGGCAATCGCGCCGGCGTCCTGCCTTTCACGGTCATCGTCGATCGCAGCGGCCAGGCGATCGCATCTACTGTGGGCATCTTGAAGCCGGAGAAGCTGGAAGCATTGCTGACGCCCCTGATCTAACCAGCGCGAACTTCCGTCAACTGCGGTGATTTGACGCGAAAAGGGCTCCCGCGGCATCCCTAGGGTTTTTGCCCTGCTCCAGCTAGTCTCTGCGAGCGAGGCCAACATATTTCGTCGATATTTGGACATTTTCCTTCATCTACTGCAAACTTACGCGAACTGCGGCGGTCAGCAAACATGCGCAAAAAAATCCTGGTATTGCACGGTCCCAACCTGAATCTGCTCGGCACCCGCGAACCGGCCACTTATGGGCGGGGGACGCTCGCTCAGATAGACGCCCAACTGATGGTGCAAGCTAGCGCTGCGGGCGCTGCACTCGCAACGTATCAAAGCAACGTCGAAGGGGAGCTCGTCAACAGAATCCAGCAGGGACAAGGCGAGGGCGTCGACTTCATCATCATCAATCCGGCAGCGTTCACCCACACGAGCATTGCCATGCGCGATGCGCTGGCGGCCGTTGCAATTCCATTCATCGAAGTGCATCTGTCGAACGTTTTTGCCCGTGAGGCCTTTCGACATCGTTCGTATTTCACCGATCTCGCCGTGGGCATCATCAGCGGCCTGGGCGGACGCGGCTACGAGCTGGCGCTGGATTACGCGCTCAACGAAGCGGGAGGGAGGCCCCCCGATGGACCTGCGCAAACTTAAGAAACTGATCGACCTCGTCGAAGCGTCAGGCATCGCCGAGCTGGAGATCACCGAGGGCGAAGAAAAAGTCCGGATCAGTCGCACGGGCACGACCCCCGCGCAGGCGAGCGTAACTGCGCTCGCGCCGCCGGCTGCGGTCCCGGCCGTGCCGATACCGCCCGACGGCGAGCCCGCAGCGCCGCCACAATCCGAAGGCCATGTGCTGAAGTCGCCGATGGTGGGCACCTTCTACCGGGCGTCCACGCCGGGCGGCAAGGCATTCGTCGAGGTCGGGCAGACGGTCAGCGAAGGCGAGACCGTGTGCATCATCGAGGCGATGAAGTTGCTCAACGAAATCGAGGCCGACCGCGCGGGCGTGATCAAGGCGATTCTCGTCGAGAACGGCCAGCCGGTCGAATACGGGCACGCGCTGATGGTGATCGGATGAGGCGAAAGCCGCCTGGGGTGATGCGCGGGCAGAAGAACCCGGCGCAGCCAGCCGTCGGGCAAGCCCGCCGCGCCTGACGCCGCGCGCACGACGCCCCTCACCCGCTTATGTTCGAAAAGATTCTGATCGCCAATCGCGGCGAGATCGCGCTGCGCATCCAGCGCGCCTGCCGCGAGCTCGGCATCAAGACCGTCGTGGTGCATTCGGAGGCCGATGCCGAGGCGAAGTACGTCAAGCTCGCGGACGAGTCGGTCTGCATCGGGCCGGCCGCGTCGAGCGCGAGCTATCTGAACATCCCTTCCATCATCAGCGCCGCTGAAGTGACCGACGCCGAAGCCATTCACCCGGGGTACGGCTTTCTCGCCGAAAACGCGGACTTCGCGGAGCGCGTCGAACAGAGCGGTTTCGTCTTCATCGGGCCGCGCGCCGAGACGATTCGCATGATGGGCGACAAGGTGAGCGCCAAGAACGCGATGAAAAAAGCGGGCGTTCCCGTGGTGCCGGGCGTCGACAACACGCTGCCTGACGACCCGAAGGAGATCGTCAAAATCGCGCGCGAGATCGGTTATCCCGTCATCGTCAAAGCCGCGGGCGGGGGCGGCGGACGCGGCATGCGCGTGGTGCACACCGAAGCGGCGCTCCTGAACGCCGTCAACACCACGCGCACCGAAGCGCAGAGCGCTTTCAGCAATCCGGCGGTCTACCTCGAGAAATTTCTCGAGCGGCCGCGCCACATCGAGGTCCAGGTGCTCGCCGACCGGCACAAGAA
>JBKJZR010000105.1:0-4654 GCA_046715035.1 Burkholderiales bacterium | reverse complement strand
TCGCGGCGCGTGCTGCGCGGGGGCGACGACTGCCTGCAGTAATGACCACGGCATACGCGACACGCTTCGGCAGAAACCCTGCCGGGATGCCGGGTATCTACGCAGCCGATAATCAGCGGACGCGGTGCGCGCGCTTGTGTTAAAATTTTTTCCGGCGCGGCCAGTCACGTTGTCTGAACAAGGGGGCCACGGGGCGGACACCTTTTCCCCAGATCGTTTCTTGTAATCCCCGGGGCAGGGGAAGCCGGCGGGTAGACTTGATCAGAACTTCCTTAGAATAAAACATCGAAAGGAGCGCACGCATGGGAGCGATATTTCAGTCGTTGGGGCGCACGATAATCGCCGGCTTGGTCGTCCTGGTCATTATTATCGTGGTGGCCAGCGGCATCTATGGGGGCGGCGCCAAGGCGGGAGACCACCAGTGGTGGGCATTCATCATGCGCTGGCTGCACGTGATGTCGGGCGTGATGTGGATCGGCCTGCTCTGGTATTTCAACTTCGTGCAGACGCCCTCGATGCCGAAGATTCCCGATGAGCACAAGCCGGCGATCAGCAAGGTGATAGCACCGGCTGCGCTGTTCTGGTTTCGCTGGGCAGCGCTCGCGACTGTAGTCACCGGCGCGCTCGTAGCCGGCATGCAGGGCCAGGGCTACCTTGTGAACGCGCTGACCTTGACGAAAGGCTTTCACGCCATCGGCATCGGCATGTGGCTCGGCCTGATCATGGCTTTCAACGTGTGGTTCATCATTTGGCCTAACCAGAAGAAAGCGCTGGGCATCGTCCAGGTGTCGCCTGAAGAAAAAGCGGCTGCCGCAAAGACGGCGGGGATGACCTCGCGCATCAATACGATGCTGTCGATCCCGATGCTGTTCTGCATGGTGGCGCAGCAGAACGCCGGCTTGTAAGCGCATAGTGCCCGGCAGGGCGTGACAGAAAGGCGTACGGTTTTCGGCCGTGCGCCTTTTTCATTCCGGGGCCGGTGCCTTGTGCACGCCTTCCACCTTGGCGCCCGGCTTGATGCCGCGCCGCGCAAACCATCCCTGATTCATCTCGAGTGCAAACTTGGCAGGCCGGGTCGAGCTGTGGGGGGCGGTAGTCAGCGGTTTCATGTCGGCGATATTGATGATGGCGCCCCGCTCGTCGAGGAACGCGATGCTGAGCGCAACGTAGGTATTCATCATCCAGAAGCTTTGCGGCGCAGCCTGGGGAAATACGAACAGCATGCCGCGGTTCTCCGGCAGCATGCGCCGGTGCATCAACCCCGTAGCGCGGGTGGCGTCGCTGGCGGCGACTTCCGCCGTCAGCTTGTGGCCTCTTATCTCCAGCGTGAGCTCGGGCAGCGACTGCGCCACGCAGGGCAGCGCACTCCAAAATGCGATGCTCAGGACGGCCAGCAGCCTGCGCGGGAAAATCAGGTTCATGTCGGCACTCTGCGGTGGTTAACGCGCTAATGCGCCGCGGCGCTGACCAGCCAGTCGGAAATCGCAGCGAGTATCACATCGATATCACCGAGCGCCGGCAGCAGGCTGAGCTCCACGCCCGGATGATCAGCGCGCAGTCCATCGAGGATTTTTGGCAGATCGCGCTTGAGATGTCCGCCCTGCCCCATGAACAAGGGCGCCACGATGATGCGCTCGTGGCCAGCCGCGGTCAGCTGTGCGACGGCGCCTTCCAGCGGCGGATCGATGAACTCGAGGAAGGCGAGTGCCACCGCCATGCCCGGCGCCCGGGCCTCGACGGCGCGTAGGATCTTCCTGAAAGGCTGCGCCCATTCCGGGTCGCGCGAGCCGTGCGCGAACAGGATGAGGGCAGGGGGAGCAGCGGAAGCCTTGGGTTGCGACATGGGTCAGGAATCGTCCGGCGCGCAGCATTGCGCAAAGGATGAAGGATGAAAGAAACCGGTTTACGACCGGCCAAGAATATCTGCCTCTATCTTCCGCCTGCCGACTTCATCCTCAGCTTTTCCCGGTGCTGCCGAAGCCGCCGGCGCCGCGTGAGCTCTCGGCGAAGTCGTCGACCACATCGAGCTCGACCTGCACGACCGGGACGATGATGAGCTGCGCAAGGCGCTCCAGCGGATTGAGCACGAAGGCAGTCTTGCCGCGATTCCATGTCGAAACGAAGATTTGACCCTGATAATCCGAATCGATGAGGCCGACGAGATTTCCCAGCACGATGCCGTGCTTATGGCCGAGTCCCGAGCGGGGAAGAATCATTGCTGCGACACCTGGATCGTCGAGGTGTATCGCCATTCCGGTGGGAATGAGCTCGGTCTGCCCGGGTTCCAGCGTGATTGGACGGTCTATGCACGCGCGCAAGTCGAGGCCGGCCGAGCCCGTCGTCGCGTAGCCCGGCAGCTGCGCCCGGATGCGCGCATCGAGTATTTTTACTTCGAGCTTTCTCATGAGATCCGGGTTGGAGAATCCGCCAGGGGTGCGAGCGGCGTGATGCCCCCGGCCGTGGCTGCGGCTAACGCGTAACCGGCGCACGATCGCCGGCGGCACTCATTGCGGACTGCGTTGTGCGGCACGCCGCGACTGCGGCCTCGGTTGCGTGGAGTGCGGCTGCGCCCGCGACGCCGCATAAAGCCTGGCGATATGTTCGATGAGCTGCCGGGCGAGCACCGCCTTCGGCGCGCGTGCCAGCGTGTGCGCACCGTCGTCGTCGAACAGCGTCAGCTCGTTGTCGTCCGCACCGATCGCATCCTGAGCCAGATTGGCGGCGAGCAGGGGCAGCTTCTTGCGCCGGCGTTTTTCGGCGGCGTACTGATGCAGATTTTCGCTTTCGGCGGCAAAACCCACGCAGAAAGGCGGATCGGGTAATGCCGCCGCCCACGCCAGTATGTCCGGAGTTGCCACCAGCTTGAGGGTCAAATCGTCGGCCGATTTCTTGATCTTCTGTTGGCGTGGGTGCTCGACACGATAGTCCGCGACTGCGGCGACCGAAATGAAAATGTCCGCCGCGGGAGCATGCTGCTTTACGCTTTCGAACATGTCGTTCGCGCTTTCCACCGCAATCAGTTCGGCGGCGTCAGGGGGGGCCAGCGCCGTGGGGCCTGAGACGAGCGTGACCAAAGCGCCCGCGTCGAGGGCGGCGCGCGCGATCGCATAGCCCATCTTGCCCGAGCTGCGGTTGGTGATGCCGCGCACCGCATCGATCGGCTCAAATGTGGGACCTGCGGTAATCAACACCCGTTGCCCTGACAACGCGCCGGGCCGCGCATTCAATTTGAGCGCGTCGGCTATTTCGCGCGCTTCGAGCATGCGTCCCATGCCCGTTTCGCCGCACGCCTGGTCGCCGCTTGCAGGCCCGAGGATGATGACGCCATCGTGCCCGAGCTGTGCGACATTGCGCTGCGTGGCGGGGTTGCTCCACATCTGCCGGTTCATCGCCGGCGCGACATAGAGCGCGCAATCCCGGGCGCTGCACAGCGTCGAGAGCAGATCGTCGGCATGGCCGTTGGCGAGCTTGGCGAGAAAATCGGCGGTGGCGGGCGCGACCACGATAAGGTCGGCCCCGCGTGACAGCTCGATATGGGCCATGTTGTCCGGCACGCGCACATCCCACATGTCGGTGTATACCGGGCGGCCCGACAGCGCCTGCAGCGTCGCCGGGGCAATGAAGCCGCAGGCGGCGGGTGTCATCACGACCTGAACTTCGACGCCGTCCTGGACGAGCAGGCGCGTGAGCTCGGCGGCTTTGTATGCGGCGACACCCCCGGTGATGCCGAGGACGATCCGCTTTTTATGCAAATCTGCCATGAATTCAGTACGTTCCGATAGGGCAGCGGTAGAGTGTAAACCATATTGCCGCGGGCACAAACCATGCGCGTATGGCGTCGCACGGATATCACCTTCGGACGATAACAGGATACCGCGGGCTGCGTTTGGACAAGCAGGGTGGCGAGAAAGAACCGATGAGCATAGCCGACTGGCCGATCGACGACCGTCCGCGCGAAAAGCTGCTGATCAAGGGGCCGCTCGCGCTGTCGGACGCGGAGTTGCTGGCTATTTTCCTGCGCACCGGCGTGCGTGGCATGAGCGCCGTAGACCTGGCGCGCGGGTTGCTGCGTCAATTCGGGTCGCTGTCGGCCCTGTGCGCGGCGGATGAGCCCACGCTGTGCGCGCACGCGGGAATGGGAAGTGCCAAGTATGTGCAACTGCAGGCAGTGCTCGAGATGGCGCGGCGCGCGCTCAAGGAAAAGATCAGCACCGGCAGCGCATTGAATTCGCCCGCCGCAGTCCGCGAATACCTCCGGCTGAAGCTGCAGGCGCTGCCGCACGAGGTATTCGTCGCGTTGTTTCTCGACGCGCAGAACCGGGTGATCGAATGCGAAGACCTGTTCCGCGGGACGCTGACGCAGACCAGCGTCTATCCGCGCGAAGTGGTCAAGCGTGCACTGCATCACAACGCGGGTGGAATCATATTTGCGCATAATCACCCGTCCGGCATCGCCGAACCGAGTCACGCCGATGAAACCCTGACCCAGGCGCTCAAGCAGGCGCTCGCGCTCGTCGATGTGCGGGTGCTCGACCACTTCATTGTGGCGGGCGGCGCGGTCCTCTCGTTCGCCGAGCGCGGACTGCTCTAGGCACGGCGCGTATCGCGCGCTGGCGCATTAGCCAGTCTGTTGAAAAGCGCATTTAAATACCGT
>JBKJZR010000104.1:0-17803 GCA_046715035.1 Burkholderiales bacterium | reverse complement strand
CTTTTCCGGTGCCTGAGTCGCTGGGCCGGCGGCGGCTTGCCCCTGAGGCGGTGCGCCCGCGGGCTTCGCGGCGGCGACCACCTTGACCGCCGGCGCTGGGGCGCCCACTGCCGCGGGTTTCGCCGCCGCTGGCGCGGCCGGATCGGCTCCTTTGCCGGGTTTCGACGCGAGTGAAGACTGCTTGGGGTCGAACGGCGCAGGCGCGGGTGGCGGCGCTGATTTCGCGACCACAGGCCGCGCCAGTGCTTCGGCTGGCGGCTTGTTGCCCGATGCGGTCCCACCGCGCACGCTCGCGCGTTCCGGGGCCACCGCAGCGCTGAGCGCGACCGGCGCCTTCGCTATCGCCTCTTTCGCTACCGACACCGCGGCCTTCGCGACCGGCTGCGACTGCGCGAAAGCAGTCATGGGCACCGCGGTCACCGCACCCGGCACCTGCTGATTGACGTAGACGACCTTCGTCACGTTCGTCGTGTTGTAGACGTTCGTGATGTAAGTGGGGTTAACCGTCGTGTTGCTCGTGTTGACGTTATTGATGTAGTTGCGGCTCACTTGATAGGGCGGGCGGTACACCTCGCGCGGCGCGAGCGGAAACCAGGCTACTGCCGGCGCGTGTCCGGCCGCACTCGCGGGGCGGAAATTGCCGCCGCCGACGAAGGCGACGAGCGCAGGCGCGTACACAGCCCGCGCGCGCACCGGACCAGGGACCCACGCCCACGTCCTGTCGATATGGGCCCAGCGGCCGTAGTGCGAGGGCGCAAACCCCCACGGCGCATCATCGATCCAGGTCCAGCCCCATGGCTCGACCCACGCCCAATGTCCATGGTGGTACGGCCTCCAGCCGGGCGCAACCCGATGCGGAACCCACACGTTGCCGTAGCTCTCGACGGTGCGCCAGCGGCCATGTTCGTCAAGATCTTCATAACCGATCACATCGGGCGAAACGTAACGCGCGGAAACCGCACGCTCTGCGCGGCGATTACGCTCGGCGACCCAGCCCTCGAACGGGTCGGCGGGCGCCTGCACCCATTGCGAGTCACGCAAGTCCGCGCCCGCGAAGCGATACGACTGCCCCGCATCGATCGTATACGCAGTGCCTTCGCCATAGACTTCAGCCTGGCCTTGGCGCGTGGCGACGGCCGTCATATTGCCGCTGGGATCGACGTCGACGCGATAGGACCCGGGCTTGCGAACCACATAGGCGAGGTTCGGCGTGTCGATTTCGACCAACTCGTTGCGACCGAGCCGCCGCACCCCCAAATGAACCGTTCCCTGCGTCACCTGCAGTTGCGCGACGCGATTATCGAGATTGAGCAGGGTCACGCTGGTGCCGCTGCCCAAGCGGACCACGGATGAGCCAATCTGCAGCTCCGCACGCGCGCCCGCATCGACCCACAGCCGGTCGCCGGTCGTCATTGGCCGGTTGACCGACGCCAGCACCCATTCACTGCCCCCGGCTGGCAGGAAGCTCACCGGGCCGCTTATATAGCCCAGCCGCGCAACGCGTCCCGGGGGGTCGGCACTGGCCCAACCGGCGAACACCAACGCTGCGATGCCGAGCAGCAACGTGATCAGCGGGTTGCGAGTTTGTAAGTTTTTCATCGTGATTCTCCTGGATATATGTCGCTTAACGTCCAACCCCATCAATTCGATGAACGCGCCACCCATAAAATCCCCTGTCAAACGTAACATTCTGTTACGGCGCATTTGTTTGGAATCCGAGGAAGGCGGCAAGTGGATAGCGCTGCGGTACCTCGTCTGCCCCGTTTACGCTCGGACGAGGCTGCGCTCGTCAGCGACGAACCGCGCGGCGCCGAGCTTACGCCCGCCTCGTCGTTTGTCGGCGTTCAAGAGGTTACGGAACTGCGGACGCTGGGCCCGCGGAGGGGTGCTGCACGCGGACGCAGCCGCACGGAATTCGGGGCAACGCCCCGGCGCATGCTCGTCGGGCGCTTACTCGCCCTTGATGCCGGCGACCCTGATCACCTCGACCCATTTCGCAGTTTCGGACACCATGAGTTTCCCGAACTCTGCGGAGCTCATCTTGTCGGTCACCGCCCCCTGCTCTTCGAACCGTCGCAGCAACTCGGGGGAAGTGAGAACGGCGCTCGTTTCACCATGTATCCGCGCAATGATGGCCGGAGGGGTGCCGTTGGGTGCGAAGATTCCCCACCAAATACTGGTTTCGAAACCGGGCACGGTCTCACTGATCGTCGGCACGTCGGGCAGTTTCGGATTGCGCTTCGCGCCGCCGACGGCCAACAGCTTAAGGCGCCCGGAGCTGATGTGCGGCATAACCGTCACCAGCGTGCCCAGATACATCTGCGTATGGCCCGCCATGACGTCGGCAATCGCCGGTCCGCCGCCCTTGAACGGCACGTGCACGATGCTCACGCCGGTTTTGAGTTTGAACAGCTCGGTGTTCATGTGCGGAAAGCCGCCTATCCCCGACGACGCATAGTTGAGCGCGCCAGGCTTGGCTTTCGCCAGCGCGATCAGTTCGCGGACCGACTTCACCGGCAATTGGGGATGGACGGCGAGCGCGCCTTCACCGAAACCCAGCAGCACGACCGGAGCGAACGATTTGACCAGATCGACGGGCGTTTCCTGTTTGTCGATCAGATAGCCATACGCCGTGGAGGTAAGCATCAGGGTGTAGCCATCCGGGGGTGATTGAGCCGCGATCTGCATCCCGACGATGCCTCCCGCGCCGCTGCGATTGTCGATGATCACCTGCTGTTTCAGGCGCGCACTGAGCTCGGCAGCGACGAGGCGGCCGATGATGTCGGTGCTCCCGCCGGGCGGCCAGGGAATGATCACGCGCACCTGCTTCTCCGGCCACGGCGCCGCCGCCTGAACGGGGATGATCGAAGAAGTTACGAGCATCAGAACCAGGGCTGTGACAGATTTCAGGTTCATCGAATCCTCACGATTTTTCCAGCGGGCCCACCCGTGAGGTGCATCGGGCAAACTGCCGGTCAGTAAAAAGCTGCGCGCGCAATTCCGGTCACTCCACGCGGATGTTGGCTGCCGTGGCGACTTTTTCCCACTTGTCGATCTCGCGTTTGATGACTTCAGTGGTCTGCTCGGCGGTCAGGACCAACGGCTCCATCGCCAAGTCGGCAAGGCGAGCGACATACTCAGGCCGGGCCAGCACCTTGTTCTGCGCGGCTGCGATGCGGGCGCGCACCGCCGGCGGCGTCTTGACCGGCACGGCCATCGCCCACCACGTGCTCGACACGACGCCCGGCATGCCGATTTCCGCGAACGTGGGAATATCGGGAAGCGGCGGCAGGCGCTTCGTGTGCGCGGCCGCGAAAGCCCGCACCTTGCCGCTCTTCACGTGTGTCAGCAGGGTCGACAGATCATTGACCAGTATGTCCACTTCGCCCGTCAGCAGGCTCAGCGTTGCCGGTGTGCCGCCTTTGAAGGGGACGTGGACGATGTCGATCCCGGCGTGATACTTGAACAACTCGCCCCCCATGTGGACGATGGTCCCGGTGCCGGAGGATGCGAACTTGAACTTGCCAGGCTGCTGCTTCGCCAGCGCGATGAACTCCTTCACGCTCTTCGCCGGCAGCCCCTCACGCACCGCTAGGATGTGCGGCGCCTCCGCCACGAGACCGATCAGCGCGAGGTCGCGAAAGACGTCGTACGGCAGGTTCCTGATGAGCACGAGGTTGACGGCGAAGGTGCTGTTGGTCCCGAACAGCAACGTGTAGCCGTCGGGATTGGACCGCACCGCGATCTCGGTGCCGATGATCCCGGAAGCGCCCGCGCGGTTGTCCACCACGACCTGCCTGCCCCACAGCTCGGTGAGGTACTGCGCGATCAGCCGCCCGACGAAATCCGACGGACCGCCCGCCGGGAAGGGAATCATCATCCGCACCGGGCGTGCCGGATATTCCTCCGCCGCATGCGCGAAGCCTGCGCCGAGCACAGCGAGCAGCACGGCGACCGCGGTGCATCGCCGAGGTCCGCAACGATCGGCCGGCGCGGCAAGCTTAGACATTCGCAGACTCATCGGGCAACTCCTCTTTGCGCCTGCGCTATCCCATGTAGCTGCGCCGGCCGCCGTCGCGCAGGAAGATGCGCACCAGATGGCGCTTTTTATCGGGATCGTCGTGATCGAAGTACTCGGTGCGCCGGTGCGCGATGCTGAAGTTGTTCATGTACTGGAGCTGCCCCGGGACGAGTGTGAAGCTGAAATGGTGCGCCGGCTCCGACATCACGTCGAACATTGCGTCCAGCGCCTCGCGCCCGAGCGCGTCGATCGGCTCGCCGGCGAGTTCATAGCCTCGATACATCAGCCGCTTGTTGAAGCGCGCGCGCAGCATGCCGCCGATGTAGTCGAACACCGGATAAAAATGTGTCTCCCGCTCGCCGTCAGGATGCTCGCCCTGCCGATTCCAGTGAAATGGCTGATAGAGCCGGCGCAGCAGGTGCGGTGCGCGCCTCCGCAGCACGTTGTGCGCGGTGAGCATGCTGGCGGCGCTGCTCTCGCCGCCTTCGCGCGCAGTACGCAGGACGAGGAGGCCGATGTACGGCGGCGGGTAGTTGAAACCGTAATCCGAATGCCAGAACAGCTCGGCACCCGTAATGTCGCTGCGCACGCGCGTGTCGGTCTTCTTGCCGGTGTCTAGCACGTCGTAGAGGACGCGGCCGTCGTAAGCCTGTGCCACGGGGCGGGCGATCATCGAGGACAGCAGCCAGTACGCGGCGACGAGATCCCCCTTGCTGTAGCGTTCCACCGGCAGGCGGTCGAGCACCACGATGCCGAGATCCGCGGCGAGCAGCGCTCCGACGCGGCGCATCAGCTGCCGGCATGCGTCGAGCGCGTAGTCGTCGGGTGAGAGCAGGCGCGGGTCCAGCGGATTGGCGCGCAGCATTTCGATCATCGCGGCAATCTCGTCGAGCGCCGCGACCGGAATCGGCAAGCGCCAGCGCTGCTCGCTCACCTGATCGCGGGTCCAGGCGCGCGGCGCCTCGACGATGCGGTCGACAACGCCCGGTTCGGGCAGGTATAGCTCCGGCATGCGCGTGCTCCGTGAAGACAGACTCGGCAGGCTTCTGGAAGTATACAACCGGCGCCGTCGGGCCCGCTCGAGACCGATTACGGTCTAGATTCGGTCAGCGCCCTGCCGGTTTTCGTGTCGGACGGTCTCTCCACCGATCCTGTCGCGCGCTCACGACTGCTTGTTCTTGAGCTTCTCCGCTTGCGCCCGCTGGCGCGCCTCCTGCTCGCGCAGCTCCGGAGTCAGCGCCGCGCCGAAGTCATCGGCCTCGTACAATTGGCGAATCTCGATCTCGGAATCGCCCTTCATCGGATTGGGACAGCGCTTCACCCATTCGATCGCCTCTGCCTTCGACTTGACCTGCCATAGCCAGAAGCCGGCGATCAGCTCTTTGGTCTCGGCGAACGGACCGTCGACCACGGTGCGCTTGCTGCCGGAGAATCTGACGCGCGCGCCCTTCGAGCTCGGCTGCAGCCCCTCGCCCGCGAGCATGATGCCGGCCTGCACCAGCTCTTCGTTGAATTTGCCCATGTCCGTCAGCAGCTTCTCATCGGGGAGCACGCCTGCCTCCGAGTCTTTGTCGGCCTTGACCATGATCATGAATCGCATCGCAATCTCTCCTTGGTTGGACGTCGGGCGGGAGCGTTCGTGGGTAGCCACGACTCGCTCCACAACGCTTAGACGAACGGGGTTGCGCGAAATCGACACTTCGCGCTTTTTTTTGTGAGGGCAGCCGCCTGAACGCTGCTGCGTCCCCACGGGTCGTTTACCGCAGGCTGGGGGATAAGCGGGGCGTTGCAATCGTCTCCATCATCGCGCACGCATGTCAGCCGCACCGGCATCCCAGATCCAGTCCTGGTAAGCCTCGCGCAGCTTCGCATGCATCAGCTTCCCCGTCGATGTCATCGGCAATTCCGCCACGAAAACGTAACTTTCCGGGCACGCATTGCATTCTCGATTTCGATCGAGCTGATCGACTCGCCGCCCGACTTCACCAGATCCTTGATGCGGTCGGTGATCTTCACGTATCCCGCCGCGTCGATGGTGACGATATCGCCTGTGCGCCCGTACGATCGAGCACGTGGCCCCGCGTCAGCGGAAAATCCATCATCGTCGATGCGAACATTTCCGACCCCCTGCGGCGGCAGCGCCGGCGGCACTGAAATTCGATACTAACGATGTGGTGATTTCCGGCGCCTGGCGCGGAGAGCAATCCACGATCCACTGCGGCAGGCAGTGTGTGAGAATCACGCCTTACCGGCCGGAAAGGAATAACCATGAGCTACCAGTGCTTGCTGTACGACGTGCAGGACCGCATCGCCACGCTCACCCTGAATCGGCCGGACCGGCTCAATGCCCTGGGCGACACGCTGCGCGACGACCTCTACGATGCCGTCACCCGGTCTGCGGCCGACCCGAACGTGGGTGTGCTGGTGATCACGGGGGCTGGACGCGGGTTTTGCTCCGGTGGCGACGTCAAGACCATGAGCGAGCGTGAGCAGAGGGGTGAAGCACAGTCCACAAGCGAGCGGTTCGCGCCGCTGCGCGACCGCATCATTCTCGCCCTGCGGGATTGTCCGAAACCGGTCATCGCCGCCGTCAACGGGGCGGCCGCGGGTGCCGGAATGAACCTGGCGCTCGCCTGTGACATGCGTATCGCGTCGAGCGCAGCGAAGTTCGCTCAGTCCTTCGTCAAGCGCGGGCTACACCCTGACTGGGGCGGCACTTATTTTCTGCCCCGCATCGTCGGCACAGCCAAAGCGTGCGAGCTGATCTTCACCGGCGATACGATCGACGCGGCCGAGGCGCTCAAGCTCGGCATCGTCAATGCGGTCGTCGCCCCCGAAGCGCTGATGGCCGAGACCGGCAAGCTCGCCCGCAGGATTGCCGCCGGCCCGCCCGTGGCGATCCGGCTCGCCAAGCGCGCGATCCATCACAATCAGGACGTCGACCTGCGCGCCGCGCTGGAATTCGAAACATTCGCCCAGAACATCTCCAAGGATACGCAGGACGCCAAGGAGGGCGTGCGGGCGTTCGTGGAAAAGCGCGCGCCGGTATTCAGGGGTTTTTGACACAAAAGAATGTTCGTAGGGTTTCCACAGCGCGACTCGCCCTCCCCGGCCGTGCCGGTGTTACGAGCGCAGGCATATCTGCGGGTGCGTCGATCAGACCGCACGCTGCGGCCGGGATGAAAAACTATTCGATCTTGATACCCGCTTGCTGTATCACCTGGCGCCATTTCGCCAACTCCCGGGGGATTTGAGCGCCAAACTCCGCGCGTGTGTTGCCCACCGGGTTCACCCCCATATCGGCGCAGCGCTTTTGAACGTCGGGCGACCTGAGGTAATTGACCACATGCGAATGAAGCTTGGCCAGCACCGACGCCGGCGTCCCGTTCGGCGCCTCGAGGCCATACCAGGCATTCGCTTCAGAGCCCGGCCCTCCCGCTTCCTCCATCGCGCGGTGTGGTCAGGCACTTGTGAACGACCACTTCGCCCCTGCCTTCGTAGCCTCCTTAAGTCTGGTTAAACAGTGTTAGATCCCCGCGTTGCTCAGGCCCGGTTCCGTATGAATTGATAGATGACGAGCAGAATGATCGCGCCGACTAGGGAGCCCAGGAATCCCGCCCCTTCTCCTGCCGTGTAAAGGCCAAGCGCCTGGCCGCCGTAGGTCGCGAGGAGTGAGCCGGCAATGCCTATCGCCGCAGTGATGAAAAATCCGGAAGGATCCTTGCCGGGCTTCAGCATCTTGGCCAGCAGCCCCACGATGAAACCAATCAATATCGTCCAGATGATGCCCATTCGTATCTCCCTCGTTTATCGACGCTGTTGGCGAACGCTTCCCTGCTGCCTTATGCCATGGACGGCTGCCAGCCGGGCAAAAAGCTGAGCGAGTATGCGTGGCACCTCTTTCAAAAGGTATAGGCAATCGTCCGATAGGCGTGTAGGTACGCGGGTAGTCACGGGCGCTCGATGTTCCTGCGCTTGCGCAAAATTCGCCCTGGAGATCTACTCCACAGACTGGAAAAAGATGTGATGCGCCGATTGCCGCGGCGATGAGGCGGTGGGCGGAAGTAGAATCACCTGCTGGGCGAGATGCTGAAGACCGCAACGTCGGTGAACATCCTCCACATTCCGTACAAAGGCGCAGCCGCCAGTTCATCACCAAGGGGCAACGACGTCCTGCTACTCCGGCTTGATGTTTGCGTTGCGGATTACTTTCGACCACTTGGCGAGTTCATCGAGGAGTTCCGCCTGCAGCGCCTCCGGCGTGCTGCCGCTCACTTCGATTCCTTGCGCCGCGAGCCTCGCGCTCACGTCGGGCTGCTGCAGCACCACGTTCGTCTCTCGATTGAGCAGCGCAATGATGTCCTTCGGCGTGCGGGCGGGCGCGTAGAGCGCGTAGTCGGTGTTGGACTGAAAGCCGGGCAAGCCTGATTCGGACAAGGTCGGCGTCTCAGGCAACTGCGGGGATCGCTGCCGACTCGCCACCGCCAGCGCGCGTAGCCTCCCCGATGTGATGTGCGGCAGATGCGCCGGCATGCTGTCGAGCGCCATGGAGACTCGCCCGTCGAGCAGGTCGGGAAGAAACTGAGTCGTGCCCTTATAAGGCACATGCAGGATGTCGACGCCCGCCATCTGCTTGAACAGCTCGCCGGTCAAATGAATCAGCGCGCCCGTTCCCGACGACGCGAAAGTGAGGTGACCGGGCTTCGCTTTGGCCAGTGCGATGAGTTCCTTGACGGAGCCTACGTTGAGACTGAGCGGGACTACCAGGATGATCGTGCCGTAGCCGATCTTGGTAATCGGCGCGAAATCGCGGCGGATGTCATAGGCAAGCTTGCCGTAGTACGACTGCGCAATGGCGGCCCCGCCAATCGGGCCGACCAGGAGCGTGTAACCGTCGGGCGTGCTTCTGGCTGCCATCTCGGTGCCGATCGTCGTGCCAGCGCCAGGCCTGTTTTCGATTACGATCGGCGGCCCCAGTCGCGTGCTGAGCTTCGCCGCCACCGTGCGCGCGACAATGTCGACTCCGCCGCCGGGCGGAAAGGCCACGATGAACCTTATCGGCCTTGCGGGGTACTGCGCGGCGACCGGGAGCGCGACCAGCACCAAAGTCCCCACGGCGCCGAGCAGACGAATGAGCTTTCTCATGGCATTGCCTTCCTTGAATCTTTTCCTGGTCTCCCCGGCGAATTCGCGCCTCGCCTGGACGTCGCAGACCGCTCGCCGACAGCATAAAGGAGCCCGCTGCGGTTATCTACACGCTGGGTCTATTTGCGCGCGTGTTTCACGCAAGTTCTCAGCGGACTGTACGTTCCCCAGCGTCGCGTTGCGGACTGCGACAAAGGCCGGACGCGGTCAGCTAGAGGGCTTTCTGCGCATCCCGCTTCGTGGGGCAAGGGGTTCGCGACCCCGAAGCTCGGGTAGACTCCTGCTGCGACCTATCTCAAGGAGGAACGACATGCTGCGCATTTACGGTTCCGCGAATTCCCGCGCGATACGCGTACTATGGATGGCGGGCGAACTCGGGATTGCCTACGAGCACAAAGACTGGCTGCCCCGCGCGCCGGAAACCCGCACGCCGGAATTCCGCGCGCTCAATCCCAACGCCCGTGTGCCGACCATCGACGACGACGGGTTCGTGCTGTCGGAGTCGATGGCGATCAACTTCTACCTGGCGAAAAAACACCGCAGCGTGCTCTGCCCCGCGGATCCGCAGCACGAGGCGCTCGCCCTGCAATGGAGCCTGTGGGAAACCGACCGGCTCGACCGCCAGATCGTCGACTACGTCCGGCATACCAAGGCGCTGCCCGAAGCCGAGCGCAAGCCGGCGCTCGCCGAGGAAGCATGGAAGCAGGTCGTCCCGGCGCTCGATGTGCTGGAGACCGCGCTGACGAAATCCGCGTGGCTCGCCGGTGCGCAGTTTTCGGTGGCGGACCTGAACGTCGCCGGGGCGCTCTACCGCGCGCTGTCGGTCGATCTCGGCAAGTGGCCGCACGTGCAGGCCTGGCTCGATCGCTGCTGGGAGCGCCCCGCGGCAAAGCGGGTCCGTGCGATGCGGGAAAAGTGACCTGACAGTTTGTGAATTCCTCGTTCGCGCCGAGCCAACGCCGCAGGCGTGGCGTCGAAGCGTTTCAAGTAACTGATTGCAAGCCGTTCATATTTCGAGGCGGCTTTCGCTAGCCTTGGCGCTTCTTGCTTCGCCCGAGCCTGCGTGCGTTTGCGGTCGCCCGCTTGTGGACGGGGGTCAGACCCGCCTCAACTAGTTTGGATACCGTGCGCTGTTGCTGGCTCGGGGTGGGAACGAAGCCTGTCAGCTGCGGCAATGAAGGCATCGCCTGCGACAGCGGGCGGTAGGCGGTGAGCCACCGCGGAGTCGTCCACAGCCGCCACCATTGCAAGGCCGCCGTGCGGGCGTATTCCTGATTGGTTCTGACGATCTGCGCACCTATCGCGTACATGGATTCCCAGAAGGCGTGCACTTTTTCAGTGCCCATCTGCGAGAATTCGGCGCGATCGGCCAGTCCGGGATTGGCGCCCGCTGCGAGCATGCGTGCCGTGCGTATCGCCACGACCTGCGGTGCCGCGATCGCGAGCTCGGTCATTTTTGCGATCGATATTGCTTTTCTGCTGCGTTTTGCGTGGCGCATCGGTGTATCTCCAATCGGGTTAGTTGTGAAGCGCGTCAAACACAAGTTTGTGTAGACATCGGCCGCATGCATCGGTTCGGAAGCGTATCCGTTATCGAACGCGCGCCGCGCTAATGTCCTCCAGAACAATTACAGTCGTTCGGTCCCCATGCGCAAGCGAAAGCCGTGCCGTGTCGCATGGATGGGCAGGTCTCGAGCGTTGCCCCCTCCTTGGGTCGATGCTAGTGTCCCGCGAAACCCCTGTGAGGAGAGCGCTTCATGAGCGGGAACACCGGCAGGCAGCACCTGGGCTTCATCGGGCTGGGCAAAATGGGCGGTCCGATCGCGGCCCGTCTCATCCAGCATGGCAATCACGTGACGGTGTTCGACCTCGACGCGCAGGCGGTCGATGCGGCCGTCGCGCTCGGAGCGCACCCCGCGGTATCGCCCAAAGCCGTGGCCGACGCAGCGCAGATCGTCTTGCTGTGCCTGCCTGCGCTCGAGATCGTGCGCGAGGTGGCACTCGGAGCGGACGGCGTGTACCTCGGACGCGCCGTCGAGATTCTCGCCGATTGCTCGACGACCGGCCCGCAGTTCGCAACCGGGCTGAGCGCCGAGCTTGCCAATTACGATGTCACGATGCTCGACGCGCCAATCAGCGGCGGGGTAAAACGCGCGGCCGAAGGCACGCTCACGATCATCATGTCGGGCAACCGCAAGGCGTTCGAGCGCGTGCAGCCGATGCTCGAGCCCTGCGGCAAGACCTACTACATGGGCGAGCAGCCCGGCCAGGCCCAGATGATGAAGCTCGTCAACAATCTGCTCTCGCAAATCTCGACGGCGGCGACCTACGAGGCCTTCGTACTCGGCGCCAAGGCCGGCCTGGATCCCGACGCGATGGTGGACGTGATCAACAACAGCACCGGCATGAACAACTGCACGCTGCACAAGATGCCGCGCTCGGTGCTGCCGCGCACCTTCGACTACGGCAGCAACATGGAGATCACCTACAAGGACATCACCCTGTGCATGAAGGAGGCGGACCGGCTGGGGGTCACCATGCTCCTCGGTAACATGGCGCGGCAGCTCTGGGGTTACGGCGTGAATCACGGCGGCGCCAAGCGTGACTCCTCGACGCTCATTACCTGCTTCGAGGAGTGGGCCGGCGTGAAAGTCGTCGGCAAGGCCGGCCGGGACCGCGCGTGAAGCGGGAACGCGGGCGAGACAGGCGTGACGATGGGGATGCGGGCTCCCGCGCATCCGCACGGAGCACATCTGGGAGCGTGGTACGCCGCGTCCACTGGGCGGGAATTGCGCTGCTGGCGGCGAGCGGGATGTGTGTCGCGCAGTACCCCGAGCGCCCGGTGCGCGTGATCGTGCCGTTCGCCCCCGGTGGCGGCACCGACATCACGGCGCGGCTTATCTCGCAGCGGCTCGCCGAGTCGTTCGGCCAGACGTTCATCGTCGACAATCGTCCGGGTGCGGGAAGCATGCTCGGCACCGAGATCGCCGCGCGCGCGACGCCAGACGGCTATACCCTGCTCGTCGTTTCTCCCGAGTTCACCGTCAACCCGAGCCTGCAGCCGAAAGTGCCGTACGACGCGCTGCGCGACTTCGCCCCGGTCATGCGGATCACGCTGGGGCAGTACATCCTCGCCGTGCGCCCGAACGTCCCGGCGACGTCGGTGAAGACGTTGATCGCTTATGCCAAGGCCAACCCGAACGTGCTGAGCTACGGCTCGTCGGGCCCCGGCAGCGCCAACCATCTCTCGGGCGAGCTTTTCAAGTCGATGGCGGGGATCGACATGGTGCACGTTCCCTACAAGGGGTCCGGCCCCTCGACCACCGCGTTTCTCGCCGGGGATGTGCAGGTGCTTTTCAGCAGCACGACCGCGATCGTCCCGCACATCAAGTCGGGACGGGTGCGGGCGCTTGCCGTCACCGGGCCGCGTCGCTCACCGATGGCACCGGAGATTCCGACGGTGAGCGAGTCGGGCCTGTCCGGATTCGAAGTCACCGGCTGGTATGGCATCCTTGTGCCCGCGAAAACGCCCCCTCCCATCGTCGCGCGGCTGAATGCGGAAGCCAACCGGGTGCTGCCATCACTTAAGGAGCGCTATGCGGAGCTCGGCAGCGAAACGGTGGGCGGTACGGCACGCGAGTTCGCTGACTTTCTCGCGCAGGACGTGGCGAAGTGGGCGAAGGTCGTGAAGGCCTCCGGTGCCCGCCCCGATTGACCGTGACGGGCATCACTAACATAGGCGCGGCGCTGGCCGTTCATTAACCGTTCGTCCACACAGGAGTTCCCATTCATGAGCACTATCCGTCTGGCATTTTGTCTTCTCGGCCTGGTCGCTGTGTTCTCGCTGGCGCCCGCTGCGCATGCGCTGGACGACAGCGGGGCGAAGCTCGTCATTGCCAAGTTCCTCGCCTCGCAAAAGAGCGAGCAGGGAACGGCTTCCGCAGGCCAGCATGTGATCAGCGATCTGGACGGCGACGGCAAGCCCGATATCGTTCTGCTCTGGGACGTGCTGGGGCCGACTTCTTCCTGGCCGAAACTGACTGTCTTTCTGGATCAGGGCAGGACGTATCGCGCGCTCACCACGGACCTGACCGGGCAGATCGAAAAGCTTACGGTCAAGGGGCCCTCGATCGTGGTCAATACGCTGATGCCGGGTCCGAACGATGCGCGCTGCTGCCCGACGATAAAGAAGCAGCTGAGATTCCGCTGGACCGGCGGAAAACTGACGCTGGAAAAGTAACGCTCGGCAGCCGCGGGCGTGAATGTCGGCGCAGCCGCCGTCTTGACCCGCGTTACAGCTCGGGGCGCTGGCCCGGCGGCGCGTAATTCGCCGGCACGTCGCCGGTGAGCGACTCGAGGAAAGCGACGATGTCCGCGACCGTGGCGTCGTCGAGCGTGCGCCCGAGCTGCACGGCGGCCATGATGCGCACGGCCTGGTCGAGCCGCTCGACCGCGCCGTCGTGGAAATACGGCGCTGTTTTCGCAACGTTGCGCAGCATGGGAACGCGGAACACGTAGCGGTCTTCTTCTTTCTTGGTGATTGCGAAACGGCCCTCGTCGACCTTGTCCGCGCCGGTTTCCAGCCAGTAGTCTTTCACCAGGCCGAACTTCTGCAGCGTCGCGCCGCCGAAGTTAGCGCCGCTGTGGCAGCCGGCGCAGCCGGTGGCGACGAAGGCACGCAGGCCGGCTTTCTGGCGTGCGTTCAGCGCACGGTCGTCACCGGCGAGGTAGCGGTCGAACGGCGCGGGCGTCGTCAGCGTCGCCTGGTAGCTCGCGAGCGCGCGCGCGTAGTTGCCGGCGTTCAGCGGCTGCGCGTCCTGCGGATAGGCGGCGCGGAATTTCGGCAGGTAGTCGAGCTGGCGGAGCTTCTCGATTCCGCTCTCCTTCGTGGGAAAACCCATCGAGCCGGTGAGCGAGCTCTCGGCCTGGTCGGCGCCGGATTTGCGGTCACCCAGCCAGCGCAGCATGGGCTGGTTCATGGAATTGAACACCGTCGGGGAATGGCGCGACGTCAGTGCGCCGCGCGCATCGGGGGAGAAACGGCGGCGATCGGCGCCCCAGTCGCGCGCGAAGTGGCAACTCGCGCAGGCGGTCTTGCCGTCGCTCGACAGCCGCGTGTCCCAGAACAGCGCGCGCCCTAGTTCGGCTTCGACGGTTGCGTGCGACGGAGCCGCCTCGACGCGGCCGAACAGCGCTGCGGCCTGCTGCCGCAACCCGTCGTCGGGTACCGACGCGCACGACGCGCCGAGCACTGCCGCGAGCACTGCGACTGCCGTCACGAGTCTCATGCTCTCCTCCCGTCTTAACGATAGGAAGTCTGTCCACCCTTGCTCCGGTTCACTGAGCCCGCGCGTCCGGAATGAATGCGTTAGATGAGATCAGCGGCTCGTGCGGGATCAACGGCTATGGCTGTAAATTTAGCCCCATGATTGCAGCGCTGCAAGCGCTTTCCACCCGCCCGATCCCAGCCGTTCGCCCTCATCGTGCGGCCCTCGTCTCTCGTCCTCAAGTGAGCGCTTTATAAAGAAACGGCAGGCTCGCATCCATCCGGTAATCGATATCGGAGTGGTTGTCGTCGAATTCCTCGTAGGTGTGGCGAATGCCGGCCGCGGCAAGGCGCTTCGACAGGATGCGCGAGCCGTAATGGATGTGATACTGGTCGCGCCAGCCGCAGTCGATATAGATGCCCGCGAGGGACTTGAGGTTGGCGCGATACCTCGTCACGAGATTGACCGGGTCGTGCGCGCGCCACCGGCGCCAGCGCTGCTCAATGACTTCGCCCGATTCGAGGTTGAATGGCACCCGGAAGCCGAGCGGCGCCCGCGGGTCCGGGTCGTAGGTCGCTGCCATGCACAGGTTCATGATGCAGTGGCCTTCCGCGGTCGACAACTTTTCCGTCTTCCACACGTGTGCGAGGAAGCGCTTGATGCGTCCGTCATCGAGGCCCTCGGCGAGGCCCTTGCGGCTCGATTCCCGGCGCGCGTCATAAGCGCCGGGCTTGCGCTTGGGCATCCGGTGCCGGGCAAGCTCGTTCAGCGTGTTCGGCCAGTCGTGCCAGTAGACGAAATCGAAATACGCGTCGCCGGAATGATCGGCGATCGCGCCCCAGTATTTCGCGTACTTCATCCCGTGGACGATCGCGCCGTAGCCGCCTGACGACTTGCCGAAGCAGCCGCGATGCTCGCGGCTGGCGAGCGTGCGGAACTCGCGGTCGACGAAGGGAATGATCTCGCGCGTGAGATAGTCCGCGTAGTTGCCGATCACCGACGAGTTCACGTACTGGTTGCCGCCGAGCCGCGTGAAGCAGTCCGGAAAGACGATGATCGCCGGTCCCATCTTCTGCTCGCGGATGAGCCGCGCCGCGCGCTCGGGCACGTTGTCGCCGAACGGCTTCCAGTTGGTGTGCGCAAGGCCGGAGCCGGTGAAGCCGACGAGGTCGTAGAGCACCGGAAAGCGCCTGCCCGGAGTGTTGTCGTACTGCGGCGGCAACCACGCCGCGACCTTGCGCACGTGTGGGTCGCCCAGTGGATTGTCCTTGAGGATTTGCGAAGTGTGCTCGAGCACGATCAGCGTGCCGGCGGGGCCTTTGAGGCGTTTGAGGGCCATGGGTTCTAGCGTCGTAAACAAATAGGGTTGGTGTTAGACAGCTCCGACAAATTTTACTCGGAACGCTGATCCTGGTGCTGAGATCGAGCGGCGATTCGGTATCGCAAACTTATCCGCCGTGAACTGGATTCGAGCCATCGCAACGTCGGCCTGCACAAAATGAGCGCCGTGATGGGCGGCGCGAGCCTTGGCCAGCATTTCGCGCGAGCTGTCGATGCCAGTCAGCTACCCTCACCTCGTTGTGCGCCGGGAAGCCTCCATGACGCCACGCGAGCATGCGGGCGCGCAGTTCCTCCCATAGCGCCTCGTTTTCACCGGACAACGAGCACCGCGGCGCGATCGCCCCGTCGAGCCTGCCAACGTGTTTCGCTTCGAGTGACTATCGCTGCGCCAGGAATGCTTTCGCCTGCTGCAGTTCCTGTCTCGCGCCGTCGCCTTTATAGTTAGCCTGCCGCTCGCACGCGGGTCACCGCCGCGCTTGGGCCGGCACCAGGCTGGAAATGTGCTGCGAGCAGTTCCAGTCCCAGGCTCGCACGGTGAAGACGATCGCCTGCTCCATGCGCGCCCGGTAGCCGGGAGTGGCAAGGCGGGCGAAGAGGTCCGGATCGGCCGCCACGACGCGCGCGCAGCCCCAGAGTTTCAGGCGGCGCGCGGCGGCGTAATCCATGAGAAACAGAAACGCGCGCTCGTTCTCGGCGAGGTTGCCGGTGCTGATGTACTGCCTGTTTCCAGCGAAATCGGCGAAGGCGACGGTGCGCTCATCGAGCACTCGCAGAAACCCCGGAGGGCCCCCGCGGTGCTGAACGTAGGGCTGGCCATCCGCGCTCGCGGTTGCAAGATACGCCGAGTCGCGCTCAGTGATGAAGGCGATCACGTCGGGGACAAGCTCGCACGCAAAACCGCCCACCGCAGCGCGCCGCGCGTTCGATTCACGCGTCGAGCCGCGACGCGCCTGCTCGGCGCGCACGGCCGCGGAGAACATCACTTCGTCAGGCGACCAGTCGGGTCCAAAGCGTCTTGCTGAGCGGCGGGCCAGCGATGACCGTTACGCCGGCACGATGCTAGCGGCCCGTCCGCTCGAGCTTTACTTGGCATTGCCAGTCACGGAAAAGTGGCCGGAGATGAAAACGGTTTGGTGGCGTCCACCACGAACATCACCAGCGCGTGCAGGTCCGTCAAGCCGCTGCTCGAGACCTGCATCGGCATATCGGCACCATGGCCCGCTTCGGGCTGGCCAACCTTGACGCGCATCACCCCGTGGGGACTACGGATGCTTTGCTCCCCGGCGAGCACATAAAACGCTTCGGAGCCCGGATGTGTATGCACGGGCGTAATGCTGCCCGCAGGACCGCTGGCTTCGTTAATCCGCAGGAGATACTGCGGTGCGACCACGCGGGGGATTGGTCCAAATTCCGCAACCTTGATGCCGCCCGCTGATGACCCACCCGCTGGGCCGAGCGTGAAGAGCCAGACTTTGCCAGCCGACTCGGCGACTAACGCCCAGGGGCCCGCAGCGGCCTGCGCTTGCGCGAGCGCAGTAAAGTTCTCTATCCGCCAGAAGAGCGGTCCAGCCGGCAACTCCGCGACTTTCTTTTCCGCCAGTGGCTTGATGACGAGCGGCTGCTGCGCGATCGCCGTCGATGGCAATGACCAAAACCCCGATGCTAAAACCACGATCAGACCGATGAGAATCCGTTTCATGTGGACACCTCCTTCGTTCACCTGCTTTTGCGAACTTACTTGCAAGGTCTTGTTATTCATGGCCTCTGTCTCCTTTGTCCGATGTGCCGCGGAGCCAGTCTTGCAGCTTTGCGGAACGGAATAAATATGGCGGACGACAATAGACTGCTTCATCAGCTTCGCCAGGTGAGTTTTGACTGACGGTGTCGACGAGGGTGCGCGGTGTGCGGGATGCGTTCAGGTGGCCGCGTTGCACCACTGCGTCCAGACTTCACGATAGATCTTTTCCAGGTTGCGCGTGAACTTCGCGCCGTCCACCAGCGGCGAGCGCGCCAACTGCGCCCGCAACCC
>JBKJZR010000103.1:0-5845 GCA_046715035.1 Burkholderiales bacterium | reverse complement strand
TCAGGTTACCGGCCATGAAGTTCACGCTGTCGGTCAGGTCCTTCCACGTGCCCGCGACACCCTGCACGTCCGCCTGGCCCCCGAGGCGCCCTTCCGTTCCCACCTCGCGCGCCACCCGCGTCACCTCGGCGGCGAACGAGCGCAGCTGGTCGACCATCGTGTTGATGGTGTTTTTCAGCTCGAGGATCTCGCCCTTGACGTCGACGGTGATCTTCTTCGACAGGTCGCCCTTCGCCACCGCCGTGGTCACGTCCGCAATGTTGCGCACCTGCGAGGTCAGGTTGCTCGCCATGAAGTTCACGCTGTCGGTCAGGTCCTTCCACGTGCCCGCGACACCCTGCACGTCCGCCTGGCCCCCGAGCCTCCCGTCGGTGCCGACTTCGCGCGCTACCCGCGTCACTTCCGCGGCGAACGAGCTCAACTGGTCGACCATCGTGTTCACGGTGTTCTTCACTTCGAGGATCTCGCCCTTCACGTCCACCGTGATCTTGCGCGACAGGTCGCCACGCGCGACCGCGGTCGTCACGTCGGCGATGTTGCGCACCTGCGAGGTCAGGTTGCTCGCCATGAAGTTCACGCTGTCGGTCAGGTCCTTCCACGTGCCCGACACGCCTTCGACCTGCGCCTGACCGCCGAGCATGCCCTCGGTGCCGACTTCGCGCGCCACCCGGGTCACCTCCGAGCCAAACGACCGCAGCTGGTCCACCATCGTGTTAATGGTGTTCTTCAACTCGAGAAACTCGCCTTTCACGTCCACCGTGATCTTTTTGGAAAGATCGCCTTTCGCCACGGCGGTGGTCACGTCAGCGATGTTGCGCACCTGCGCGGTGAGGTTGAACGCCATCGAGTTGACGCTGTCGGTCAGGTCTTTCCAGGTACCGGCGACACCCTTCACCTTGGCCTGCCCGCCCAACTTGCCCTCGGTGCCGACTTCGCGCGCCACGCGGGTCACCTCGGACGCGAACGATCCCAGCTGGTCCACCATCTTGTTGATCGTCTTGGCGGTACGCAGAAATTCACCTTCGAGTGGCCGGTCCTCGACTTCGAGCGCCATCGTCTGCGAAAGATCGCCCTGCGCAACCGCACCGATCACACGCGCCGTTTCACTCGTCGGGTGGACGAGGTCGTCGATCAGCGAATTGACGGCGTCGATCGTGACTTTCCAGAAACCGCGCACGTCGCCTACGGTGGCGCGCTGGCGCAGCTTGCCCTGCTTGCCGACCGACTTGCTGAGGCGCACCAATTCTTCCTCCATGCGCGCGTTCAGCTCGACAACATCGTTGAACGCTTCGGCAACTTTGCCTGGCAGCCCGGTCCACTCGCGCGGCAGCCGCACCGAGCTGTCACCCCGCTTGAGCGCGGTCAACGCGCCCAGCAGCGCCGTCAGCTCCATTTCCGGGACCTTCGATCTTTCCAGTGTGTCCATGGACCGTATCTCCGCAGGTGCGCGCTCGAGGGAGCCGCGCTACGCTATTGGTCGAGGCTAAACAACGCGCGTAGGGACTGCGCCGTGGACGCGCGGGAAGTCGCTGCAAGTGTTAATGCCATGCCGCGACTTGGCAGGCGGCAGCAATGCGGGTCAGGAATGCAGCAGCTAGCCGCGGAAGCAGCCTCAATGCGAACGACGTGCGCTGCGCACACCTCCATGGCCATCCTCTGATTCATGGATGGTTGTCCCTCCCCCGGGGATGAGTATATGACATAGGCCAGTGTGCCGGAAAGCAACCACCAGGAGCTTGTCGGACTTGAGTCCGACAAGTTCCTTAGGCAAAACCGCCCTGAAAAAGAATGGGCAAGTGGCGTCAAAAAAGCCTTCGCAATGTCGTTGCTGCGTGCTGAGTCGACGTGAAACGGTTGTGAATTAAACATTATTCAGAACCAATGGGGCGGTTTTCTATAAGCCTGTCGCACCCGCTAAGTCCGACAGGCGGCGTCGCCGGAGACCGGCCATCGCAATTCTACGATGCGACCCTATTGTCTAGGCTTGTAACTCTTACAACTCGCCGGACTTGCGCGCTGTTAAGAGACGTCTGCGGGAAGATCGGTTCATCGTCATGACGCAGCCTGCGTTCCCGTTCCAGCCCGGGGCGGCAGCAACGCGACCGCGAGCAGAAGCGCAGCGGCCGCCATCAGCAAAGGCCACTTGAACGTGCCCTGCACCTGAACCAGATGGGCAGTCACCACCGGTCCTGCGATCTGGCCTGCTGCGAATGCCGCGGTCATCGCTGCAATCAGCCGATTGGCGTGTGCGGGCGCCATTGCGCGCGCCTCGCGCAGTGCAGCGACGGTAATCACTACGAACGTCGTTCCAAAGAGCACCGTCCCCGCTGCCAAGGCTGCCGGATGCGCGCTCAACGCCGGCAGTGCTATGCCCAGCGCTTCCGCGAGGTAACAGCCGCTCAGCAGGCTGCGGTCACCGAGGCGTCGCGCCAACGGCACGCTCAGCAGCGTCGATGCGGCTGCCGCGATCCCGCAAGCGGGCCAAAACCATACGTAGTATTGGGGATCGGCCAAAGCATCGCGGGCGATCACCGGCAGGAATGTGGCGGGGATGATATAGCCGAAGCCGAACAATCCATAGCCCGCAATGAGTCCCACCATCGCGCGCGTCCAGCGGAATCGATCCCGACGTATGGCCGCAATCTCCGACATCGACTCCCGCTCGACCTGGAAAGCCGGCCACGCGAACCCGGCAGCGAGCAGCGCGACCGCGCTGAGGACCAGCCATGCGGTGCTCGAGCGCAAATGCGCCGCGACAAACCCGATGCACAGCAATCCGCTCAACGCAATGCCGATGCCGACGCCGGCAAACATCACGCTGCCCAGCGCGACGTGGCCGCGCTGCGCAAGTCGTCTGAGCACGACGGTCGAGCCGAACACGAGCACCCATGCACTGAAGATGCCGGCCAGCGCGCGGATCGCCAGCCACCAGCCGAGGCTGTCACCGAGTCCCATCGCCGCCAGCAAAATGGCATTGAGCACCAGACCGATGCGCACCATGAGCGACGCCTGAACGTGCAGCCATACCGCCGACAACGCGCCCGCGAAATAGCCGAAGTAATTCGCCGCGGCCAGCCATCCGCCAGCGGTGATCGTCAGGCCCGCATCGTGCTGCATCATCGGCAGCAGCGGCGTAAAAACGAAACGCCCGATCCCCATCGCCGCAATCAGCGCGATCATTCCCGCAATGGCGATGCGCCTGGCCTCGAGCGCAGGGTTATCCATCGCCATCAACGTTGGCGCCTGACTGACAAGGGGCAGTTGCAATGGCGATTGCGCCTCGAGCCGGGCAAAGCTTGCGGGTGCATGGCCGGGGAAGTATAGGCGCCGGTGCGCGGCCCCGCGTTGACGAATGCAACTCCCTCGCATCAAACGTGCCTGGGCAAAGGCCGAGATCGACTATTGAATTCTCGCGTCTCAGATCGCGCGCAGCGCATCGACGATGCTGAGCCGCGCGGCGCGGATCGCGGGCAGGAAGCCCCCGACCACGCCCATCACCAGCGCGAAGACCAGCGACTCGACCGCGATGCGCGGCGTGAGGGTAAAACTGAACGCCAATTCCGCAAAGGACTGCCAGTTCATGGTGGAAATCGTGAATAGCTGCATCAATGATGCCAGCGCGAGACCGGCGATGCCGCCTGCCAGCCCCAGCAGCACCGCCTCGAGCATGAATGCTGCCAGCACGCTGCGGCTCCGGAAGCCCAGCGCGCGCAACGTGCCGATCTCGGCCGTGCGGTTGGCGACCGATGCGTACATCGTGATCATCGCACCGATGATCGCACCCACTGAAAAAATGATCGACAGCGTCAGCCCGAGATATCTGATGAAGTTCGCCAGCAGCCGCGACTGGTCGGCATAAAACATATTCTCGCGCTTGGCTTCCACGGTCAGGCGCTGATCGGCCTCCAGACGCGTCTTCACTTCGGGAAAGCGCGTAGCGTCGCTGAGCTTGATCAGCACCGAGGAATAGACGGGCCTGCGAAACGCCTGCATCAGCTGATCGCCATCGCCCCAGATCTCGGAATCGAAGCCGCTGTTGCCCGCGTCGAATGTGCCGACGACGGTCCATTCGCGCAGACCGAACCAGAGCGTCTCGCCGATCGCTGCGCCCCGAAAGCGCTGCGCGGCGCTGCGGCCGGCGATGATTTCCGAAGCGCCCGGGCGAAACGCACGACCCGCGACGATCTTTACCTGTGGACGCAGGATGATGCCATTCGGCGCAACGCCGCGGATCAGCACGTTCGTCGGCTTGCCGGAGTCGCGCTTATGCAGGTTGACGAGCACCACGATTTCCTTCGATACGAGGCGCTCGCCGCCCGCCCCGTAGGCGATTTCGGGCTGGCTCTCGATCAGCGCGGCCTGCGCACGATCGACGCCGCTTTGCACCTCGGTCTGCGCCGAGCGCCGGATCACGACGACATTATCGTAAGAGCCCGTGTCGACGAGCGTGCGTTTCAGGCCTTCCTCCAGCATCAGTACAGTCGCGTAAACGAACACCACCAGCGCCATGCCTCCCGCAGTGAGCAGCGTCGTCACCTTGCGCGTCCACAGGTTGCGCAGGCTATAAGAGAAGGGGATCTTCATCCGCGGGTCAGTACGAGGACGCAATCGAGGTTCGTAAGTCGTGGACTGTCCCTCATGACGCCTACCCGATGCTGCGCAGGCCCTCGGCGATGCGCATCCGGGCAGCACGTATGCACGGAAACAGCGCGGCGACCGTGCCAATGACCAATGCTGCTGCGATCTGCATGCCCACCGTTGCCGTGTTGACGTTGAACACGGGAAACAGGCTGCCCATCGCCCTTCCGAAACCTTGCGCAACCGGGTAGGTGAGCGCGATCCCTAGGGCGCCGCCTGCGACCGCGATCGCCACCGATTCGCCACAGATGAGCAGGGCGAGATGATGCGGCCCGAAGCCGAGCGCCTTGAGCGTCGCATACTCGGCCATGCGCTCGCGCGCCGTCATTGCCATCGTGTTCGCCATGACCGCCATGATGATGGCGATCACGAGGAACGACACGATCTTGATGGCCACGACGATCGCCTCGGTCATGGCGACGAAACCGAGCTGGAATGCCTGCTCGGTTTCGGTCAGCGTCTCGGCGAGCGAATTCCTGAATGTGGCATCGATTGCCGCGGCGACTTCCGCGGCCCGGTCAGAAGCGGTCAGTCCGACGACGTAAACACCGACGGTGTTGGCGCGCCGCGGCACGGTCTTGCGCAGCGTCTCATTGAGATAATCCCAGTGGAAGAAGAACTGCGCAGTGTCGGTTTTCGCTTCGGCACCGTCATAGATGCCGCGCACTACGAACTCCCAGCTGCCCGGGAATATGGTTCCGCGCAGCGGCACCACGTCGCCGATCCTGAAGCCGTACGTGCCCGCCAGCTTGCGGCCGATGATGGCGCCCTTGCGGTCGCGCAGGAACTCGCGCATTTCGGCCGGCGGCACCACAAACTCGGGGTACAGCTCGAAGTAGCTCGCCGCCTGAACGGCGAATTGCGGAAAGAAGTTTTTCTCGGAAACATAGACTCCGCCGAACCAGTTGGCATGGGATACCGCTTTCACGCCCGCGATCTGCCGGATCTTCGCGCTGTAGGTGAGCGGCAGCGGGAACACGAGCGAGATCGCATTGCGTGTGACGAGCCGCGTCGACGAGGCCGCTTCGGCGCCCGCATACCACGCGTCCACCACCGTGCGCAGAAGGCCGAAGGCGAGTATCGCCACGACGATGCCGAGCACGGTCAGGCCCGTGCGCAGCCGGTGACGCAGGGCGTTGCGCAGGATCAGCTTGAGGTAGGACATGGAAGTGAGGAGTGAGGAGTGAGGAGTGAGGAGTGAGGAGTG
>JBKJZR010000102.1:0-23985 GCA_046715035.1 Burkholderiales bacterium | reverse complement strand
TCCTGAATTGCGGCGCGACCTTCTCCATGAAGAGGCGGATGCTGTGGGCGGCGACTTCGTAGGGCATCGGGCCGATGCGGAACACGAGGATCAGCCCGCCCACGCCGATTTTGTCGATCTCGGCGATGGCCTCGGCCACGGTGGCGGGTGAGCCGCACAGCATCGAGTGTTGCGCCTGGTTGCGCGCCACCGCGCCGAACAGGGTGTCCTGCTTCAGCAACAGGCCCTGCTCTTCGTAGACCTTCTTGCGCATGGCCGCGCGGAACTCCTGCTGGGTCTGGAAGGCCGGCAGCGCCAGCCGCTCAGCCTCGGCATCGGTCTCGGCGACGAAGATGTTGCGCCATACCCACGTGTCGTCGACGTTGCGGGCGACGGTCTGCTCGTCGAAGCCGGACTCGCGGATGGTCGAGCGGTACAGGTCCATGCGATGCTTCGTCACTTCGTTGCTCTGGATGTTCATCAGGAACGGGCGGCCGGCGCGCGCCATGCCGAGCATCGCCTCCTCGCTCGAGCACGCGCGCACGATGAACGGATGCGGCTTGGTGTAGGGGCGCGGGCGCAGCAGCGGCAGGCGCAGGTTCCAGTACTTGCCCTTGTGCTCGTAGTTTTCCGTCGTCCACGCCTTGATCATGATCTCTTCGGCCTCGATCAGCCGGTCGTACGCTTCCGCGGGGTCGATGCCGTAGCCCTGATAGTCGTAGATGTTGTAGGCGGTGCCGCGGCCGAGGCCGACGACGAGCCGCCCGTTGCTGATGTTGTCGATCAGCGCCATCTGCTCGGCCATGCGGATCGGGTGGTGGAGCGACATCTGCGCGACGGCGAAGCCAATGCGGATGCGCTTCGTGCACGCGGCAAGCGCCGCGGCGAAGGCCACCGGATCGACGTACGCGCAGATGCCGTCGAAGTGGTGCTCCGCCAGCCACAGCATCTCCATGCCGAGCTCGTCGCAGAGCTGCGCCTCGCGCAGCGTCTCGCCGATGATCTGGTGGTCTTGGGCCGGGTCCATCGACGCCGGAAACAGAAAATTGCTGAACTTCATCGGTGTCCTTTCTTGCGGGAAAGCATCGTGTGGCGGGTCAAAGCGTGCTCGCGGCCATCATTCGACCTTGATGCCCGCGGTCTGCACGAGCTTGCGCCAGCGCTCGATCTCGTTGCGGATGAGCCGGTCGAACTGCGCGGGCGTGTTGCCCGAGGCGTCGAGGCCCTGCACGCCGAGGACTTCAATCATCGCGGGCTGCGCCAGCACCTGGGTGATTTCGCGGTTGAGCCGCTCGACGATCGGGCGTGGGGTCTTCGCCGGCACGACGATGCCCTGCCAGTTCTCGACCGAGAATCCGGGGACGCCGCTTTCGGCGATGGTCGGCACGTCGGGCACGGCTTTGGCGCGCGTCGTGCTCGTGACGCCGAGCGCGCGCAGCTTGCCGGTTTTGACGTGGGGCAGCGGCGGCGGCATCGTGCTGAACACGATCTGCACCTGACCCGCGATCAGATCGGTGAGCGCGGGCGCGGTGCCTTTGTAGGCGACGTGCACGATGTCGATGCCGGTCGTGTGCTTGAACAGCTCGCCCGTCATGTGCAGCGACGAGCCCGTACCGGCCGAGCCGTAGTTCAGCGTTCCGGGTTTGGCGCGCGCGGCTGCGATGAGCTCCTGCACCGATTTCGCCGGAAGGGCGGGATAGGCGACGAGTATGAACGCCGAGGTCGCGAGCATCGACACCGCGGCGAAATCGCGCGGCGGGCTGTAGGGCAGGTTCGGCCGCAGTGCCGGGTTGTGCGCGAGACTGCCCATGCTGCCCAGAAAGAGGGTGTAGCCATCGGGGTCCGCGGCCGCGGCGAGCGCGCCGCCCATCATGCCGCCCGCGCCGCCACGGTTGTCGACGATGATCTGCTGGCCCAGCCCTTCGGTCAGCCGCTGTCCCACCGCCCGCGCGAGGATGTCGTTGCCGCCGCCGGGCGGGAACGGCACGATGAGGCGCACCGGCCGCTCGGGATAGGCGCCCGGTTGCGCGTACGCCGCTGCTGCAGACAAGAGGCTTGCCGCGCAGACGATAAGCAGCAGCGTGCGGCGAGCGGCCGCGAACGGGAAGAGGCGATTTCATGTTCGATCCTGCGGTCGCTTGGGCTGCGCTATTCGGCGCGGATGTTGGCCTCGCGCGCGACGCGTGCCCACTTGTCGATTTCCGCGGCGAGCACGCGCCCGAACGCGGCGCTGGAGAGCGGCCACGGCTCGGCACCTTCGCTTTCGAGCCGCTGCGCCGAGTCGCGCTCGCCGAGTATCGCAGCGATTTCGGTGTTGAGCCGGGCCACGATCGTTGGCGGGACGCCGGCAGGCGCGATGATGCCCCACCAGGTGCTGATTTCGTAGCCGGGCGCTCCGGACTCGGCGATCGCCGGCACTGCCGGCAGCAGCGGCGCGCGCTTGGCACTCGTCACGCCGAGCGCCTTGATCTTGCCGGCGCGGATCTGGTTGAGCGTCAGCGGCATCGAACCGAACATGATCTGGACCTGCCCTGCCATCACGTCGGTCAGCGCCGGCGCGCCGCCCTTGTACGGCACATGCACGAGCTGGACGCCGGCGACGCGCGCGAACAGAGCGCCGGCGAAATGATTGATGCCGCCGGTGCCGGCAGAGCTGTAGGTGATGGTGCCGGGCTTGGCGTTGGCGAGCTCGATCAGACCCTTCGCGTTGGCGGCGGCATACGAGGGATGCGACACGAGCACGAGCGGGCCGGCGCCGATCATCGCCACCGGCGTGAACGACCTCAGGGGATCGAAGGGCAGCTGCTTGTGGACCGCGGCGTTCATGGTGTGCGAAGTCGACATCAGCAGCAGTGTGTGGCCGTCGGGCGTCGCTTTCGCCGTCAGCTCGCTGCCGATGATGCCGTTGGCGCCGGGACGGTTATCGACGACGATCTGCTGGCCCAGGCGCTCGCTCAGCTTGCCGCCGATGAAGCGCGCCAGCAGGTCGTTGCTGCTGGCCGGCAGGAAGCCCACGATGATGCGCATCGGGCGCGTCGGAAACGCCGCTGGCTGCGCAAGCGCATGCACGGAGCAGAGCAGGGACAGCAACGCGGCGGCAGCACCGCGGGATAAAAACGTCGCGCTCAACGGCAGGTTCCTTTCAGTTTGCGCAGCGGCAGCGTTTGTACGGGAGCATCATTTCTGCCACGCGTCGCGCAGGGTCACGGTGCGGTTGAACACCGGCGTGCCGGGACGCGAGTCGACCCGGTCGGCGATGAAGTAGCCGTGCCGCTCGAACTGGAAGCGTTCGTCCGCCTGGGCCTCGCTCAGCGCCGGCTCGAGCCGGGCTTCGATCACGCGCTTCGACTCGCGGTTGAGATCCAGCAGAAAATCGCGTCCCCCGGCGCCGGGGTGGGGCGCCGAGAACAAACGGTCGTAGAGGCGCACTTGCGCCGCATGCGCGTGCGGCACGCTCACCCAGTGGATGTTGCCCTTCACCTTGACCTTTTCGGCGCCCGGCGTTCCCGATTTCGTGTCGGGGTCGTAACGGCAGCGCACGGCGGTGATGGTGCCGCCGGCGTCCTTGTCGCAGCCGGTGCATTCCACCACGTAGCCGTAGCGCAGCCGCACCCGGTTGCCGGGGAACAGGCGAAAATAACCTTGCGGCGCGTTCTCCATGAAGTCGTCGCGCTCGATCCACAGCTCGCGCGAGAACGGCACGGGTCGCTTGCCCAGAGCGGGCTGCTGGGGATGGTTGGGCGCGTGGCATTCCTCGGCGCCGGCCGCGGGATAGTTATCGATGATCAGCCTGACCGGATCGAGCACCGCAATGCGGCGCGGCGCGATTTCGTTCAGGTGCTCGCGCATGCAGTCTTCGAGCAGCGAGAAATCGATCCACGAGTCGGACTTCGACACCCCGATGCGCTCGGCGAGCAGGCGCAATCCCTCCGGCGTGTAGCCGCGGCGCCGCGCCGCGACGATCGTCGGCATGCGCGGGTCGTCCCAGCCTTCGACGTGGCCTTCCTCGACGAGCTGGATCAGCTTGCGCTTCGAAAGCACGACATTGGTGAGGTTGAGCCGGGCGAACTCGTACTGGTGCGGGCGCGGGCGCGCGAGCAGTCCGCCCGCGACGAGGTGATCGAGCAGCCAGTCGTAGAAAGGCCGCTGGTCCTCGAACTCGAGCGTGCACAGGCTGTGCGTGATCTCTTCGAGGCCGTCCTCGATCGGGTGCGCGTAGGAGTACATCGGGTAGACACACCATTTGTCGCCCGTGCGGTGATGCGGCGCTTTGCGGATGCGATACAGTGCCGGGTCGCGCAGGTTGATGTTCGGCGATGCCATGTCGATCTTCGCGCGCAGAACCATGCTGCCTTCGGCGTGACTGCCGTCGCGCATTTCCCGAAACAGCCGCAGATTGTCCGCAATCGAGCGGTCGCGATACGGGCTGGGCCGGCCCGGCTCGGTCAGCGTGCCGCGCTGCGTGCGCATCTCCTCGGCGCTTTGCGCGTCGACATAGGCGAGACCGGCATCGATCAGGAATTCGGCGGCCTCGTACATGAAGTCGAAGTAGTCGCTCGCGAAATAGAGGTGTTCGGTGCCCTGGGCGTGCCAGTCGAAGCCGAGCCAGCGCACGGCGTCGAGTATCGCGTCGACGTATTCCTGCTCTTCCTTTTCGGGATTGGTGTCGTCGAAGCGCATGTGGCATACGCCGCCGTACTCGAGCGGGAGGCCGAAGTTGAGGCAGATCGACTTGGCGTGGCCGAAGTGCAGGTACCCGTTGGGTTCCGGCGGGAAACGGGTGCGGATACGCGCCGGATCGGGCGGCGCGGCGGCGTGTAGCGCCGCGGGGCCCGGCCGGCCGGCCCAGCGGCGTCCTGCATAGGTGCCTTGGGCGAGGTCTTCCTCGATGATGTTGCGGATGAAATGGGTGCCGTGTGCCGAGGCGGGCTTGCTGGCAGGGTGAGGCATGACGCTTCCGTGGCGATGATGCGGTATTCTAATCGATCGCTCGATGCGCGCCGAAGAAACGCCCCTATGACGGGGCAAGCCGCTGCGAACCTGCGCTCAGCCGATGCGGATCTCCGTCGGCGGCGTGGCGGGCTTACCTTTCGCGACGCGCTCATACTCCGAGATCACCTGCGCGCCCAGCAACAACACCGTTGCACCGAGCTCGAGGCTCAGCAGCACCACGATCGCGGTCGTCAGCGACCCGTAGACGACGCTGACCTGCGACAGCGATGCGAGATACCAGGTCAGCAGACGGCGCGTGATTTCCCACAGTAACGCAGCGGTCACCCCGCCAATCAGTGCGTGGCGCAGCGACAGCCTTCCCACCGGCATGACGAGGTAGATGGAGGTAAGCAAGAAGATCTCGCCGGCAAGCCCGAGCAGGTAGAGCAGCACGCCCGACAGGCCGCTCAACGACCAGGTGCGTCCGAGAAAATCGATGCTTTCCTCGCCGACTACCTGCAGGCTGCCGGACACCAGCGTGACGAGCAGCAGTCCGATGCCGAGGAACAGGATGTAGCAGTACGGCAACACCGCCGACACGACGAAGCGCCGCTTGCGCACCGCGACGCGGTGCAGAAAGATCACCGTCATCGCGTTCTCGAGCACGGTGAATGCAAGCGAGCTGAAAAATATCATCGTCACCAGCAGCAGCCAGCCGATGACCTCGCGATGCTCGAGGAAAGTGGCGAGCTCCTTGACCATCGCTTTCGACTGGCCCGGCACCAGCCATTCGAGATAGCGACCGAGCGTGTGCAGCAATTCCGCCTGGTCGATGACGTGTGACAGCGCGATGACGATCAGGATCAGCGCCGGGACGATCGACAGGAGCGTGTAATAAGCCACGGCGCCCGCGAGCAGCAGGCCCTGATTGGCGCGGAAGCCGCGCCAGACTTGCAATGCGAACGCCCCCGGATGCGTGATGACGTGCGCGGCGGGATGAAGCGGAGCGCTCATGGCTGCCGGCGCGTCAGGTGAACGCGCACAATCAAAAGGCCAGGGGTGGAGCTGGCCTTCGATTTACACAAGGGTGTCTCGATGCCTAAGAAGAAGCTTGTCGGAATCGAGTCCGACAAGTTCCTACTAGGGCTTGAGCTGGCCGCGGATTTCGCCGCCCTTGTGGGCCGCGCTGTGAACGTTGACGTACAGATTGCCGTTCTTGTAACTCGCGTACTGCGCTTCCGTGAGCTTTGCGCCCGCGGCTACGCTCCATACGTTATCGCCAGTCTTGGTGAGCGGAATGATGATCGGACCATTGCTGCCGGCCGGCCCTTCGTGGATGTGCGCCGCGGTCACTGCGACGCCGGAAGTCGTCACGCTGCCGCTCACCGAGCGGTCGCTGCCGACCGTGATGGTGCCGCTTCCCGTCGCCGATGTGGTGACGGGCGGAACCTCCTGCGCGCCGCTCAGCGACAGGTTCGTACCGCGGCCGCGGTCGCTTGCGCAGCCCACGAGCAACAGCGTCGAGAGGGCCAGTATCTGCCAGAAAAATATTTTCGTCGGGGTCGCAGCATTCATCATTTCAAGTACTCCTGTGGGGGATCGGGATGCGGCGTCACTGTGAATGCATTCGCATTCCGTCGCCGCAGGGAATGAAGCTTAAGCCGGATGCGTGCCGAAGAAAAGGCGCGTCACCGATTAGCACGCCCCGCGCGCTGCGGAACGCCCCTGCATCGCGTTTAATTGTAAGAATTACCGTTACGCGCCGGCCCGCGCGCTGTCGGGTGAGCCCGCCTCGGCTCATCTGCCCGCAGTTGACTGCCACCACCAAGCGTCTAAGATTTGTCCGCAAACGACGCGACGGAGGGCGGCGATGACAGGCGTACTGATCACCCTGGCGATAGGGTTCGCGATCATCCTTTTCGAATGGCGTATCGCCACCAACCCGGACGAGAAAGACAAGCACAAGCGCCGGCGTCCGCTGTCACCGGTGGACCGCAAACGGATCCGCGACCTGCTGTTCCTGACCGTGGTGGTCGCCGGCGTCGTGTGGTGGCTGCCGTCGTTGTTCAAGTGACGTTTATGCGCCGAGCAGCGCGCAGATAACGGCGCGAGTCAGTCGACGCGCGCGCCGGATGCCTTGACGACTTTCTCCCATTTGGCGATCTCGGTGCGGATGAAGTCGGTGAACTGCTCGGGGGTATTGCCGACGGGCTCGGCGCCGATGTCGGCGAGCCGCTTCTGGAAGTCCGGCAGCCCGATGATGCGCACCAGCTCGGCGTTGAGCTTCCTGACGATCTCCGGTGGCGTACCGGCGGGCGCGAAAACGCCCTGCCACGAGCTCACTTCGTAGCCGGGGACGCCCGCTTCAGCGAGGGTCGGAACTCCCGGCAGCGCGCCGGTGCGCTTGGCGGTGGTGACACCGAGGGCGCGCATCTTGCCCGCGTTGATGAACGGCACCGCGACGGTAGAGTTCTCGAAGCTCAGCTCGACCTGGCCGCCCATCAGCTCGGCCGACGCGGGGGCGCTACCTTTGTAGGGCACATGAATCATCTTGGTGCCGGTCAGCATGCTGAACAATTCGCCCGACAGGTGCTGGGACGTGCCATTGCCTGCGGACGCATAGCGCAGCTGGCCGGGCCGCGCTTTGGCGAACGTGATGAATTCCTTCACGTTCTTTGCCGGCACGGAAGGGTGGACGACCAGCACGTTGGGCACCATCGCGATCGTGGTGACCGGCGCGAAATCCTTCAGCGGGTGGTAGGGCATTTTGCTGTACAGGCTGGTGTTGATCGAATGCGAGCTCACGGTGCCGCCGAGGATGGTGTAGCCGTCCGCGGGTGCCTTGGACGCGATTTCCGACCCGACGTTACCCCCCGCGCCGGGGCGATTGTCGATGATGACCTGCTGACCCCACGCTTCCGTCAGTTTCTGACCGAGCATGCGCGCGAGGATGTCCGTCGTGCCTCCCGCGGGGAAGGGCACGACGTAGCGTATCGCCTTGGCCGGATAAGCCGGCGCGCCGCCTTGCGCCTGCGCGGCGGCGGTGGGAAGGAGCGTGCATAGCAGTGCTGCGTAGCGGATGCGAAGTGTCATCGTTGCGGCCTTTGGATGGATGGACCCGTCACTGGTCGAGCTTGAAGCCGGTCTCTTTGATCAGCTTCGCCCAGCGCGCCTGTTCGCTCTTCAGCCACTCGCCCATCTGCTCGGGCGTGTTCGCGATCGGCTCGGCGCCCTGTTGCGAGAGCTTCTCGTTGATGTCGGGTATGCGCACGATACGCGCGACTTCGCTTTGCAGCTTGGCCACGACATCGCGCGGGGTGCCCGCGGGCGCAAGTATGCCCTGCCACGATCCGGTGACGAAACCCGGGACGCCGGCTTCCCCGACCGTCGGCACGTCGGCGAGCGCCGGCATGCGCTTCTCGCTCGAAACCGCGATCAGCTTGAGCTTGCCGTTCCTGACGTGCGGAAGCGTCGCGAGCATGCCGTTGAACAGCACGTCGGCCTGGCCTGAGGCGACGTCGAGTATCGACTGCGCGCCGCCCTTGGCGGGAATGTAAACCCAGCTGATGCCGGTGCGATGCGCGAACAGCAGGCCGGCCATGTGCGGCGCGCTCCCCAGGCCGGTAGAGCCGTAATTGAGCTGGCCCGGCTTGGACTTGGCGAGCGCGATCAGCTGCTTGACCGTGCCCGCGGGCACGCTCGGATGCACGCAGAGCAAGTGCGGCGAATAGGAAATTACGGTCACCGGGGCGAGGTCCTTGCTGATGTCGAACGGCAGCTTGGGGAAGATGCTCGGGCTGATCGACAGGTTGCCGACGTCCATCAGCACCAGCGTGTAGCCGTCGGGCGCCGATTTCGCCACCAGCTCGGTGCCGATATTGCCGCTTGCGCCGGGACGATTGTCGACCAGCACCTGCTGGCCCAGCGATTCGTTGATCTTGGCGCCCAGCAGGCGCGCCAGAATGTCGGACGTGCCGCCGGGGGCGAAGGGCACGACGACGCGCACCGGTTTGGCGGGATAGGTCTGCGCCTGAGCGTTTCCGGCCAGCGCGCTGGCGGCGATCGCGCAAACGAGCGCGGCGTAATTGACGTTGCGTGATCCCATCAAAGTGCTCCTCGTTGCGGTGCTGCGGTTTATTCGACCTTGGCGCCCGCTTCTTTTACGACTCTTCCCCATTTGGCGATCTCGGAGCGCAGGTGATCGCCAAACTTTTCCGGCGTACCGCCGACCGGCTCGACACCGCCGTTCTGAAAGCGCTCGCGCACGTCGGGCATCTGCAGAATCTTGTTGATCTCGCCGTTGAGACGGGCCACGATATCGCGCGGGATGCCGGCGGGGCCGACGACGCCGAACCAGACGCTGATCTCGTAGCCGGGAACGCCGGCCTCGTCGACCGTCGGAACTTCGGGCGCCAGTGGCGAACGCTTGAGGCTGGTCACGCCCAGCGCCTTGACGCGGCCCGCCCTGACGTGGGGCAGCACGTTCGGCGTGTTGTCGAACATCATCATGACGTGTCCGCCGATCATGTCGGTGACCGCTGGCGCACTGCCCTTGTACGGCACGTGGACGATGTTGGTCTTCGTCATCATCTTGAAGAGCTCCATCGAGATGTGATTCGAGGACCCGCTGCCGGTCGACGCATACGTGAGCTGCCCGGGATGTGATTTCGCAAGCGCCACCAGCTCTTTGACCGATTTCACCGGCACGGAGGGATGCGCAACCAGCAGGTTGGGCGTCGCCCCGGCATGAATGATCGGCACGAAATCCTTTTCGGTGTTGTACGGCAGGCGGGTGTACAGGGTGGCATTGACGGCAAACGGAAATGCGACGATGAGCAGCGTATGGCCGTCGGGCGGCGATTTCGCGACGAGATCGGCACCGATCGTGCTGCCTGCGCCGGGACGATTGTCGACGAACGCCTGGCCAAAACCGCCGTCGCTGAATTTTGCCGCGATCGTGCGTCCGAGCGTGTCGTTGAAAGCGCCGGGCGGAAAGGGCACGACGATGCGAATCGGCTTGTTGGGATAGCTCTGGGCGGCAGCGGCAATCGCGAGCGGCGCGGCGACGGCTGCCAGCGCGTAGCGGAGGAGTTGGGCGGATCGACGCATCGGCGCGTCAGCTGTCGACTTTGACGTTGGCGTCTTTGATCACTTTCGCCCACTTCGCCACTTCGTCCCTGAGAAACCGCGTGAACTCGGCTGACGTGCTGCCGACCGGCTCGATGCCGAGCTGCGCGAAGCGCTCCCTGACCTCGGGTCTGCGCAGCGCGCTCGCAGCCTCGCGGGCGAGTTTTTCGACGACGGGCTTCGGCGTGCCGAGCGGCGCCAGCAGGCCCACCCACGTGCCGCCGACGACGTTGACGCCCGACTCGATCAGCGTCGGCAGATCCGGTGCGACCGCCACGCGCTTTTCCGAAGCCATCCCCAGCGCCTTGATCTTGCCGGCGCGCACGTGCGGCAGCATCGACGAGGGCACGTCCATCATCACCTGGATCTGTCCGCCGATCAGATCCTGCAGCGCCGGCGCCGTGCCCTTGTAAGGCACGTGCACCATCTTGATGCCGGTGGTCGACATCAGCAGCTCGGTCGTCAGATGCGCTGCCGCGCCGATGCCGCTCGACGCGAACGAGAGCTGCCCGGGCTTCGCTTTCGCGACTTCGACCAGTTCCTTGGCCGAGTTCGCAGGCAGCGAGTTGGTCGCGCACACGATGAGCGGTGCGGTGCCGAGCAGGGAAACGTGCTCGAAGCTCTTGATCGAGTCGTAGGGCAGCTTCGGATAGAGCGTCTGATTGGCCGCGTGTGCCGCGATCACCGTGCCCAGCGTATAGCCGTCGGGGATGGCTTTCGACAGCAGCTCGACGCCGAGGATGCTGTTCGCTCCCGGGCGGTTGTCGACGATGAACGGCTGGCTCAGGCTTTTCGCCAGCTCGAGCGCCACCGTGCGCGTGACCACGTCGGTGATTCCGCCCGGAGTGTAGGGGACGATCACGCGCACCGATTTGCCGGGGTAGTCGGGGCCGGTGGCGCGCGGCTGGGCGTTCACCATGCTGCACGCGAGCAGGATCAGGCACGCGAAGGACAAACGCGATAGTTGGTGCATGGCAGCTCCTCCAAAGACGCCCGCGCGCGCTTATTGTGTGACGCGTGTGCCGCGCGGTAGGCAATTCTCTCATACGCCGGGGCTTTTTCGCGAGTAGCGCCGGGCAGATGGCCGGTATCACCCGGTGCGACCGGCGCCGTCAAGGTGCGCCGGCGCTAGACGTAGCTCGGGCCCTCGATCACCGGGTGTGCGGCGATGAAGTCCTCGTCGACGTCGACGCCGATACCGGGCCGCTCGAGCGGCAGCACGCAGCCATCCGCTCCCACCGCATAGGGTGCAGTGGTCAGCTTGTCGCGGAAATGGTTGTTGCGCGACACGTCGCCCTCGAAGTAACCGCCATTGTCGATCGCGGCAAGGAAATGGATCGAGGCCGCCATGTTGAGACCGGTCATCGACGAGTGCGGGTTGATTTTGAGCTTATAGGCCGAGGCCATCGCCGCGATGCGCAGCGCTTCGGTCAGCCCGCCGGTCTTGGAAAGGTCGGGCTGGATGATGGTAATCGCGCCGTCTTCGATCACGCGATTGAACTCATAACGGGTGTAGTGATTTTCGCCGGCTGCCAGCGGCACCCGGCTGTAGCCCGCCGCGAGCTCGTAGCTGCGGCTGTCGTGCGGCGGGAACGGTTCCTCGAGCCAGCCGACGTCGAGCTCCTCCATCGCGGGCAGCGCCTGCCGCGCATCTTCGAGGCTGTAGCCGATGTTGGCGTCGGTGAGAATCACCAGCTCGTCGCCGAACGCCTTGCGCACGGCCGCGATGCGTTCGATGTCGCGGCGGGGAGTATCGCCAACGCGCAGCTTCACCGCGCGGTAGCCCGCTTCGACGTGCGGGCGCGCTTCGGCGACGAGCGCCTGCGGATCCTGATAGCCCAGCGATACGCCCCCCGCGTAGGCAGGAATGGGTTTGCTGCTGCCGCCGAGCAGCTTGTAGAGCGGCCACCCGACTGCTTTGCCGCGGATGTCCCATAGCGCGAGGTCGATGCCGCTCATCGCGAGGCAGGTGCCAGCTCCCATGCCGTGGCTCGCGAGCTGTTTCGCGTAGATCGCATGCCACGCGCCGATCACGTCGGCGGCGCTGCGGCCCAGGATGAGCTGGCGTAATGTCGTATTCACGAGATGCGCAACTGCGCCGGGGGCGCGGCCGTGATGCGACTCGCCGTACCCCGTGAGGCCCCCCGCGGTCGTCACCTTCACGATCACCGCATCGCGCTTGACCACGCGGCCCACTCCCAGACTGATGCTGTCTTCGGGCCGTACCGGGAACGACGTGGGAAACGCCTCCACCCCGACAATGGTCAGATCGGATTCATGCGCGCTCATGCGTATCTCCGTGGCGATCTCCGTGGCGGGGTGTGCTGCAGTGGCGTGCGGTTATTTCGTCTATTCTATACGACACCGATGAACGCTTTGACCCTCCAGACCTTGCGCTTGCTTGCCGACGGCGAATTCCGTTCAGGCGAGGCCATGGCGCGTGCGCTCGGTGTATCGCGCGCGAGCGTGTGGAACGCGCTGCACGCACTCGACGGACAGGGCATCGACGTGTTCAAGGTGCGTGGCCGCGGGTACCGGCTGGCCGCGCCGCTGACCCTGCTCGAGCGCACCGCAATCGAGCACCACCTCGGTCCGCGCGCCGCCGATTTCTGCGTGCAGGTGCTCGACTCCGCCGCATCGACCAACACGCTGCTCCTGCAGCGCGCAGCCGATCGCGCCTCCAGCGGCAGCGTGATCGTCGCCGAATGTCAGACCAGCGGCCGCGGACGGCGCGGGCGCGAGTGGCATTCCGCGCTCGGCGCCGCGCTTACGTTCTCGCTGCTGTGGCGCTTCCAGCAGGGGGCAGCGTCGCTCGCCGGTCTTAGTCTCGCGATCGGCATCGGTGTGGTACGCGCGCTGGCGCTGCTCGGCGTGCGCGACGCCCGCCTCAAGTGGCCCAACGACGTGCTGTGGCGCGACGCGAAGCTCGCCGGCATTCTGATCGAAATACAGGGCGACATGCTCGGCCCGAGCGCGGCGGTGATCGGCATCGGCCTCAATTGCCGGCTGCCTGATCCGCTGCGCGCACGCATCGACCAGCCGGCTGCCGACGTGGCCACAGCGAGCGGCGCGGTGCCCGATCGCAATCGCGCGCTGGCGCTCGTGCTGGTCGAATGCGAGCGCGTGCTCGAGCAGTTCGCACGCGAGGGCTTCGCGCCGCTGCGTGACGAGTGGCAAAGCCGTCACGTCCATCGCGGGCAAGTCGTGCGACTCTCGCTTCCCGACGGCACCGCTGTGGAAGGCACGGCGGAGGGCGTGGCGGACGACGGCGCGCTGCTGTTGACGACAGGCAACGGGCGCCGGCGGTTTCACAGCGGCGAAGTGAATGCTGCGGCGATGCCTGGCAAGCGCGGAGCCGTGACGTGAAGGGCAACGTGCTGACCATAGACGCCGGCAATACGCGCATCAAATGGGGTGTCCACGACGGCGCCGGGTGGCTTGCGCAGGGCTCGGTCGAGAATTCATGCGCGGCCGAGCTGGCTACAGAATTCGCGCGGATGCCGCCGCTCGCGGCCGTGCTCGGCTCGAATGTGGCCGGGGCGACATTACAGGCGGAGCTCGCGGCGCTGCTGCCGGCAGCGCCGGTGATACGCTGGATCGTGAGCGAGCCTGCACGATGCGGCGTGCGCAACAGTTACGCCGATCCGCCGCAGCTCGGCAACGATCGCTGGGCGGCGCTGATCGGTGCGTGGCGCATGCACGGCGGCCCCGCTGTCGTCGTCGACGCCGGCACGGCCCTCACGGTCGATGCACTCTCTGCGGATGGCGTGTTCGCGGGCGGCATCATCGTGCCGGGCGCGGAGTTGATGCGCCGTGCGTTGGCCGCCAACACTGCGGCGCTGCACCTGCAGGCGGGCAAGTTCAGTTTTTTTCCCGACTCGACCGGCGATGCGATCGCGAGCGGCGCAATCAACGCGTTGGCGGGCGCGGTCGAACGCATGGCGCGGTTTCTCGAGGAGGCGGAACAGACGTCGCCGTGGTGCGTGATGAGCGGCGGGGCGGCAGCGCTCATCGTGCCCCACCTTAACCTCGAAGTTCGAGTAGTGGATAATCTCGTGCTGGAGGGCCTGCTCGCCATTGCCCGCGATGTTTGAATCGCCTCGGCATCACACGTTTGTGGGGACGCGCCCGCTGCGTGGTCCGGGCGTCGCGCCGGATGATGATGGGCCTGCATGCGAGTCGACTGGGTAAACGACAGATGAGAATGCTGTTCTGGATGCTGCTGCTCGCTAACGTGGGCGCATTCGCTTACATCTATTATGCGGAAAACCGCGCGGGCAGCGACGCGCCGATCGCACTGCTGCAGATCAGTCCGGACAAGCTCAAGCTGCTGAAATCCGCGCCGCCGCCCGCGCCCCGCCGCGACCAGGGTGCGGGCGTTCAGGCCCCATCCGCGCTGGTCTGTCTGGAGTGGGCCGGTTTCGCACCCGAAGATGTCGCGCGCGCAGAGGCGGCGCTCGCGAAATTCGATCTCGGCGAGAAGCTATCGCGGCCGGGTGTCGAGGGATGGTGGGTGCATATCCCGGCGCTCAAGAACAGGAGCGACGCCGACAAGAAGGCCGGCGAGGCGCGTGCGCTCGGCGTCAGTGATCTGAAAATCATTCAGGACAATGCTGCCAATCGCTATGTGGTGTCGCTCGGCGTGTTCGGCACCGAGGAGGCCGCGGCCGCTTACTTGGCGCAGATACGGCAGAAGGGCGTGCGCTCGGCGGTGATGGGTCCGCGCGGCGGGAAGAGCAATGCATTCGTGATTCGTGACCCGAGCACGGTGGTGGCTGCGCGGCTCGCCGAACTCCAGACCGAATTTCCGGCAGCGACACTCCGGGCGAGCAACTGCGCCGATCTGCAGCAGGCCTCGCGAAGCTGAGCGCTGAAGCCGCGAGCGGCGGCACGAGCTACCCGCCGCGTATCTTCGCCAGCGTCGCCGTCGTTGAGCGCTCGTGCAGGAAAGGAATGGCGTGGACGGCGCCGCCCCAGCCTTTGACGTCGGCGGCGCCAACGATCTGACCGGGTTGCCAGTCGCCGCCTTTCACCAGCACATCGGGTTTCAGCGCACGGATCAGCGCGAGTGGCGTCGCCTCATCGAACGAAGTGACGAGGTCGACCCCTTCGAGGGCCGCGAGCAGGGCCATCCGGTCTTCGAGCGTGTTGATCGGGCGATCAGGGCCCTTGCCCAGACGCCTGACCGAGGCGTCGCTGTTGACCGCGACCACGAGACTTGCACCCAGCGCACGTGCCTGCGCGAGATAGGTCGCGTGGCCCCGGTGGAGCACGTCGAACACGCCATTGGTGAATACCAGCGGTCGGGGCAGTCCGGCGCAGCGCGCCGCCGCGCACGTTGGATCGCAGAGCTTGCTTTCGAATTGCGGAGTGGCGTGCAAATGCGGCACGTGGCGTGCAACGACGCCGCGCTATGCGCCGGCCGCACCCTCGAGCTGCTTGCGATAGCGGTTGAGCTCCTGCACGCTGGTGATCGCGCTATCGAACAAGAGCGACAGGTTGCGCAGAATTCCCGTCACGACCTTCGATTCCCATTCGCGGTCGAAGCGGATCTGATGGTCGAGCCAGTGTTCGAGCCACGCGGGGTCGGGCAGCTTGCTCTGCACTGTATCGTTCGGGAACATCGCCTTGTTCACATGCAGATTGGTCGGGTGGAGGGGTTTACCGCTGCGGGCCGAGCTCGCCATCAGCATGCCGATCCTCGCGAAGGCCTTGCGCGCCGCATTGCCGCTCGAGGCGATCGCCTTCTTCATGTACTGCAGGTAAGCGCCGCCGTGACGCGCTTCGTCGCGTGATATCAGATGGTAGATCCTGCGTATCACGGGTTCGGTGTGCCATTGCGCGGCGCACCGATACCAGTGATTGAGGCGGATCTCACCGCAGAAGTGCAGCATCAGCGTTTCCAGCGCGGGCGCTGGATCGAACGCGAAGCGCACCGCGTGCAGCTCCTGCTCGCTCGGCACCAGGTGGGGCCGAAAGCGCCGCAAATATTCGATGAGCACGAGCGCATGTTTCTGTTCCTCATAGAACCATACCGACATGAACGCCGAGAAATCGCTGTCATGCTGGTTGTCGCGCAGGAACATTTCGGTGGCCGGCAGCGCGGCCCACTCGGTGATCGCGTTCATCTTGATCGTAAGCGCCTGCTCGTCGGAGAGCCGGCCCGACTCGAAGCCGTCCCAGGGGACGTCCTTCGCCATATCCCAGCGTACGCGCTCAAGCGATTTGAAGATTTCCGGATAGAGCATGGGGTCGGAGGCGTAGGGGCGTCTGCGTCATTATGCGCCTGTCGCGCGGCCGCAGGAAAGGCCGCGATGGTCGCGGCCCGCGCTTGGCGTTGCGCGGAGTTGCGCCTGCACAGCGTCGCCGCCCAGTCGAAAACTTTACATGCAGGCCCGGCCGGTTGCCGCCGCCCCCCGGCGTTAGGCCGCAGGCTTCACCTGACGGTCGGCGGCGCCAGCGCGACAGGGTGCGCGAACCGGCGAGGACGGCGCCGGGCCGGAGCCAAGCGATGAATGTCCGGCCGGGTTCCGGCGCGTCGGCAAGGCACCCCGGTTGCGGACTGCCGGGGCGTAGCGCCGGCCGTGTGCACGCTTACAGCCTGCCTGCTCTCCTTGGCGAGCGGCCGTTGTAAATTTTGCACGCCACGCGAATCGACCCCCACTCAGGATAATCCTGATTTCGCGTGCAGCGCGCCTGGCCTATGCTTCGGGTCCGTTGCGCTTTCGCGACAATCCTGGAGAGACTATCGATGGCTGCTTTGCGCGTGATCTGGAGATCGAGAATTGCCGTCTTTTCGCGGGTGATGTTCGCGGCCCTGCCCGCGCTCGTTGTTTCCCGCCGGTCGCTGCTGCCGTGTGCCGCCCCGGGTGCCGTGCGCAATCCTGCGGCGCGCGTTTCGCGTTCCGGGAGGCGCTGAATGGCGCTGGGGTTGCGCATGTGGGTGTCTGCGCTGAGCGCGGTCGCGCTGCTTGCCGTGCCGTCATTCGCCGCCGCGGCTGACGCCGGCCATAAGCGTGTGGCAGTGCGTTATTCGCAGCAGGGTGTCGTCAAAATTCCCGCGCGCACCTTGGCGCGGGTGAATTACGGCATTCCGGAAGTCGATGCCGATGGCGCTCCCGTGCTGCATTCGTCGTCCGTAATGGTCGCCGATTTCAACGACGGGCAAACGATCTATGCGAAGAACAACCAGAATGTCGCGCCGATCGCCTCGATCACCAAGCTGATGACGGCTATGGTGGTGCTCGATGCGCGGCTTGCGCTCGACGAGACGGTGCAGATCGAGATCGCCGATTTCGACTTCGTCAAGTTTACGCACTCACGCCTCGGCATCGGCACCGGGCTGTCCCGCCGCGAAATGCTGCGTCTGGCGCTCATGTCATCGGAGAACCGCGCTGCCGCGGCTTTGGGGCGCGCTTATCCGGGCGGCATGGAGACGTTCATCGCCGCGATGAACCGCAAGGCTGCCGCTCTCGGCATGTCCAGCACGCGGTTCGTCGATTCGACCGGTCTTTCGCGGCGCAACGTGTCAACGGCGCAGGATCTCGTGAAAATGGTCAAAGCGGCGTACCACTATCCCCTGATCCGCGAGTTCACGACGACTTCGGCGCATCAGGTTGAGAACCTCGCCGGGCAGCATCTGCAGTTCGGCAACAGCAACGGTCTGGTCAGAAATCCGCAGTGGAAAATCGGACTGTCCAAGACCGGCTACATCGGGGAGGCGGGACGCTGCCTGGTGATGCAGGCCAGCATCGCGTCGCGCCCGGTGGTCATCGTACTGCTCGACTCGTCCGATAAATCCGAGCGCATGGCGGATGCGAACCGAATCAAGCGGTGGCTGGAGATCAACAGCGCGCGCAACGGCCTCGTCAGTTGAGCCCGGTCTGCCGCAGGCTGGGCTGACAGGCCGAAGACCTTCCCCGGTCGCCAGTTTCCTGTATCGGGATCAGGGTCAAGTACGCGTCGCCACAGGGAAACTTCAATCGGCTCTTGAAAGCGCCGCGATGCCCTATACGACAGGGCACCGCCTCGGCTCCCACGTGGTTTACAATAGCCGCGACATGAAAAGACTAGTGGCGATCTGCGCGGCCGTTGCCCTTATGGTGGCGGCGGGATGCGGGAAAAAAGACGAGAAGAGCGAGGCGAAACCCAGGGCGCCGCAGCCCCCACCCGTCAATCAGGAAGAGTCGAAGAAAATTCCTGTCCCGGTGCCCCCGCTCCCGGGCCCGACCGTGCCCAAGGTGCAGGCACGTCCTTAAGGGGGCTGTCCTACAGTTGTCCGCGCAGGAGCACCACCGTGTGTTCCCACAGTTTCTCTTTCCAGGGCCGCTGCTGCCATTGTTGCAGCGAGATCGGACGCGCGCGGGCCAGGTCCTGGCGGAAGATCTCGATCTGTTCGCGCGCAAATCCGGCTTCAAAGATGTTGAGGTTCGCCTCGTCGTTGAGACGGAACGAGCGATTGTCGAAGTTCGTCGAGCCGACTGAAACCATCAACGCGTCGACGATCATCACTTTGCAGTGATACATCGTCGGTTGATATTCATAGATCTCGGCGCCTGCTGCGAGCAGCTCCCCCCACAAAGCCCGCGATGCGCCACGCACGGTTTCGGTGTCGGTATGCTCCCCGGGAGTGATGATTTGCAGCTTCACGCCGCGTTTCAGCGCATCGATCAGCGCATGCCGGGTGAGCTCGTCGGGAACGAAGTAGGCACTCGACAGATGTATCGAATGCCGGGCCGACGTGATCGAAAGCAGGTACATGAGTTGCATGCTTTCGCTGCCCCCCGACGGTGAGCTGCTGAACATTTGCGCGTCGCCGTTGCCGGCCGGCTGCAGTTCGGGAAAGTAATCGGGGCCGTGCAGGACCACACCGGTGGCCTTGATCCAGTTGTCGAGAAAGACGGCCTGCATCTGCGCCACCACCGGACCTTCGACTTTGAAGTGGGTGTCGCGCCAATGATCGGGATCCTGCGCATCGCCCGACCACAGGTCCGAGATGCCGACGCCACCGGTGTAGCCGATCCGGCCATCGGTAACCAGCACCTTGCGGTGGGTGCGGTTGTTCAGACGGGCGAGGTTGTACCAGTGCGGCTGGTGGAATTTTTTTATTTCCACACCGGCCTGCTCCATCGATTCGAGGAGCGCCGCCTCCATCTTCTGACTGCCCACCCAATCCAGCAGAACGTGGACCTTGACCCCCGCGCGCGCGCGTTCGGCGAGCGCATCGGCGAATTGCTTGCCGATCGAGCCCGACCAGTAGATGTAACTTTCGAACGTAATGGTTTTCTGCGCGCCGCGGATGGCGGCTAGCATTGACGGGAAAATCCGGTCGCCGTTCAACAGCACTTCGAAGCGGTTTCCGCCGACGATCCCCGGTCCGAGCAGCACGCCCATCGCCCGCTTGAAATTCGGATCGGCGACATCGTAAAGCCGCTCGATCTTGCGCTCGATTTGTTTCTCGCCGGACGTGAAGTTCAGCACGATCAGCGTGGTGACCAGCGTCAATGCCAGCGTGGTCAAAACGATAGTCAGCATCTTGCCTGTTTTCATCGGACGAGACGTTTATCCAGATTCGGGCGGTGTCGCAAGCGAGGCCGGCACCAACTCAGCGATTGCGATTGCGTCGCGTGCGTTGCTCGCGGTGCTTGTTGCGCGAGTACAACCATTGACCGAGTCCAGCAGTCACCAGCATCAGCACATTGGTCACCACAAAAACCCAGTTGCTCAGCAGCCAGCTGTAGACGACGAAGCCGGCCGAAGCGGCCAGCTGACCGATGAACAGCCATTTGGAAAGGCCTTGGGTGGTGCGCGCGCGCCATTGGGTATAGACCTGCCGGCTGATCGTCAGCAGCAGTATGGTCGCCGCCGACCATCCGATCAGTTCAGTCCACATGAAGCCGGCTCCAGGCGCGCAGCGCGGCGCTAAACCACCGCGGGGCGCAAGCCGCGGCAAGCCGTGTGCATCGGTCGCGCCGGGACTGCCCAAGCTGCCCGCACGGGAATTGAACTGTTAGCGGAGGCCCCGTTTCATCTGCGGTGACGATCCGGCGCGCTGACCGTGAAGCTCTTTCTTGCGCTGCGTGATGCGCGCGCCCAACTCGGCGACGTCGACCTTGGCCCTGCGCACCTTGGGAAACATCTCGTTTTGTTCCTCCTTGACGTGATGGTCGATATATTCCCCGAGCACGGTGACCTTGGCGTCGTAATGATCGTCGCCGGGCGCCATCGATTCCAGCTGCGCGATGAGATCCTTCGCGCCAGCGTGCTCGACGTCCGCCTCATCCATCAGGTCACGGTCGTCGATCGCCTCGCGCACGGCCGGATAGAAGATTTCCTCCTCTACCTGCGCGTGCACGCTGAGCTCCGCACAGATCTGCCTAACGAGCGCGCTTTTGCGCGCTGTCGCCCTGCCTTCCTTCAGCCCTTCGAAGTCCTTGAACAGCTTCTTCACCTTGCGATGATCTTCGGTGAGCAGCGCGATCGCATTCGGGCCGTTGCTGCCGGCGGCTTTCTTACGTGCTTGTGCCATGGGATTCTCCAATTGATTTGCGAAGGTGCATTATGTCGGCGATCGCCACGCCGCTCCGTGCGCTACCGCACAGATCGCTGATGAACCGCGCGCCCTGGTGGAGCAGTCGCGCTGCGCGAGCCTCGATACTCGGCATACGCGCGCGTGAGCTCGGCGCCGAAAAAGAAAATCTGTGACGAGTAATAAACCCAGAGCAGGACGACGATCAACGATCCCGCGGCGCCGAATGCGGAGCCGATATCGCTGTTGCCGAGGTAGACGCCGATCAGGAATTTTCCCAGGGTGAACAGCGCCGCGGTGACGACCGCCCCAACCGCAACGTCACGCCACGCGATCAGCGGCTCCGGCAGCCACTTGTAGATCGCCGCGAACAGCAGGGAGACGACGACGAACGAAAACGTCGAGTTCAGGGCTTCCAGCAGCCATCCCGTGCTGGCGAGCCCGCCCGCCCAGTATTTTTGCAGCGCGGCGAGCGCGGCACTGACGAATAGTGAGACGAGCAAGAGGAAACCAAGCGTGAGGATAAGACCGAAGCTCAGCAGCCGCGCGCGCAGCAGTGCGGCGAGCCCGCTGCGCTCGGGGCGGGGCGTGCCCCAAATGACATCGAGGCTGTCCTTGAGCTCCGCGAACACGCTGGTCGCGGCGATGAGGAGCGTGGTGACAGCGACGAGGCTGGCCCAGAAGCCGAGATCCGCGTTGTAGGCACCGGCGAGCAGCTCCTGGATCGTTTCGGCGCCTGCCGTGCCGGTGAGGTCGCTGATCTGCGCGACGACTTCACCGCGCGCGGCCTCGGCCCCGAAGACAGCGCCTGCAATCGCGATGGCGATAACGAGGATGGGGGCGATAGAGAACGAAGCGTAGAAAGCGAGCGCCGCGCCCATGCTGGAGGCGCGATGTTCGGACCAGCCGTTCAGGGCCTGCCGCAGCAAGGCTGCGTAACTTCTCAGTGTGGCGTACCCGTCGAGCGGTACCTCGGAGGGGGATAGCGCGGAGTTCCTACGCCTGGCTGCACGCCCCCGCCCTGAATGCGTGCTTTCCACATGCCGTAGGCAATTTGCGGCAGGTGCTGCATTGCATAGCGCATCGCAAAAGCCACGATGATCCCGACGATCGAAGTCGACGCTGCGGCGGCGGTAACCGCTGTCGTCGCCGTCGAAGGGGCCTCTGCGGCAGAAGTTTGCTCGACGCGCACCGGTACCGGTCTCTGCTTGGACCGGCGGGCGAGCAGGAAGCCGGCTATCCCTGCTGTCCCAGCCACCCCCGCGAGCGTAGTCGGCCTGGCGAGTGTCGCCCGCAACGCGCTACGCAGGCGAGCGGCGCTCGCGCGCACTTCCCGTTTCGAATGCGCCAGGTGCTGCTCGGCAAGGGAGATCGCTGCAGGCGAGGGGGCGCGCATCATTCGTGGGCGGGGGGCGGCGCAGGTTTATTGGCGAGCTGTCGTCGCGACGCAGCGAAAAGCAGGTCGCCGCTCATTTTCACGCAAACGAACACCGCTACTGCGGCGGCAAGCAGGTTGAGGACGACAAGTATCAAGATTGCAGCACTGAGGGATAGACCCCACGCGACGGCGCAGAGCGCCAGCGCCGCCATTAAACCGAACCACGCCGTAACCGCTAAGACCACGACTGCAAGTCCCAGCACGATCATCCAGACCAGCGCGAGCCCCGCGCGTCGGGCCTCGAGCGCGAGGAGATCGAACGTACCGGCTGCGACCCGCCGTACGGCCGAGACGACCTTGGCAAGTTCCCCCGTCACCCCCGCGGTGGGGGGCGGCGAACCCGCGGCGCCGGCACTCGACGCTGGAGCCTCTGCCGCCGCCCCCCCCGAGGGGGGTACGGCGGAGTGTGGCTTCAGCCATCGGCTGCCGAGTTCAAACACAAGCATTAAACGATGCGGCTGATGACGAATCCAGCGACGAGCGCGATGCCTATGGCTTTAAGCGGGTTCGCAGAGACGTACTGGCAGGTATCTTCGACCAGCTTCTTTTGCGTGGCTTTCAAACTGTCGGTCTGTTCCCCCAGCCATTCGGCAGTCGAGCCGCCGGCGCTGCTCGCTTTGTCTACCGCTTGATGCGCCATCGCGGCGACGCGATCGATGGCCGGTTTGGCTTTGCGCGCCGCCTCGTCGACGGCCGAATGCGCGCTCGAGGATGTTTTGTTCAAGGATGAAGTGTCGTTGCCGGGTGCAAAACCCGACGCCGACGATCCCGCAGTCAGATTAGGGCTGGACGATCCTGGAGTCGAGTTCGGGGTATTACTGCGGGGCGTAGATTCCATCATTTTCTCCTTATGCAAAATGAAAAGCGGGCAGAGGATCAGGATCGATAATCCGCCCGCGAGGCTACTTCAAAGTTACTTTGTAGGAGCAGTTTCGTTCGGCGACTTGGGGGTGGTCACCGGGGCGGCGCTGGTGCCTGCACCGCGCGAGTCGCGACGTGCCATCGAACCGCCTTTACCTGGTTCGCCCGGCATCGTGCCTGCGGATTCGTTCGACGACTTCGGCGTCATCGGATTCATGCTGCCTTCCCGCGCTCCGACTTTGCCTTGGCCGCCTGTGCTTGAGCCTGCCGTCTCATTGGTGGATTTCGGACCAGCGCCCACCGTTGCGCCGTCTCTGCCCATGCGGTCGCTACGCGACGTTGCGGGACCTCGCTTCGCACGCGCCTCGGACATCATGGAGTCGCGCTTCGTACGCGCTTCCTTGCGACACGCGGTACGCTCAGCGCCTCTGGTATCGCCGCAGGCTTTGAGCGCGGAGTTATATTCCGCCTTGGTGCTGCTCACGCTTTCGTTGTATTCGCTCGTGCTCATGCGGTCCGCCGAAAATGCGGTACCCGAGAATGCAAAGCTGAGTCCTATGGCGGCAGCGAGCAGCGTTTTCGAAGGTTTGTAAATTGTGCTCATTGGGGTCCTTTCGTTGGGTGTTTTTGTACGGGAACTCGGTTACTCAGTACCTCGGCAACACAAAGGCAACATCCATACCAGACACCTTTGCGTATGGAATCATCGGTCTAACGCGGTACCTGCGCAACGAGGTCGGTAAAAACGACGCGCATTCTTGAAAAAAATCCTCACCAGAACTTGCCTACCGGTGACAGCCAGGAAACGGCGGGCGAGTCGACTGCCCCGGAAACAGCAAATGCTGCTGCCACCCACTGGTCTTTCCGTGGGAGCAGGGGGCTGTTGTTGCAGATACCCCCTAATTGAAGACCAGATAAATGATCACCAGCACGAACACGGGAACCCCCAACAGCCAACCCACCGCGTATTTACCCATGATTGATCTCCTCCAATAAATTGCGTCAATTCTCTGCCATTTGGGTCATGCGCCAATGCAAGGGCAGAGACGCTTGCATTGCCGTTGCCAGAGTGCACAGGATAATTGTGGAGCGTCCTCATGTATGTGCGGTGGCGCACGGA
>JBKJZR010000101.1:0-14240 GCA_046715035.1 Burkholderiales bacterium | reverse complement strand
GACCAGTTCCGAAACTTTTCTCACCTCACGGAAGTTGCGGATCACCTTGATGCTCGTTTCGAGGTTCTTTCCGGAAAACTTCGCAAACGGCGCCAGCGCGCGGTATTTGCTTTCGACGTCGGCCCAGGCGATGCCGAGAATGGCGGCGCCTCTCGGAGCATAGACCGTGCTCGAATGACTCCGGCCATCTAGGGTCCTGATGGTCACGATCGCGCCCGCCTTGTAGCGCTGCAGGTTCTCCGTGGGCGGGTCGGCGACGCGGACTTTGGCGAGCAGGCCACGGATCGCCGGGCTGTTGATCTTGTCGGCGAAGGCGTGCGCCCAGGAGAAGTCCCTGTCGGCAACGCCGGCGGCGGCAAAATACGCGGGGCTGTGCGCAACCCCGATCAGATCGGTCGGAAACTGCGGGCCGGTAAACCCCTGGAAACCCGGACGGGAGACGGTGATCGTCTCGACCTCATCCGCTGAGACGTTCCCCTCGCGGGCGGCGTTGGCCGCAGCTTCGGCGATAGCATGGTGTGGGTGACCGCCGGGCACGAGCTTGATGCCCAGGTCGGTCAGGATGCTCCAGCGCTTGCCGGGATCACGGGTGACTTCGGCGACATCCGGCGTATTGCCATAGACTTCAAAAAACCCACCCTTAGTCTCGAGGATGTTCTCCTCAGCCAGGAATCCCGTCCCGGCCGCCTGGGCCGCATTCACGCCAAGCATGGCGGCTAGTCCGGCGTGATATTCGCGAGCCACACTGGTTTTGGCCGCGGCGTGCAGTCCACCCATGGAAGTCGCCGAGAGGGCAATGGCCTGGGCCATTTGCGGCTGGCTCAGCTTCATGAGTCGTCCCGCGGCAACGGCACCGGCGAAGATGGCGACGATGCAGCCGTGAAAGCCTTTCGTCTGCAGGCCGCCGATCATCGCGCTATTGATCCGTCCGGCCACTTCGTAGCCCAGAACGACAGCGGCAAGCACGTCCTGACCGCTGGAGCCGGTCTTTTCGGCAACGGCAAGCGCAGTGGTGCACGCGGTCGTGCCGGAATGGACGATGTTGCGCAGGTCGCTGTCGTCCGAAGCCGCTGCGTCGCTCATCAATGCATTGACCCTCGCCGCCGCCGCAACCGGCACCTGCTCCGCTGGCCCAAACCAGACCGTGGCCTCGGCCTTGCCGCCGCGCTCCACCTCCAGCGCGCGAATGATTCTGGATGATTCAAGCGTCGAGCCCAGGGACGCGCTGGCGATGGTGCTGGAGATGAGCATTTCCGCGTACTCAATGGCCTTGGGAGGCAGGTCCGCGTAGCTCTGCCGGGTCACGAAGGCCGCAAGCTCCCCCGCAACGGTCATCTTAGTCATCGCGTACGAGTTCCAGGCCGCTTTTGAGGATGGCAGGGGCCGCCTCTGCGGATGCGAGAAACTTGATGACCGTGCGAGCCAGCTCTGTATCGCGGCTGCTCGCGGCGACGGAGGCGGAAAATACCGAGACTTTCTGCAGCTCCGGTGGCAGCGGCGTGATGTGCGCGATCCCCGGCACGGGCAGTAGTTCGCTCATTTGCTGGAAGGCGATCTCTGCTTCGCCGCGCGCAACCACGGCGCCAGTGCGCTCACCGCCACCGATGAGGCGGCTCTTGCCTAGCACCTGATCGGCTATCCCCAGGCGCTGACTCAGCTCTGTGGTGAGATATTGGCCGCTCACGCTGGCAGAATACGCGATCGATTTAGCTTCCAGCAGCACGCGTCGCAAAGCATCGATCGAGCCGATGTCAGGCTTCGGTGCCCCCGCCCGCACCGCGATACCAATCGATGAGCGGGCGACGGGCGTCCGCCCTGCCGCCAACACCAGGCCCTGTTCGATCAATTGAAGTTGGAGGGCATCTGCAACAATGACGATGTCCGTGATTTCGCCACGTTTCAGCCGATTCACGATGGAGGTTTCACCCGTCCCTACGGACGTTGTGGCGGTAACGATCTTTTTCTTCGTCAGACGTTCCAATTGCGGAATCAACGCGAGATGCGCTGCAGTGAAGGCGCCTGAGGTCATCACGCTGAAGTCGTTTGCCGGAGCAGTCATGTGCTTCCCCCTATTGAATATTACGAAACCGGGCGACAGTTCGGTTGCGCTCGACTGCCTGTCCTGAGCCTGGTCGAAGGGCTCCCATCGCCCTCCGGGAGAGGGGTTAGGAGGTGAGGGTCGAGCGATGTAACGCAGTTACGTAAAACTCGATGATCAATGCAGACGATATTGCTCGAGCTTATGTTCATCGAGGCTGATGCCGAGGCCCGGCCCGTCCGGTAACGGCATACTCCCCGCGGAGATATCCAAACGCGTCGTTGCAACCGTGTCTTTCACCTTGAGCGGGCCGACGCATTCGAGTCCGGGCAGCACATTGCTGGACGAGGCGGCAAGCATGATCTCTGCGAGCGTGCTGGGATCGAGTCCGAACCCGTGGCCGATGACGACGGGAAGGCCTGCGGCCTCCGCGGTGGCGAGCATGCGCGATGCGCGCAAAATTCCCCCGGCCTGCTTGATGCCGAACTTGACGAAGTCCGCCGCGTCGGCCTTGATGATCTCTATGAGACTGGCGTGATCGCTGACGGATTCGTCGGCCATCACGGGAATCCCGCCTTCCCGGCGCACCCGCGCCAATCCCGCAAGATCGCGCAGATGCGCGGGCTGCTCGAAAAGCTGCAAGTCGAACTCTTTGACCATGCGGCAGAGTTTCAATGACGTGTCGGCGTCGTACTGCAAGTTGGCGTCGATGCGCAGCTTCATCGCGCTGCCCACCGCTTCGCGCACCGCAGCGACGCGGTCGCGATCGGCTTCGACACCGCTGCCGACTTTTATCTTTGCCGAGCGGAACCCGGCTTCGAGCCATCGCCGGGCTTCGACCGCCGCTGCCTCGGGCGGAAGCTCCCCGATCCAACCGTTGAATTGCACGTCCGTGTGGGCAGCACCGCCGAGATACGTGTAGAGCGGCACGCCCTGAATGCGCGACGCGAGCTCGACGCAGGCCATTTCCACGGCGGCTCCAGCGCCGGGCTGCGTGGGCGTCAGCCCATCCAGCAACTCGATCAATCGGTTGATGTTGGTCGGATCGTGTCCGACAACCGCAGGTGCAATCCGATCCCGGATGGCGACTGCGAGCTCCGCCGCGGTTCCGGGCGACTGGGTGGCGGCCGACGGCTCGATGCTGCTGATGCCCACCGTGCCGTCCGATGCGGTAAGCCGCACTACCACGCATTTCGTGGCCTGCTTGGAGATTCCCGCGCTCGTAAATGTGCCGATCAGGGGCATCGCCACGCCAAACGCTTCGACTCGTTCTATTTGCAGTTTCATTGGAATATTCCTGGTTTGTTATTCCCACTGCCCTGTGGCGCCAACGGCGTCATGAGACAACACTTCCTGCCAGGCTGCACTATCCGTGCGAATTACACCCGCTCGCTACTGACCACGCTGATGGCTTGGACGCTCCCGCAGAGTCACACCAAATCGATGCGCGAATCCGGCGCTGCCAGCGCCATCAACGCACCCGCGTCGTCTGCGTCCTCCAGCGACCAGATCGCCTCGATCAGCGGCTCCGGATCGCAATCGGCTTCGCTGTACTCGACCAGGTCTTTAAGCTTGCGCTCCAGGTCCGCGTCGGCAAGCGGACAGGCCAGACTCCCGCGTGCATGGTCCACCTTCCATGACAGGTGCCTGCCGCCGGCCATGCGCACCGTAACGCCCGCCGCGTCGACCGCGTAGCTGTCGTCGTCGATGAAGCTCACTTTCGCGCCGAGCGCGCGCAGCATGGGATCGGCCGCACAGGCGTCGCTGAATTCCGACAGCGCGGCCTTGCCGCGCGTCAGCGCGACGGCGGCGCTATGCTGGCCACTGACCTGCGCCTCGCGTCCGGAGCCGGGGTTGACGCGGTCCGTCCTTTCCCGCAGCAGCGGGGGACCGGTAATGTCGATACGCTCGATATCGGCGATCACCAACCGATCGTCCTGCGCCAGCGCGAGGCAGGCTTCGATGACCGGGTTGAGAACGACACCGCACGGATACGGTTTGTAAGTGTTGGAGAGGATCTCCCAGCGCTCGCCGAGCCCTGCCGTGATGCATGCAAAGTCCGGCTTGTCCGACGTCACCTGCAGGAAGCCGCGCGGGCCTTCAAGCGGCTGATCGGGACCCGAAAATCCGTCTTCCGCCAGCAGCGCGGCCAGCAGTCCGTTGCGCGCGGTGTTGCCCACGCTGATGCTCTTGGCCATGCTGCCCAGCGTCTCGACCAGGCCGCAGGCCTGGGCCGATGCGTTGCCGATCGCCCATTTCATGCGCTGGTCGGATAGGCCGAGCAGCTTACCCGCGGCCGCTGCGGCGCCGAACACGCCGCAGGTCGAGGTGATGTGCCAGCCGCGCCGATAATGTCCGGGGGATATCGCGTTGCCTATTCTGCATTCCGTCTCGACCCCGAGCACGAAAGCGAGCAGCAGCTGCCGCCCCGTGACGGGCGACGCTTCGGCGAGTGCGAAGACGGCGGGCGCGACCGGCGCCGTCGGATGGATGATCGTCGGCACGTGCGTATCGTCGAAGTCGAATACATTCGCGCTCACGGCATTGAGAAAAGCCGCATTCAGCGCATCGCTACGTTCGCCGCGGCCGATCACGGTTGCCGTCTCGCCTGCCGAAAACCTGCGCAGCACACCTGCTGCCGACTCGACCGCCGCATCGCGGCAGCCGCCCAGTGCGCAGGCAAAAAAGTTCATCAGCGAGCGCCTGGCTTCATGCGTCACCGCCGACGGGAGATCCTCCCACGCCGCGCGGGCAAGAAATTCCGCGAGTCGATCGCTGACATGTTCGGGGCCACTGGGGGTCATAGTCCTGCCCCGGGGGCGAATCGCACGCCCGCGTGAATGACCCCGCATGACGGGTGCTGCGTTGATAAAAACATCGCAGCTGCCGGGCGCAAGTTACCCACCAGATGCCATCGCCATCGCTTCGCCTAGCCGCACTTCCCGCCCGGGTGCCCAATCGGCATTGAACGTGAGGCGATCCTGAGGAAACAGCATCACCACGGTCGAGCCGAGCGAGAAGCGGCCCAGCTCGTCGCCTTTGCTGAAAGTCCAGTCCTGCGGGCGATAGCGCCATTCGCGGACCTCGCGCGCGCCCGGTGAATTGACCACGCCGTGCCAGACCGTTTCCATGCTGCCGACAATCGTCGCGCCCACCAGGACGAAGACGAAGGGGCCGCGTTCCGACTCGAACCCGCATATCACCCGTTCATTGCGCGCGAAAAGATTGGGAACGCCCCGCGCGGTGGTCGGATTGACCGAAAACAACGCCCCCGGCACGAAGATCATGCGCGTCAGCGCGCCATCGCAGGGCATGTGCACGCGGTGGTAATCCTTCGGGCTCAGATACAGCGTTGCGAAGCTGCCATGATCGAACTGCGCCGCCAACGCGCTGTCTCCGCCGACGAGCGCGAGCGTCGAGTAGTTATGGTTCTTCGCCTGCAGGATCCGGTCGCGATCGATGGCGCCGAACTGGCTGATCGAGCCGTCCACCGGACAGATGTAAGGCACGTCGGCCAAGGGCCGCGCGCCCGGACGCAAAGCGCGCGTGAAGAACTCGTTGAAAGTCGCGTAGCTCCCGATATCGGGATTCGCTGCCTCCGTCATGTCGACGCCGTAATGGCCGATGAACCACCGGATGATCCCCGTCGTCACGCGCCCGAGCCTGGCATTCGCGACTTTGCCGGCGAAAGTGGTCAGCGCCTGCTTGGGAAACGCGTACTGCGGCAGGACACGATAGCGGTCGGACAACGTTTTTCTCGCGGAAGGGCAAACCGGATTATAGCGATACGCGCCCGTACGTGACGGCGGGGCCGATCCGAGGTTCAGTGCGACACGTCAGCTCCGGAACAATTTGAGATACACGCTTCGCAACCACGCATTGCCGGGATCGCGGTGGAAGCGTTCATGCCAGTATATCGACACTCTGATCTTCGGCAGCGCAATGGGCGGCGGGAAGACTTTGATGTTGGCAAGCTGCTGCAGCGACGCGGCCAGCCGGCTGGGGATCGTGGCGATCAAGTCGCTCGTGGTGATCAATGCGGCGACTCCGTGAAAGTGTGATATCTGCACAGCAATTCGCGCACCGACTGCGCGGCTCGACAGCGCGCGTTCAATGTCTTCGCCATGAGGGGCCGCCCCCTTTGGTTTCACCAGAACGTGACCAGCGTTGCTGAACTGGCTGAGGGTGAGCCGGGAGCGTATCGTCGGATGATCAGCGCGCACCACGCAAGCGTATTCGGCTTCGTACAGCAGAGCTTCACGGCACCCGGCGCCGAGGCGGTAATTTCCTGTGCCGAGGTCCGCTTCACCTTCGCCAAGAGCTTCGCGCAGCCTTGCCCCCGGAATTTGCATGGTCTGTAATCTGACCTGCGGCGCGCTTACATTCAGCTCGCGAACCAGGTGCGGCACATGCACTACTTCCCCGATGTCACCCGTTGCGATACGAAAAACGCGGGTCGAGCTGACCGGGTCGAAAGTTTTGCGCTCGAGGCCGCCGCGAATCACCGCGAGACCGTCCATGAGTGCGGGCGCCATTTCGTCCGCGAGCGGCGTCGGATGCAGCCCGCGGGGGAGTCGCACGAAAAGCGGATCCTTCAATATCGAGCGCAGCCGAGCGAGCGCGTGGCTCATCGCGGGTTGGCTGAGGCCCAGCCCCCGACCCGCCCCCGTCAGATTGCGGGAGCGGTAAATCGCGTCGAAAACGACGACCAGATTGAGGTCGATGCGCTGCCCCAGGGCGTTGACGCTGGATTTCATGTCTCGATCCTCCGCTAACGTCGAGCAGACATGATTATTATGAATGTGATGAATTCTGACAATTCATTTGTCGTATCTCTCAGGGATCGTTAACTTAGCGCCATGCCCTCCTGGGTGATTCGAGGAGAACAGACATGATTGCAAACTCGGCTAAGCCGTTTCTTAGCACGCTTGCCGTCGTGCTCGCCATCGGCCCCGCGGTGTCCAGCGCTCAGGGATGGCCCGCCAAACCGATACGCTTTATCGTCCCCTCCCCCGGCGGCGCGTCCAACGATGCGGCGGCACGCGCGATGGCCGAGCGGCTGGCGGCGAGATGGAAGCAGCCGGTGGTCGTCGATAACAGGCCGGGCGCGGGAACCATGATCGGGACCGACGCGGTGGCAAAGGCACCGCCGGACGGTCACACCTTCGGCTGGGTGATCAGTGCGCATGCCATCAATCCCAGTCTGTACGCCAAACTTCCCTACGATACCGTCAGGGACTTGGCGGGCGTTACCCTGGTGTACCAACTCAAGCCGGTAATTCTGACGACGCCGGGTCTTCCGGTCGCGACGGTCAGCGATCTCATTGCGTTAGCCAAAGCGAAGCCCGGACAACTGAGCTACGCTTCACCAGCGACAGGTTCCGGCGTGCATCTGATTGGCGAGTTGTTCAAGTTGAAGCATGGCCTGGACATGCCGCACATCGGCTACAAGGGCGCCATCTCTGCTCACCCCGACGTGATCTCCGGGCGCGTGCCGGTGATGTTCGATACGCTGCCCGGCGCCCTGCCGCAGATCCGCGCCGGCAGGCTCAAGCTGCTCGCCGTGGTGAGCGAGGGTCCGGTGTCCGGCCACCCTGACTTACCCGTGCTGAGCGGCTTGCTGCCCAACGAGGCGGTCGTGGGTTGGAACGGCATCGTGGTTCCGGCAAAAACACCGCGCGCGATCGTCGCCAGGCTCAATGCCGACATCGTCGACGTGATTCGCTCGCCCGAGGTGCAGGAGCGATTTGCAAGCTACAGTGTGCAAACGATTACCTCGACGCCCGAAGAATTCGATGCGTTCATCCGCGCCGACATCGCCCGTTGGGCCGATGTGATCAGGCGGGCCGGCATCAAGCTCGATCCAGGAAACTAGTCGGGCCGACCATGGCCGAAATCCTGGGTCTGGGCATGACGCACGGCCCGATGCTCTATATGCACGACGCCGATATGCCGACGTTCCTGCGGCGTACGCTTGCGGGCCAGCGCGTGCCAGAGCGATCGAAGGACCCACACAACTGGCCCGCAGAAATGCGCACGGAGTGGGCCGCCGACGAAGGAGTAGGCGCTGGCCGCGCGCATCGCGAGCGCTGCCATGCCGCGAGCCGAACGCTGCGCGCACGCCTGGATGCGTTCAAGCCGGATCTGGTAATCATCTTCGGCGACGACCAGTATGAGAATTTCATCGAGGACATCGTTCCGCCTTTTTGCATATACATCCTCGATGAAATGCTGTCGCGCCCGTTCGAGCGTGATGGAGACTCGACCTACCCGCAGCAGAACATCTGGAATGAAGGGCCCGGAACTCAGTTCCGCCACTATGGACATCCCGGCGCAGCGCGTCATCTTGCCAACCACCTGTGCGGTCAGGGCATTCATCTGCCTTATGCCTACCGCCTGCGTTACCGCCGCGGCTTGGCGCACGCGTTCATCAACACGCTCATGTTCCTCGACATTGATCGACGCGGATTCGACTATCCGGTGCTGCCGTTCCACGTCAACTGCTATGGCGGTGCGCTGGTGCGCATGCGCGGCGGCGCCGTGGCGCCAAGCGACATCGGCAGCATTGCCGACCCCCCGGCGCCTTCGGCCGCTGCGTGCTTCGACGTGGGTCGCGCGGTTGCCCGCGCCTTCGCGGACTCTCCGTGGCGTGTTGCCATGATCGCCTCGTCGAGTTGGTCGCACGCATTTCTCACTGCAAAGAACGACTGGATCTTTCCCGATCATGCGAGCGACCGCGCGCGCCTTGCGGAGCTGCGCGACGGGCGCATCGCATGCTGGCGCGAGCTCGAAACCAGCCAGCTCGAAGATGCCGGACAGCATGAGCTGCTCAACTGGGTCACGCTCGCGGGCGCCATGACCGAGATCGGCCACACCCCGGAGGTCGTCGATTACGTCGAAACCTACGTGATGAATTCGAACAAATGCTTCGCTGCGTTCAAACCGCTTTACGAAACGTCAGATTGATGCGGTACGCGCCCGTCAGAGGGTGATGCCCCGCCTTGAGCGGCAGAACCCCGTGATAGCGCAACCGCGCCGGGCCGCCCCACACCACTACGTCGCCGTGGGCGAGTCGCACGCGCATGGGCTTGTCCGCGCGCCGTACACCGCCAAAAAGAAAGACCGCTGGCAGTCCCAGTGAAACCGAGACGATAGGCGCGCCGAAGTCACGCTCGTTCTCGTCCCTGTGCAGCGAAAGGCGCGCGCCCACTGCGTAGCGATTAACGAGGCACGCATCCGGCTCGAAGCCTGGAAAGCCGGCGTCCGCCGCCGCAGCTCGCGCCAGCTTCATGAATGCATCCGGCATGCACGGCCAGAGCCGTCCGCTTTCGCGGTCCAGACGGTCGTAGCGATAGCCGGTGCGATCCGTGACCCAGCCCCATGGGCCGCAGTTCGTCATCGCGACGGACATGCGAAAACCGCCTGGCGTGATCATGTGGCGAAACGGCGCTGCGGTTGCGACTGCCTGCAGCACCGCGACGATCGACGTTTCGTCGGGCACCGCGTAACCCCGTAGTAACACCGCGCCGGCGCACAATTCCTCACCCGACACCCTTTCCCAGGTAACGGCATTGACTTTGCGGGCGACGTCCCGGTCGCGAGCGAACGCTGGTGCGACCTGGACCCGGGCGTTCACGTGCGCGCTTCTTGTTTCAGCAGCGCGCGCTTGCGCTCGACGCCCCACCGATAGCCGGAGAGGCTGCTGTCGCTGCGCACGACGCGGTGGCACGGAATCGCAACCGCCAGCGCGTTCGCTGCGCACGCGTGGGCGACGGCCCGGGCGGACGCCGGAGCGCCGATGCGCTTGGCAACTTCGGTATAGCTCGCGGTTTCGCCGGCCGGTATTTCGCGCAGCGCCTGCCAGACACGCTGCTGAAACGCGGTGCCGCGCACGTCGAGCGGCAGGTCCAGCCCGACGCCGGGCGCCTCGACGAACCCCACCACCCTGGCGACGAGCTGCTCGAATTGCGGGTCCGCACCGATGAGATTCGCGCGCGGAAAACGGTCCTGGAGATCGCGCGCCAGCGCATCGGGATCGTCACCCATGAGAATCGCGCAAACGCCGCGGTCGCTTTGCGCGACCAGTATCGATCCCAGCGACGACTCGCCGATGGCGAAGCGTATCGCCGTATCTGCGCCGCCGGCGCGATAGCGGGTGGGCGTCATGCCCAGAACCGCATTGGATTTTTCGTAAAAACGGCCGTTCGAGTTGTAGCCCGCATCGAAAATGGCTGTCGTCACTGTCTCGCTGCGTTCGAGCTCGGCGCGCACCCGCTGATGGCGGTGTGCCGCGGCATACTGCCGGGGGGTCAATCCAGTAACCCGTTTGAAGACGCGGTGAAAATGATACGCGCTGACGCCGACCCGGTTTGCCAGTTCTTCGAGGTCCGGCGCATTTTGCGCTTCCTCGATCATGCGGCAGGCTGCCGTGACCTGGGCGGCGTGCTGCTGCCCCAGCGCAGGCTGGTCGGGCTTGCAGCGCTTGCAGGCCCTGAAGCCGGCGCGTTCGGCGTCCTCGCGGGTCGCATGGAAACGGACGTGCTCTGGCCGGGCCAGACGCGCACCGCAGGACGGCCGGCAATACACGCCGGTGGTGTCGACCGAGTAATAAAACGTGCCGTCCGCCTGCGGACTGCGCGCAACGAGCGCTGCCCAGCGGGGGTCACTGAGGATGGCGGCCGCCATTTCTGCGTTTTTCGCTGCTGCGGTCATGATGATGTCCTTTCGATGGTCTATCTGACGCACGGCAATTTATCAGCGGCCGCCAGATATCGCACTCCGCGCCTTGCTTCCGAATTCGATCGCTCAATGGTCGAAATGAAACAGGATCGTCGAACGCCCGCCCTTGTGCGTTGCCTGCAGGCGATCGGCAAACTGGCGCAGCAGGAATCCCGCGAGGCGGCGCTGGCCCGCGTCGGATGCCACGATTTCGTCGACAGTCGGGCGCTCGCTGGGCAATTCCAGCGGCGCTCCGGAGTAGGATACGCGCACGTCAAGGCTGAACTCGTCAAAGCGCGCCTCGATGTCGATGTCTGACTGCGGTTGGCAGCCTTCGTTAATTGTCTCTAACGATTGCGCGAGGTTGAACTTCGCCCGGTCGATCACATCCCGGCGCGCGCCCCACGCCGCGCCGCTGCTCTCCATGAATTTCTCGATCTCCTCCGCGTCGAGGCTGCCTGGTCGCACCGCGAGCTTCACCGTGCGGCGCACGCCCAGGCGGAACAGGACGTTCAGCAGCAAGGCCGAAAGCGTCCCGAGGAGCAGCGAGCTGCTGGTGAAGAGCCGCAGCGCCGGCGGCAGCTCCGCGAAGACGCCCGGCAGGACGTCGACGGCGAGCCCGAGCATGAACGACAACCCGATGACGAACGTGCGCCGCGCATCGAGCAGGCGCGACGTGATGATGAGCAGACCATTGACGAACACCAGGCACGACGCGAACACGAGCGTCGCGCCGACCACGGCGCTGGGAATGATGACGAAGACGGTCGCCCCCATCGGCATGAAAGCGAGCAGCAGATAGATGCCGCCTGTCGCATACGCGACCCAGCGACTGGTGACCCCGGTGGCAGCGGCAAGGCCGACGTTGCTGGTCGAGGTGTTGGTGCCGATCGTTCCCAGCACGCCGGCGAGCGTCGTCGTCAATCCGTTCGCGAGCGCGCCGCCGCTGATGCTGCGCATGTCCGGACGCACCCACTCGGCGTCGTTCGTCTTCTGGCAGATCGTGACGTCCCCCATCGCCCTGAGCGAAGCGGCAACGGCCGCGACTGCAAATGGAATGATCAGGTCGGCGTCGAACGCCCACCGGATATGGCTCGCATCCGGCAGCCGGAAAAATGGCGCTGTGCGCAGGCGTTCGAGGTCGGCTGCCGGCAGCACGCCGAGGAGCGCCGCCGCGAGGTAGCCGACGACCATGCCGATCAGCGCGCAGAAGAGCTTGGTCGCGCCCTTGGTCCAGACGTTGAGCGCGACGATCGTCCCCAGCGTGATCGCGGCAACGCCGAGCGACGCCGGATTCATCGCGGTCGGCGTGCCGGTTCCGAACAGACTGCGGAAACCGAGCATGCCTATCGTGACGCCGATCATCACCACGACGAAGCCCGCGACTTCGGGCGGAAAAAACGGCCGCAGCGGGCGAAACAGGCGCGATACGATGACCTCGATCAGCCCCGCAAAAATCGTCATGCCGAACATGAGCGCGAGGCCGCCCGCCTTGAGCGCGAGCACCGCCGCGGGAAGATACGGCGCGGCAAAGATCGGTGGACACAGAAAACCCGACCCTATGCCCCGCCGCCCGAACTGCTGCAGGACGGGGCCGACCGCCATGACCAGCATTGAGAAAGCGAGCACATCGACGATCTTGTCGGCCGCGAGGCCCGCTTCGCGGCACGCGAGGACCGGCACGAGCAGAAAGATCGAGACCAGGCCGACGTGCTGCAGCCCGCTCAACACGGTCACGCCGAGCGGCGGGCGGTCGTTGACCCAGTAGACGATGCTGAACGGTCGCTTCATATCTCAGTGGCGAGCACTAACCGTTCGTTGAAACTCTCCGTCCGCGCTGAGCCCCCTTCGACCGAGCTCAGGACAGGCTTCGTCTAGCTCAGGATAAACTGCACGCCACCGGCGAGGAGTCGACGGGTTCCAGGTAATTGATTGAAGGCCGTTCATATTTCGGATCGCGCTGCCGCTGCAGCTTGCGAGCGGCATTATAGCCGCGCCTCCGCAGCGTCCGGCCTTCTGCAACAATAAAGGCGCAGAATGGCGGTGAACGCGGACCGCTCACACATCCCCGCAGGAGGAACTGATGCACGCTTACCTCGCATCTTTGATCATCGCATCGGCATTGAGTTTCGGCGTCGTGGCGGTTGCCCAAGCACAGCCCGCCGAACGCATCGTCATCGACGGCTCGACCGGCGTGACGCCGCTGGTCGCCGCATTGGCAGCCGCCTATCAGGCGCAGAACCCGGGCACGGTGATCGAGATCGGCAAGGGCATGGGGACCAAGGCCCGCATCTCGGCTTTGGGCGATGGCAAGATCGATATCGCGATGGCGAGCCATGGTCTGAACATCGCTGACATCGAACGCCAGGGCATGCGGGTCCATGAGATTGCCAAGGTCGCCGTCGCATTCGGCGTGCATGCGAGCGTCCCGGTTTCGAACATCAGCGAGGCCCAGGTATGCGATATCTATTCCGGCAAGGCCGGCAACTGGCGCGAGCTGGGCGGGACCGACGCCGCCATCGTCGCGCTGACGCGGCCCGACTCGGAAGTGGATACGGAGGTCGTGAGGGACAAGATCGCCTGCCTGACGAGCCTGAAAATGCCGGCGGCGGTCAGGGTCATGCCCAAGGCCGGCGAAATGGCGCAGGAGCTGGCCGCGACCGTAGGCGGCATCGGCATGACCACCATGACCGTCATCGAGCAGAGCCAGGGCCGCATCAAGGCGCTGTCGCTCCAGGGAATCGCGCCCACGCCCGAGAACGTCCAGCGCAAGTCCTATATGCTGACCCGGGATTCTTTCCTCGTCGTCAGGACCGCCGCTACGCCGGCAGTCACCCGGTTTGTGGAGTTCGTGCGCAGCCCGGCGGGAACGAAAGTCATCGCAGCGAACGGCGCGGTGGCCGTCAAATAACGTGAACCTGGAAACGCTCACCTGTAACAACGTTATTCGGAACGTTACTCGGGACGCACACCTTGGTTGGACTTGAGCCTTACCGCGAAAGAATAAAAAAGGCGTGCGTCCCGAAGAATAACGTCAGTCGAGCTTGAGGCCGATGCGGCGCGCGAGCCGCACGTATTTTTCGATATCGGCCTGCAGGTAACGCGCGAATTCGCCAGGAGGCATGCCGACGGGCTCCGCGCCCAGGTTGCCTATCCGTTCGCGCACTTCGGGATCTCTAAGCGCGGTCTGCACTTCCACAAGCATGCGGTCGGTAAACTCCCGCGGCGTTTTCGCCGGCGCATAAAGACCGTACCAGCCGCCGATTTCCGCGCCATGAACGCCGAGCTCGGCGAGCGTCGGCATATCGGGGAGCAGGTGCGAACGCCGCGTTCCCATCTGCGCGATGCCGCGCAGCCTGCCGGCTTTGATCGGCGGTGCCATCGAAACCGGGCTCGCGAACATCATGTCGATGTGCCCGCCCAGCAGATCGTTGAGCGCGGGCGCCGCGCCTTTGTACGCGACGTGAGTGAGGTTGGTCGCCGT
>JBKJZR010000100.1:0-18423 GCA_046715035.1 Burkholderiales bacterium | reverse complement strand
TCGAGCGTCACCGCTACGCACAGCGCGCGGTCCACGCCGTTGCCGCGCATCAGCGCAAAAACATCATCGAGCTGGCTTGCCAGCTCGGGAAAGTCGAGATGGCAGTGCGAATCAACCAGCATGGCCGCCATGGGCAGGCTCGCCGCGCAGCAGCGTCGCGTAGGCGATGAGCAGCTGCTCGATGACGAGCCGCGCGTTGAGCGGATGGTGGATCGTGCGCTGTTCGCGCACGAGGTAGCGGAGAAACCCAGCGACCTGCCGGGCATTCAACCGTGCGGCGAGGCGCTCGAGCGCGGGCCGGAAATCCGGGTTGTAGCGCACCCTTCCCGCAGATTTCACCGCCAACAAGTCATAGGCCCACCGCTGCAACCATGAAAGCAGGCTGGCAGGCGAATAATCACGCACGCGCTCCGCCAGCGGCAGCGGCTCGATGCGCAGGTGCGACAGCGCGTCCAGCAGCACTTTGCGTTGCGACCAGAATTCCTCGTCGCTGAGCTGCAGGGCCGCCAGCGGCGCAAAACCCGCTTGCGCCAGCCGCAGCCCGGGTTCGCTGACGCCCTGCTCGACGAGCCAGCGCGCCGACGCCTGTGCCGGTGGCGTGGGCAAAGCCACCTGCTGGCAGCGGCTGACGATCGTCGCCGGCAAATAACCCGCACGATGCGTGACGAGCATGAAGCGCGTGCCGGGAGGGGGCTCCTCGAGGCTCTTGAGCAGCGCGTTGGCGGCATTGCGGTTCATGGTCTCGGCAGGATGCACGACGACGGTCTTCCCCCCGGGCAGATGAGCGCTCAGGTTGATGAAATCTCCAAGCGCACGGATGTCGTCAACCACAATCTCCTCGCGCGGATTGCGGCCGCGCGCACTGGCTTCTTCGTCGGCCGGAGGACGCAACGCTTCCGGCAACAGCTCGCGGTAATCGGGATGCGTCCCGGCCGCAAACCAGCGGCAGCTGCGGCATACGCCGCATCCCGCACCCTCCGGCGCTGCCGATTCGCAGGCGATCGACTGCGCGAGCTTGCGCACGAGCTCGAGCTTGCCGGTGCCCGCCTGGCCTTTGAACAACAGGGCGTGGGGCAGCGCGGATTTGCGCGCGAGCAGCGCCTGCCATTGCGACTCCTGCCATGGATAAACCTTCAGCATAGGGCGCTCATCAGATCCGCGAGCTCGTGCTGGATCGCGCCGATGTCGCGGCCTGCATCGATGACTTTGATACGCGCCGGCGCCTCATCGGCACGGCGTTGATAGGCTGCCCGCACGCGCTCGTAGAAATCGTTGCGTTCCTGCTCGAAGCGGTCGGCCTCGCGCGCTCCCTTCGCCCGCGCCCTCCCCAGCTGGGGCTCGACGTCGAACAGCAGGGTCATAGCGGGCTGCAGCCCGCGCAGCACCCACTCCTCCAGTATCTCCAGCCGCTGCCACTCGACGCCGCTGCCGCCGCCCTGGTAGGCGAACGATGCGTCGGCGAAGCGGTCGCAAACCACCCACGCACCGCGCAACAGCGCGGGCTCGATGACCCGATCCAGGTGCTCGCGGCGCGCGGCGAACATCAACAGCGCTTCGGTTTCCGCATTCATCCTGCTGCGCGGATCGAGCAGCAGCTGACGCAGCCGTTCCCCCAAGTCCGTTCCGCCGGGCTCCCGCGTCGCGCACACCGAATAGCCCTGCCTTCGCAAATGCTCCGCGAGCCACGCCGCATGCGTGCTCTTGCCGGCGCCGTCGATGCCTTCGAGTGTGATGAACTTGCCGCGCACGGTACGAGGGCTCAGCGGATGCCGCGCCGCTGATATTTTGTCACGGCGCGTTCATGCTCGGCCAGCGTGCGCGAGAAATGCGAGGTACCGTCGCCGCGGGCGACGAAATAAAGCGCATCGTTTGGCGCGGGATTGAGCGTCGCGCGCAACGCATCCAGCCCCGGCATGGCGATCGGCGTCGGCGGCAGCCCTTCCCGCAGATACGTGTTGTAAGGCCCATCGGTCTGCAAATGCGGCCTGCGCAGGTTGCCGTCGAATGCATCGCCCAGCCCGTAAATCACGGCGGGATCGGTCTGCAGCCGCATGCCCTGCCGGAGGCGGTTGATGAAGACGGCGGCGACTAAAGGCCGTTCCGCCGCCTGCCCTGTTTCCTTTTCCACGATCGATGCGAGGATCAGCGCCTGATAGGGAGTTGCCAGCGGCAGGCCGCTCGTGCGCGCGCTCCACAACGTCGCAAGTTGTTCCTGCATCGCGCGATAGGCGCGCTGCAAAACCGCGATATCGCTCGTGCCGCCCGCAAAATAATAGGTGTCGGGGTAAAACAGCCCCTCCGCTGAAGGCAGTGCGATACCGAGCCGCGCCAGTACCTCGGCGTCACTCAGTCCGCGGGTATCGTGACGGATCGCGTTATGCGCATCGAGACCCGCGCGCATCTGCCTGAACGTCCAGCCTTCGACGAAAACCATCTTCTCCTGCGCCTGGTCGCCCGAGGTGATCTTGCGCAGCAGCGCGTGGGGAGAGATGCTGCCATCGAGCTCGTAACTGCCGGCCTGTATGCGCGCGGCGTCGCCGCGCAGCCGCGCGAGCAACTCGAATTGCGAAGGCGAGCTGAGCGCCCCTGCGGCGTGCATCTGGCGCGCCGCGCTGCGCAGGCTGCTGCCCTGTTGCAATGTGAACTGCAATGGGGCCTTCGCGACGTCCATTTCGATGAAGGAGTAGGCAAACAGCCATACCGTAAACGCGAACACGCACAGGCCCGCGCCCCACAGCGCCCACAGCACCCCGCGCCTAAAAATGTTCATGAACTGCGGCGAGCCATGCCCGGACCTGCGTCGTCACAGTTCCCTTTTCCCAGCGCCTGCGTTCGAGCGCAGCCACCTGCCAGACACCGATGACGCTGTTGACCAGAAACAGCTCGTCGGCAGCGAACAGCCGGTCGATGCTGACGTCGCCTGTCCGCTTCTCGACGCCATTCTTCTGCGCGAGGTCGAGGATGCTTTGGCGTTGCACGCCGGTGACGCCGCAGCGTGTTAGCCGCGGCGTGACAAGCTGGCCGCCCTCGACGAGAAAGAGGTTGCTCATGGTGCCGCATATGACGTTGTCTTCGCTGTCGCACATCAATCCCTCGGCGACCGCTGGATCGCGCCATTCCGATCTCGCCAGCACGTTTTCGAGCCGGTTGAGGTGCTTCACGCCGGCCAGCGCCGGCTGAAGAGCGAGCCGGGTGCGGCACAGATGAACGCGCACGCCATCGGTGTATCGTCCCGGAGGATATACGGGCAGCGGTCCGGCGGAGACGACGCGCGTCGGGATCGTATACTCGGGAATGGCGTAACCTCGCGGACCGCTGCCGCGCGTGACGACGATCCTGACCACACAATCGGGATAGCGGCCGGCGACGGCCGCCAGATCCGCCTCGAATAACGCCTTCTCCGGACAGCCAATACGCAGCACCGCGCAGTCGGCGGCGAGCTTTGCATACTGGAGTTGCCACATCTGCGGCTTGCCTGCGACCAGGAGGAACGTGCGGAACACCCCGTCCCCGTACATGAGGCCGCGATCGTCGGCGCTGACCGACCCACGCTCACTGCCGTTGATAAGGTGCATGGCGCTGGCCAGACTCGCTGCACCGGGCCGATCGCGCGGCCCGCCGCTCAGACGACGCGGAACACCAAACTGCCGTTGGTGCCGCCGAAGCCAAACGAATTCGAGATCGCGACGCCGATTTTCATTTCCCGCGCCGTGTTCGGCACGTAATCGAGGTCGCATCGCGGATCCCGGTTGTCGAGGTTGATGGTGGGCGGAGCAATTTGCCGATGTACCGCCAGCGCCGAGAATACCGCTTCGATGCCGCCGGCGGCCCCCAGCAGATGCCCCGTCATCGACTTGGTCGAGCTCACCGCCAGATGCTGCGCCCATTCGCCGAAGCAGCGCTTCACCGCAACCGTCTCCGCGATGTCGCCGAGTGGCGTCGAAGTGCCGTGCGCATTGATGTAGTCGACGGCATCGCGTTCGACACTGCCGTTGCGCAGCGCATTCGCCATGCACCGTGCCGCGCCCTCGCCGTCTTCGCAAGGCGCCGTGATATGGTGCGCATCGGCGCTCATGCCATAGCCTGCGAGCTCGCAGTAAATGCGGGCGCCGCGCTTTTTCGCGTGCTCGTATTCTTCCAGCACGAGGATGCCTGCGCCTTCGCCGAGGACGAAGCCGTCGCGATCGACGTCCCATGGGCGGCTCGCCTTCTGCGGCGCATCGTTGCGTGTCGACAGCGCGCGCGCGGCGCAAAAACCGCCGACGCCGAGCGGCGACACGGTGGCCTCGGCTCCGCCCGCGACCATCACATCGGCGTCGCCGTACTCGATCAGGCGGCCCGCTTCGCCGATACAGTGGTTGGCAGTCGTGCACGCGGTGACCAGCGCCAGGTTCGGGCCCTTCAGACCGTACATGATCGACAGCTGGCCGGCGATCATGTTGATGATCGACCCAGGCACGAAGAACGGCGAGATCTTGCGCACGCCCCCAGCGAGCATCGCGTCGTGCGTCGACTCGATCAGCGGCAGACCGCCGATTCCAGAGCCGATGCACACGCCGACCTGCTCGCGGCTTTCACGGTCGAGGTCGAGTCCCGAATCCCGCAGCGCATCGATCGACGCGGCGAGCCCGTAGTGGATGAATGTGTCGAAGCGGCGTGCCTCCTTCGGTGCCAGCCATTTCGCTACGTCGAAGCCCTTGACCTCGCCCGCGATGCGGGTGGGAAAAGCACTCGCATCGAAACGCGTGATCGGGCCGATTCCGGAGCGGCCGGCCACGATGTTCGCCCACGACTCGCCGACGCCGATCCCGACCGGCGAGACGATGCCGAGACCGGTGATGACTACTCTGCGTTTTGCCAAAGGAATTTGGTGCGCCGGAACGGAGGATTTACTTGAGGTGGGCCTTGATGAAATCGGTGGCTTGCTGCACGGTCGTTATCTTCTCGGCTTCTTCATCGGGGATTTCGCACTCGAACTCCTCTTCGAGCGCCATCACCAGTTCGACAGTATCGAGCGAATCGGCGCCAAGATCGTTGACGAACGAAGACTCGTTCTTGACGTCGGCTTCGTTCACGCCCAGCTGTTCGGCTACGATCTTCTTTACGCGCTGCTCTATGTTTTCCATCGATGTCCCTTTCTCGGGAGTGGATTGAGTTGGACGGGCGGCGTATTTTACCAAATCCGCCGTGTGTCACCTAACCGCATAGCGGTGCATATTAATCCATGTGCATGCCGCCGAACCATTGCTTATCGCCTGCGACCCTGAGCAGCGATCTGATCACGCCCCTCTCCTGCTGGCGGGTGAGGGGCGGGGGTGAGGGACGACGGCGTGCTCATTGCCGAAAAAGCTTCTCCTGGAATGCATACCTAATCCATGTGCATGCCGCCGTTGACATGAAGTGTTGCCCCCGTGATGTACGCCGCCGCAGGCGATGCCAGAAACGCCACTGCGCCGGCAATATCGGCAAGGGCGCCGAGGAGCCCGAGCGGGATCTGACCGAGCAACGCAGTGCGCTGATTATCGTCGAGGAAGTGCGTCATATCGGTTTCGATAAAACCGGGGGCGACGCAGTTTACCGTGATGTTGCGGCTGCCGATCTCGCGCGCCAGCGATTTGCTGAAGCCGGCCAGCCCGGCTTTGGCCGCCGCATAGTTGGTCTGCCCGGCATTGCCCGTGGCGCCCACGACCGAAGTGATATTGATGATGCGGCCGCTGCGCGCTTTCATCATCGACCGGATCACGAGCTTGGACAGACGGTAGACTGCTTTGAGATTGGTCGACATGATGTCGTCCCACTCCTCGTCCTTCATGCGCAGCAGCAGGTTATCGCGCGTAATGCCGGCATTGTTGACGAGAACGGAGATCGCGCCGAGCTGCTTTTGCACTGCAGACGTGACCGCTTCCACCTGCGCCGCGTCGTTGACATTCAAGGTATAGCCCGCACCGGTAATCCCGGCTGCAGTGAGATATTGGCCGATCGCCGCAGCTCCCGCATCGCCGGTGGCGGTTCCTGCGACGACTGCGCCCTGCCTGCCGAGCTCGAGCGCGATCGCCTTGCCTATGCCCCGCGAAGCGCCCGTCACCAGTGCTATCTGTCCGTCGAGCATCATTCCGCCCTGCACGCTTCGAGCGCCTGGACCAGGGCCGGTGCATCGCTGATCGCGAGGCTGCGCAGGCCGCTGTCGATGCGCCTGGTAAGACCGGCCAGCACCTTCCCCGGGCCGCACTCGGCGACATGCGTTACTCCAGTCCGCGCCAGATGCTGGATCACCTCGACCCAGCGCACCGCGGTGCTCGCCTGCCGTGTCAATGCCTCCTTGATTCGCTCTGGGTCGCTGACCACAGCGACGTCGACGTTGTTGACCAGGGGAATTCGCGGCGCGTGGAACTCGACGTCCTTCAGGTATTCGGCGAGACGGCGCCCCGCAGGCTGCAGCAGGGTCGAGTGAAAAGGCGCGCTGACCGGCAGCATCACTGCACGCTTCGCACCGCGCGCCTTGGCCTCCTTGGCACCCCTTTCCACTGCAGCCGTGTGTCCCGCGATCACCACCTGGCTGGGCGCATTGAAGTTGACCGGCTCGACGACTTCGCCCTGCGCAGCCGCGCTGCACGCCGCACGCACCTCGTCGTCTTTGAGCCCGAGGATCGCCGCCATTGCGCCGCTGCCCAGGGGAACTGCCTCCTGCATCGCTTGCGCGCGAAAACGCACCAGTGGCAGCGCTGCGCTGAAGGCGATGACGCCGGCCGCAACCAGCGCCGTATACTCGCCCAGACTGTGCCCCGCGACAAAAGCCGGCTGGGCACCGCCGGCCCGTTCCCATGCCCGGTATACGGCATATCCTGCCGCCAGCATTACGGGTTGCGTATTCACGGTCGAATTGAGCTCGTCTTCCGGGCCGGCGCTGACGAGGTGCCAAAGATCCTGCCGGAGAACTTCGGAAGCTTCCGCGAACGTATCACGCACGACCTGCGACTCGGCGAAGCCCTGCATCATGCCCACGGACTGCGATCCCTGCCCCGGGAATACCAGTGCGAGGCTATTCATGCGGAGCCCCACGAGCGCTCCCCGCGCGGGCCAGCAGCCGCAGCCGGAATCGTCGTTACCATTTGACGAGTACTGCACCCCAGGTGAAACCCCCTCCCACGCCTTCGAGCAGTACGTGCTGGCCGGGACGTATGCGGCCATCGCGCACGGCTTCATCAAGGGCGAGCGGGATCGATGCTGCCGAGGTATTGCCGTGACGGTCGACCGTCACCACCACTTTTTCCATGCTCATGCCCAGCTTCCTGGCGGTCGATTGGATGATCCGGATGTTGGCCTGATGCGGAATCAGCCAGTCGATATCGGATTTTTGCAGCTTGTTCTTGGCGAGCGCCTCGCCGACGATTTCGTCGAGCACCTTGACCGCGAACTTGAATACGGCATTGCCGTCCATGCGCAGAAAAGGGGTGCCCTGGACCTTCCCGCCGCACACCGTTCCCGGTACCGACAGCAGGTTTTGATAGCTGCCATCGGCGTGCAGATGCGTCGAGAGTATGCCGGGCGCGTCGCTCGCCTTCAGCACGACTGCGCCTGCGCCGTCCCCGAAGAGCACACACGTGCCGCGATCGCTCCAGTCGAGTATGCGCGAATAGATTTCGGCGCCGACGACCAACGCGTAGGGGGTATCGCCCGCGCGCATGAATTGGTCCGCAATCGACAACCCGTAGATGAAGCCGCTGCATACTGCCTGAACGTCGAAGGCGGGACAGTTGTGGATGCCGAGCTTGGCCTGCAGGATGCACGCAGTGCTGGGAAAAATCATGTCGGGCGTCGTCGTGGCCACGATGATCAGCCCGATATCCTCGCGACGAATGCCGGCCGCCTCGACGGCCTTCAGGCTGGCCGCGAGCGCGAGGTCGCTGGTACGCTCCTCATCGGCAGCGATGTGGCGGTGGCGTATGCCGGTGCGCGTATAGATCCACTCGTCCGAGGTGTCGAGGGATTTCTCCAGATCGGCATTCGCAACGCGCCTGGCCGGCAGATAACCGCCGGTCCCGACGATGCGTGAATAGGTCACGCCACGCCCTCGTGTATCGCCGAGATGCGCTCGGTGATATGGGTGAGCACTCCGCCGCGCGCTTCCTCGACCGCACGGCCAATCGCGACGCCGAACGCCAGCCGGTCTGCCGAGCCGTGACTCTTGACCACGATGCCGCGCAGTCCGAGCAGGCTCGCGCCATTGTAACGGCGCGGATCGACACGTCGCTTGAAGGCCTTGATGACGGGCAGGGCCACCACGCCGGCGAGCCTGCTCAGCAGGTCGCGATTGAATTCCTCGCGCAGATACGTTCCCAGCATGCGCGCCAGCCCCTCCGAAGTCTTGAGCGCCACATTGCCGACGAAACCGTCGCAGACGACGACGTCGGTCGTGCCCTTGTAGATATCGTCGCCCTCGACATTGCCGTAAAAATTGAGCCCGCTGCCGCGCATCAGCTCCGCGGCCTGCTTGACCACTTCATTGCCTTTGATTTCTTCCTCGCCGATGTTGAGCAGGCCGATGCTCGGCTGCTGCTTGTTCTCGACCGAGCTCACCAGGGTGGCACCCATGACCGCGAACTGCAGCAGGTGCTCGGCCGTGCAATCGACGTTCGCGCCAAGATCGAGGACGTAGGTGTGGCCGGTGAGCGTTGGCAATACCGAGCAGATCGCCGGCCGTTCGATGTCGGGCAGCATTTTCAAAACGAAACGGGAAATCGCCATGAGCGCGCCGGTGTTGCCGGCGCTCACACAGGCGTGCGCGGTGCCCTCCTTCACCAGGTTGACCGCGATGCGCATCGACGAATCGCGCCGGCTGCGCAGCGCGACCGCAGGCGACTCGTCCATGCCGACGACTTCGCTCGCATGCTGTACCGTCAGGCGCGGTTCGGCGCTGGCGTCGAGCTTGCGGAGCTCCTCTACGATTAGCTCTTCCAATCCCACGAGGATGACTTTCATCCCCGCGGTACGGCGCAGACAATCGAGTGCGGCGGGCACAGTCACGTGCGGGCCATGATCGCCGCCCATGCAATCAATGGCGACCGTTACCTCCATCGGACCTCCTCGTGGCTGCCTGGCGTGCGCGTGCGGTCCGCGACGAGCTCCGTGGCGGCCCTGACTTCGCGTTCAGCGGTTAATCGCCTTTGGACTTGACAACTTTCTTGCCGCGGTAAAACCCGGTCGGGCTGATGTGATGCCGCAGGTGAACTTCCCCGGTGGTCGGCTCTACCGCGAGCGACGGCTTGGACAAACGATCGTGCGAGCGGTGCATTCCGCGTTTGGAAGGCGATTTCTTGTTCTGCTGGACAGCCATCTGAAAAACTCCTCTAAATTTACTTCTGGGCGCGCTCTTGCCTGATTGCGGCAAGCGCGGCAAACGGTGATGCGGCGCGGTCCTGATCCAGATCGAGCGCCGTGCTGCACTGGCCGTCGCCATGGCGCGGCGCATACGGCAGAGCGAGCAGCGCTTCGTCTTCGACCAGCGCATGAACATCGCAGCGGGTGCTGGCGGGCACGCCGTCGAGGTCATCGATATCCGCGGACCCCGCAGCGCTGCCCTCGCTCAATACCAGCAGACTGGATTCCACCGCCAGCGGAAACGGCAGCTTGCCCAGGCAGCGTTGGCACCTGAGGTTGAGCTCGCCGGCGACGCTCACTTCCAGCCGCGGCCGACTTAGCGCGTCATACCGACCGCGAATGCTGAAGCGTACCTGCCCGTCACTATCGAACAGACTGTCGGCAAGCCGTTCCAGGCGCGCGACCGCCAACTCGCCTTGCAATTCGGCGCCGGTGCGCGCAATTTCCAGGTTGTCGATGACCACATGCGCCTCCAGCATCGCCTGTCCCGAGTTCTGCGCTGTCTGCACCGGATCTCGCCAGCACGCGGCAGCGGCCTGTCGACGCAAGCTGCGCATGATAGTATTTTCGCTGTTTTCTGTCAAAACAGAGTATCGGAAAATCCATTTACTGCAGGGACTTAGACTGAGTGCCAACGATCACGCGGGCCGCGGGACGGCCGGTCTTGCAGCTGACCTGCGCGGTTACACGCTGACGGGACGCGTTTCGTGACTGACCAGCCGCCCGCCACCCCCGTGCGGCAGCTCGTCCTGGCGTCGTCGTCGCCCTATCGCCGGCAATTGCTCGAGCGGCTGCGCCTGCCTTTCGTCACCGTGACGCCGGGCATTGACGAGAGTCCTCTGAAGGGGGAAGCCCCACGCGCGCTGGCCGTGCGGCTTGCCAGCGCCAAAGCAGCTATGACGCAGGCGAGCTTCCCCGAGGCGCTGATCATTGGCTGCGACCAGGTTGCGGCCGTCGATGGCATCCTGCTCGGCAAGCCGGGCGACCATGAGCAGGCGGTGCGCCAACTGCGCTTGATGCGTGGACGCCCAGTGACTTTTCTTACCGCGCTCTGCGTGCTCAATGCCCGCAGCGGTCGCGCCCAGAAAGCGGTGGTGCCGGTGGTGGTGCACATGCGCCGGCTTGCCGATGCGCAGATCGAGCGCTACCTCACAGCCGAGCAGCCTTACGATTGCGCCGGCAGCGCCCGCATCGAGAGTTTGGGGATCGCACTGGTAAAAAAGCTGGAAGGCGACGATCCCACCGCCTTGATCGGCTTGCCGCTGATCCGCCTGTGCGACATGCTGCGTAACGAGGGCCTCGAGCTGCCATGAAGCAGGTCGGCACGCTCCACCTTATTCCAGTCACCCTGGGCGGCAGCGATGCCGCCAGCGCAGTACTCCCGCAATCGACACTCAATTCGATTGCAGGACTCGACTATTTCATCGTCGAAAACGAAAAAAGCGCGCGCCGCTTCCTGCGGGCTGCAGCGCATCCGATGCCGGTGCGGCAGCTTTATCTCGAGCACTTCGACAAGGACAGTGATGCGGCGCGCGCCGCTCAGCTGCTGCAACCATTGTGCGACGGCCGCAGCGCCGGCGTGTTGTCAGAAGCCGGCTGTCCGGCGATCGCCGACCCCGGAGCGTTGCTGGTTGCCGCAGCCCACGCCCGGCAGATCCGGGTAATTCCGCACATCGGGCCCGCATCGCTGCTGCTGGCACTGATGGCCTCGGGATTCAGCGGGCAGCGCTTCGCGTTTCATGGCTATCTGCCAGTTCCCAAGGACGAGTGCCGCCGCGAGATCGGCAGGCTCGAGCGCGCGTCCAGCGCCGCCGACGCCACGCAAATCTTCATCGAGACACCGTATCGCAACGACGCGCTGCTCAGCGTGCTGCTCGAGACATGCGGGGCAAAAACGAGATTATGTGTTGCCAGCGACCTCACGCAGGCGACCGAAACGGTGCGCAGCGCGACGATGCAGGAATGGAAAAAATATCCAGCGACGATCGGCCGGCGGCCGAGCGTGTTTATGCTTTACGCGCGTTGAGCATCAGCGCAACTGCGCGCCGCCGCTCACGGAAAATTTAAGCGCGGCTTCAGCCATCGCGGCGCCGAATTTGCGCGCCACGCGCTCGGCGATGTTCTCGCGCGGCGTAAAATCGATAACGTCCTCGGCCTTGATTACGTCGCGCGCCACCGACTCGACGTTGCCCAGCGCATCGGCGAGCCCGAGCTCGATGCTGCGCTGGCCTACCCACACCAGACCGCTGAAGATATCCGGACTTTCCTTGAGGCGCTTGCCGCGGCCGCTGCGCACGACGGTGATGAACTGCTGGTGTATGTCAGTGAGCATTTTCTCGGCAAACTCGCGGTGCGCCGGATTCTGGGGCGAGAACGGGTCCAGGAACTTTTTGTTTTCCCCGGCACTGATGGCGCGCCGCTCGACGCCGAATTTCTCCATGGTGCCGGTAAAACCGAAGCCGTCCATCACCACGCCGATCGAGCCCACGATGCTCGCCTTGTCGACGTAAATCTGGTCCGCAGCGACCGCCACGTAGTAGCCGCCCGATGCGCAGATGTCTTCGACGACCGCATACAGCGGAATATTCGGGTACTGGGCGCGCAGTCGCTTGATCTCGTCGTTGATGTACCCCGCCTGCACGGGGCTTCCGCCCGGGCTGTTGATGCGCAACACCACGCCCTGCGTGTTCGCGTCCTTGAACGCCGCCTGCAGCCCCGACGTGATGTTGTCCGCGCTGGCGAGACTGTCGGCGGCAATCACGCCGCGCAGTTCGATCAGCGCGGTGTGCTTGCCCGGCGACTTGTAGTCGCCGCGCTTGATCCAGCCCATGCCAATGAAGAGGACCGCGAACAGATAGATGAGGATCAGCGACTTGAATAAGATACCCCAGCGCCGCGCGGCGCGCTGCTCGGTGACCGCTGCCAGCGCGATTTTTTCGAGCGTCCTGCGTTCCCACCCTTCTCCCGTGCTGCCGGGGCCCAAGTCAGCCATGATGCGTTGCGTCCCTCAAATAGACTTTGCCGTTGTGCTCTTCGACGTGGAGTGCGGTGAGCCGCTGTCCCTTGCAGGGTCCCCAAACGCACCGGCCCGACTCCGGCTCGTACGTCGCGCCATGCGTTGAACAGATCAAGTATAACCCGGATGCGTCGAAGAATTCGCCTTCGATCCAGTCGAGTTCAATGGGAATGTGGGCGCAATTATTCAGGTATGCGTAGACCGTGCCGTCGTAACGCACCGCGAACGCCGCGAGATCGCGGCCGTAGCGCGTCAGCAAGAACCGCACTCCCTTGCCGCCGTCGACGAGCGCTGCGCTGTCGCAGATTACGCCTGCTGTATCAGCCATTCCCAGAGCTCTTGCGGCTGATCCACGCAGGCGAGCGGATTGAGCGCGACGAGCTCATCGCGCGGATGTGCGCCGTACGCCGCGGCCAGGCCTGCCACGCCGGCGTTGATCGCCATCTGCAGATCATGTGTGGTATCCCCGATCATCAGCGTCTGCGCCGGCGCGGTGCCGAGCATGCCAATCAGATCATGGAGCATGCCCGGGTGCGGTTTGCTGCCCGATTCCTCACCGCAGCGCGTGGCATGGAACAGCGCGCCCAAGCCGCTTTTTTCCAGCGCCCGATCGAGGCCGCGGCGGCTTTTCCCCGTCGCCACCGCCAGCAGGTAGCCTTGCGCCCTCAGCTCGCGCAGCGCCTCGGCAGCGCCCGGAAATAGCGGTGTCGTCGGATCACCGCGGCGGAAATGCATGCCGTAAAGCTCGACGACCCGTGGATAGTCGGCAGGATCGGTGTCGGGCAGCACGTGCGCCATCGCGTCGTGCAGGCCGAGTCCGATAATATGGTGAGCGCGCTCGTCCGAAGGAACCGGCAGGCCGAGGTCGCGACACGCCGCCTGTAGCGATGCCACGATAAGTGCGGTGGAATCCATCAGTGTGCCGTCCCAATCGAAGACGAGCAGCTCGAAGCGCCGGCTCATATATCCCCGAGGAAATTCTGCAGCTGCGGCGGAAGGGGCGCTTCCAGACTGAGTGTGGCGCCAGTGCCGGGATGCTCGAAATCGATGCGGCTCGCATGCAGGAACATGCGCTTCAGGCCGCCGCGTGCGAGACGCTGGTTGAGGGCCGCATCGCCGTATTTGGCGTCGCCGGCGATCGGGAACCCGAGATGCGCGAGATGCACGCGGATCTGGTGGGTGCGTCCAGTCTTGAGCTCCGCCCGCAACAGGCTGAATTCCTTTCCCGCGCGCTCGAGCTCGAAAATGGTATGAGATTCCTGTCCGGCGGGGTGAACCGCTACCCGCCTCTCGCCTGCGCCTGTTACATATTTGTGCAGGTTCAACCGCACGCTTTGCCTGGCGTTCGGCCAGCGGCCTTTCACGAGCACGCTGTAGATCTTGCGGACCAGACCTTCGCGCAACTGATGATGCAACGCGGTCAACGCACTGCGTTTTTTGGCGAGGAGCAGAACGCCCGAGGTGTCGCGATCGAGCCGGTGCACGAGCTCCAGAAAGCGCGTTTGCGGGCGTTGCGCGCGGAACTGCTCGATTACGCCAAAGCTCACGCCGCTGCCGCCATGCACAGCGATTCCGGCGGGCTTGTCGAGCGCCAGCAGGAATTCGTCCTCGAACAGCAAAGCCGCCTCGAGCAACGGGTTCGGGCGTGGTGCGACTGTCCCTCCACTCGCAGCGGTGCGCACCGGCGGCACCCGCAGCTCGTCGCCGGGCTGCAGCCGGTAGTGCGGTTTGGCGCGGCGGCTGTTGACTCTGACCTCACCGCTGCGCAGGATCCGATAAACGTGGCTTTTCGGGACTCCCTTGAGAATTTTGAGCAGGTAGTTATCCACCCGCTGCCCCGACGCTTCCTCGCCGATACGGCGCCTGGTTGCGGCGTCTTTGCTCAAATCCTTCATTTTGCTTATACTATTTGGCGCTAACAGCCTGTTGGACGATTTTCGCCCCGGCATCTGTAGTTGACTGGCGAGCGTTTTCGTCGCAGCGACAGGCGGGGCCGGCCGGGCGCCGAAATGCTGCCGCCCGCGAGCGGAAGTGCCGGGCATCAACCCGCGACAGGCGGTTACTCAAATGGTTAATGTCGCTCACCACAAAAAGTAGCGATGGTAGTTGAATTGCGCGCTCACGGCACCCACTCGATTTTGACGCAGCAGCGCTCCGCGCACCGATCCCATGGTGGGATAGCGGTCCGGCGCTGCTCCTAAACCGATTCCAACGGCAACCGCGAAGTCATTGGCTAACGAGTCACAGCGAAAATGTCCGAACTGCGTGACTGAACGATGACGTGCGGCCTGCGGGCCGCGCGGGTTGTCCATCCCGTGACGATGAGCGCGGGAGAAGAACAAAATGAAACGCATGCTGTTCAATGCAACGCAATCTGAAGAACTGCGCGTCGCGATAGTCGAAGGTCAGAAGCTGCTCGATCTGGATATCGAATCGGCCAGAAAAGAGCAGCGCAAGAGCAACATCTACAAGGGTGTCATCACCCGCATCGAGCCCAGCCTCGAGGCTGCCTTCGTCGACTACGGCAGCGAGAGGCACGGATTTCTCCCTTTCAAGGAAGTCGCCCGCGCCAATTTCAAACCCGGCGCGGACGCCGGACGCGCACGCATCCAGGACGCCCTCGCCGAAGGGCAGGAGCTGATCGTCCAGGTCGACAAGGACGAGCGCGGCACTAAGGGTGCCGCGCTCACCACGTTTTTAAGCCTCGCCGGACGCTATCTCGTGCTGCTGCCGAACAACCCCCGCGGCGGGGGGGTCTCACGGCGCGTCGAAGGCGAGGAACGCACCGAGCTCCGCGAGACGATCGATCAGCTCGAAGTGCCGCAGGGCATGAGCGTCATCGCCCGCACGGCGGGCATCGGCCGCACGGTCGAAGAGCTCAACTGGGATCTCAACTATCTGTTGCAGCTGTGGCGCGAGGTCGAAAGCGCGTCGCAGGGTCAGAACGGCGCTTTCCTGATCTATCAGGAATCCAGCCTCGTCATTCGCGCCATCCGCGACCATTTCCAGCAGGATATCGGCGAAATTCTGATCGATACCGAAGAGATCTACGAACAGGCGCGCGCATTCATGGGCCATGTCATGCCCGCGAACGTCAATCGGGTCAAACTCTATCGGGACGACGTACCGCTGTTTTCGCGCTTCCAGATCGAGCACCAGATCGAAACCGCGTTCTCGCGCCAGGTGTCGCTGCCGTCCGGCGGGGCCATCGTCATCGACCATACCGAAGCTCTGGTGTCGATCGACGTCAACTCGGCGCGCGCGACGCGGGGTGCAGATATCGAGGAGACCGCTTTCCGCACCAACCTCGAAGCGGCTGACGAGCTCGCACGCCAGTTGCGACTGCGCGATCTGGGTGGCCTCATCGTCATCGACTTCATCGACATGGAAAGCACGCGCAATCAGCGCGAGGTCGAGAATCGCCTCCGCGAGGCGCTGCGCGTGGACCGCGCCCGCGTGCAGACGGGAAAGATCTCGCGTTTCGGCCTGATGGAGCTGTCGCGCCAGCGCCTGCGCCCTGCTCTCTCCGAAAGCAACCACATTCCCTGTCCGCGCTGCCATGGCACCGGGCACATCCGCGGCATCGAATCGACCGCGCTGCATATCCTGCGCATCCTTCAGGAAGAAGCGATGAAGGAGAACACCGGCGCGGTGCACGCGCAGGTGCCGGTCGACGTGGCGACCTATCTGCTCAACGAGAAGCGCGCCGAGTTTCATTCGATCGAATCGCGCCTCAAAGTCAACATCGTATTGATCCCGAACATTCATCTCGAAACCCCGAACTACACGGTGACCCGGCTCAAGCACGAGGAATTGAATCAGGCCGACGTACCGCCGCCGAGCTACGAGATGGTCGCGATGCCGGAAAAAGCCGAGGCCAACCTGCCGTCGTCCCAAGCCGAGCCTGCGGTGCCGCGCCAGCAAGCGGCGGTGCAGGGCATTACCCCCGCGCAGCCTGCGCCTATCGTCGAGCCGAAGGCCAGGGAAGCGGCGGTGCCCCCGCCGGCGCTGGCGACCGAGCCCTCGATCATCGGCAAGATCTTCGGCTGGTTCAAACGCGGTCATCCGGAAGGGCCCCAGGCCCAGCCAAGTGCAGAACGCCCGGCGCCGGTGGAACGCGGCGAGCGCCCAGCGCGGGTCGACCGCGGCAGCGGCCAGCGCCGTCCCCGCCCGAACGTGCCGCGACGCGAAGGACAACCGCAGCGCGAGCGACCTCCCGGCCCGCCGCGCGGCGATCGCGGGGATACGCACGAGCAGAGAAGCCGCGGTAGCGAGGGCCGTGAGCCGCGGCCGCCTCGCGAGGCGCGCCCGCCACGTCCTCCCCGCGATGACCAGCCGCGTGCCCCGCGCCCCGAACCAGCGGCGATCGAAGCTCCAACGGCCACCGGCGCGGAAGTTCAACCCCGCGAGCAGGCACCGCGGCAGGACGGTGAAGGACGAGGCCGGCGCCGGCGGCGCGGCGGTCGCGACCGCCACGAAGGCCGCGAACACAGCGCCCCCGCGGCAGCAGATTCGCCATCCGCAGCGGGGGTGGTCGCTCAGTCGCCCAGCGCATTCCCCGCGCCGCAACAAATCGACGTATTCTCGGCTGCTGAGGCCACGTCTGTTACCACGGTGCACGGCGACCGGGGTGTCACGCACCCCGATACGAGCGTGCCTCCCCGGGACAGCGCGTCTTTCGTCGAAAAGGCTATGGCGGCAGTCGCAGCCCCGGAGACCGCGACGCCCATTTCACCCGAGCGCGCGCCGGTCACCCCGGAGAACGTGATCGAAATGTCACCGCGGGTAGCGAAGAGCGTCCCTCTCACGGCAGCTCCCTTGCCACTCGTGCTGCCGCCGGATCTCGCTCAGGTGGAAACGGACCCTGCCAAGATCAACGCCGCATCGCGCGCCGAGCCGCCAGCCCCGCCGCGCCCGCCGCGGGTGCGGCCCCCGCTGCCGTCCGTAAGCAACGAGCCGCTGGCGCAGGTCGAAACGCGCAAATAGGGAAATGCCGGGTTCCCGCCCGGCAGCTTGTCAGCGGGGCGACGCGGCGTGCGGCCCCTTGAGGCGGTCGCAAACCGACTCGGTGAGGGGAGTCGTGCGTGCCACTGAATCGCATGTGACCGGCAAGGCCGCTTCTGCCGCAGGCGGGCGGCAGATGTTACCCCTGCACACACCAACCGGATGCCGACCCTACGCATCGCCGGCGCACAGCAGTGCATCGCGGCATATGAAGATCACGCCTTCATCAATCCTTCGTGTTCGATAAACGCCACAATCTGCGCGAGCCCGTCGCCGGTCTTGAGATTGCTGAAGACGAACGGCCGATCCTCACGCATTTTCCGGGCATCGCGCGCCATCACCTCGAGCGAGGCACCGACCATAGGGGCGAGATCGATCTTGTTGATGACGAGCAGATCCGACTTGGTAATCCCCGGGCCGCCTTTGCGCGGGATCTTGTCGCCAGCCGCGACGTCGATCACATATAGGGTTAAATCGGACAGTTCCGGGCTGAACGTGGCCGCCAGATTGTCGCCGCCGCTTTCGACGAAAATGATGTCGAGATCGGTGAAACTGGCGGTCAGGCGCGAAATCGCCTCGAGGTTGATCGACGCATCTTCGCGGATCGCCGTGTGCGGACACCCACCGGTTTCGACGCCGATGATGCGATCCGGGGTCAGCGCGTCGTGGCTCACCAGAAACCTCGCGTCCTCCTCGGTGTAGATGTCGTTTGTCACGACCGCCAGCTGGTAGCGGTCGCGCAGACTGCGGCACAGCGCCAGCGTCAGCGCGGTCTTGCCCGAGCCGACCGGCCCGCCTATGCCGACGCGTAACGGCTGGTTTTGGCTCATGTGTTTGTTGTCCCCGGCATGATTAAGAACGGAACAGCCGGCTGTACTGAGTCTCGTGCCGGCTGCTGGCCAGCGCGAGCCCCGGCGCATAATTGCTGAGCTCGTCATCCGCCATTTCAGTCGCGCGCTGTGCAATCGCGGGCAATTCTGCGCCGATGGCCGCCAGCATGCGCTGGCCCGCGGTTTGTCCCAGCG
>JBKJZR010000099.1:0-4984 GCA_046715035.1 Burkholderiales bacterium | reverse complement strand
GCTGCATGCAGATGTCGGGCATGTTGCGGTTGTTCACCGTGTTCGCCCCCTGATGCGCGACCCGCACCGTCAGTTTCTCCACGTCCCCGGCCGTGACCTGATGCTCGCGCATCACATCGAGCAGCGCATCGAGTGGCGCCTGAATCGGCGAGCCGACGGACCAGCGCTTGATATTGGTGTTCATGATCTCATAACTCGCGCCGAGCTCGCGCACGAGCTCGCTGGGCTTGGGCGCGCGCCCGTAGGCCACGAAAAAATTGCGCTCGCCGTCGAATACATCCTCGACGGCGCTGAAGCCGTGCGCAACCATGGTTGCGGCCGAGACGCCATTGCGCGCCGGCATGCCGCCGAAATCGAATGCTTTCTCGATGTGCTCCTCATCGCGCATCCAGCACGAAATCCCCGAGGCCTGCTGCGCCGCGTATGAAAGGAGATGCCTGGCCTGGCGCGCATCGAAGCCAGCGAGCGCGCCGGCGGCCGCCGCCGCGCCGAACAGCGGTCCGAAGCTGTGCGTCGAATGGCCGTCTTCGCGAAACTCGTAGGGATTGAGCGACAGCGTCAGCCGGCAGCCGACGTCATACCCCAGCGCGACCGCGCGCAGCAGCGCAGTCCCGTTGCGCCGTTCGCGCTCGGCCATCGCCAGCGCCGCGGGCACGATGCCGCAGCCGGGATGCGTGAGCGACGCGGCGTGCGAATCGTCCGTCTCGTCGGCATGGGCGAGCATGCCGTTGGCCAGTGCGGCATTGGCAGCGGTCGTCAGTATCCGGCTGCCGACGACGCAGGCTTCCTTGGCACCGCCGAGCGCGCTCACGTACGAGATCGCTTTCTTTCCGGGCAGCAGGCGCGACCCCGACACCATCGCCGCAAGCGTGTCGAGCACGTGATGCTTGGTTTTCTCGACGACGGTCTTCGGCAGTGGCTTGCGCACAGCCGCTGCGATGTAAGCGCTCAGCTGCTGCATGACCGACGACACCTGGGGGGCGGGTTTCTTCTTCATGGCGCCAGTATGTACCATCGGATCCTCGCCGACTGAACGTTCGAAAAACGCGGGGCTCAGCGCACGCCAGGAACCGCGGCGCGCGCGATCGCACCGGCGTCCGGCAGCGCAGCGGCCGTCCAGCACAGCCTGATGACCTCGTCGTTCTGCCGCGGCGTGAGCACGTCCTGCGTCAGGTCGCGGAATTTCGCTTCGAGGTCGGTATCGCTCATCGGACGCTGCAGCGTGCCCAGCGCGTGCTCGACGTGGCAGCTGTGCGTCCGGCCGTCTCTGAGCTTGACCGTCGCATGCGCCTCGGTCCGGCGCAGCGTTTCATCCGCCTCGATATGCACCCGCCCGCGCAGCGCCACCACCTGCGCGTCGCGCACGCAGGCGTCGCTGAACTGCGCTTCGCCCGCCGCGCCGTGGATGAGGGCGGCTGCCGCTGCGTGAAATATGCTGAACTTTCCTTCAAGGCCGGTTTGCGGCGCAGGCTTGGCGGTGAGCTCGAGCACGATCGGGCAAACGGTCAGCTCGACGCGCTCGATCGCGTCCGGTGCGAGACCATGGCGGTTGCGCAGCTGGATGCAGCCGTCGATGGCCGCGTGGACGACCAGGCCGCACGCAAACGGCTTGTACATGTTGGACGCAAGCTCGAAGCGCGAACCCAGTTCAGCGGTGATGACCGCCGGGTCGAATTTAGTCGATAGCACGTGCGCGAAACCGCGCGGCGCTTCGATCGCGCGCTCGGAGCTTGTAAAATCGCGCGCAGCCAGCAGCGCCGCGGTCAGACCGTTGTGCGCGGCGCGTCCGGGATGGAGGCTCTTGCACATCGAGCCGAACATTTCGCGCAGCCCGGCCGACTGCGTCGCGGCAATGCCGAGTGCCCAGGTCATCTGCCTCTCGTCGAGGCCAAGCAGCTTGCCCGCCGCCGCGGCGGACCCGAAGACGCCGGCCGTGCCGGTGATGTGCCAGCCCACCGTGTAGTGCTCCGGAAATACCGAAAGCCCGACGCGGCATTCCGCTTCGACGCCCAGCACGAACGCGTGCAAGAGCTGCGTCCCGCTCATGTGACGCCACTCGGCGAGCGCGAGTATGGCGGGAAGCACGGGCGCGCTGGGATGAACCGCGCGCGCATGCGTGTCGTCGAAATCGAGCACGTGCGAGCTGATGCCATTGAGCAGCGCCGCATGCAGGATGTCGACCCGCTCATTGCGGCCGAGCAAGGCGGCCTGGGGTGCGCCCGCGAAGGGACTCAGCGCCGCCAGCGCGCGTTCGACGGTCTCGTGTCGCGAGCTGCCGATCGCGCACCCGGCCCAGTTCAGCAGTGCGCGCGCGGCCTCGTGCCTGATCGCGTCCGGAATATCCTCGTAGTGCGAATGCACGAGGTAGCGCGCGAGCGTGCGGGTCGCTTCCATCGGCTCAGTCGGCGCGCACGCCGGAGGCTTTCAGGACTTTTTCCCATTTGGCCGATTCCGTGCGGATGTACTCGGCGAACTGCGCGGGCGTATTGCCAACGGTCGTCGCGCCTTGTCCGGCAAGCCGTTCCTGGCTCTCGGGCAGCCGCAGCACCTTGACGATCTCGGCGTGCAGCCGGTCGATGATTTCGCGCGGCGTGCCTGTGGGTACGAGCAGACCGAACCAGGTGCCGGCTTCGAATCCCGGAAAGCCCGACTGGATCATCGTGGGCACATCGGGGGCGACCGGCATGCGCTGCAAGCTGGTGACCGCGAGGCCGCGCAGCTTGCCGCTTTTCACCTGGGGAATCACCGAAAGCACGTTGCCGAAAAAGATTTCGACCTGTCCGCCCAGCAGATCGGTCATCGCCGGCGCGCTGCCCTTGTACGGGATGTGCACCATGTCGACCTTTGCCTGCGACTTGAAGAGCTCTGCGGCGAGGTGCGGCAATGTGCCATTACCCGTCGAGGCGTAGTTGATCGCGCCCGGCCTGGCGCGCGCCAGCGCAATCAAATCCTTGACCGACCTGGCGGGCAGCGAAGGATGCACGACGAGCATGCTCGGCACGGTGGCCACCAGCGAGACCGGCGCAAAATCCCGCTCGGGCGAGTAGGGCGCTTTGGCCATATGCGGAATCACCGTCAGTATGCCCGCAGTGCCCATGAACAGCGTGTAGCCGTCAGGGACCGCCTTCGCGGCAAGCTCGGCGCCCAGGATGCCGCCTGCGCCCGCGCGGTTGTCGACCACCAGCTGCTGGCCGAGCATCTCGCCCAGCTTGGGGCTGATAGAGCGCGTGACGATATCGACGCCGGCCCCGGGAGGAAAGGGCACGATGACGCGCACGGGCTTGCTGGGATACTGTTGTGCTCCGGCGAGAGCGGCCAGGCACGCGAGCGCGAGCGCGGCGGCGAGTCGTGCGGCATCGAACAACCGGATCTCCTAGCAGCCTGTCGGACTTAGCGGGTGCGACAGGCTGCTAAAAGCAAAACCGCCCCGTTTGTTCTGAATAATGTCTAATTCCACAGCCGTTTCACCTCGGTCGGCACGTAGCAACGCCGTTGCGATGGCTTTTCTGACGATACTTGCGCATTTTCTCCTGGGCGGTTTTGCCTAAGGAGCTGCTTAGCGCGGCGGCCCCTCAGGGCATCAGCCCGCCGCCGTTGATGTGGATCGACTGCCCGGTGATGTAGCGCGCATCGGGTCCGCACAGCATGCGCACCATGGCCGCTATCTCCTCGGGCGTGCCGCGGCGGCCAGCCGGCGGCAGGGCGCGGCGATGGCCGGGACGTTCCGGCGCGCCGGGCAGACCGCGCACTGTGTCGATGGTTCCGGGCACCACGCAGTTGACGGTGATGTTATGCGGCGCGAGGTCGAGCGCGAGCGCCTTGGTCATGCCCGCGAGCCCCGCTTTGGCCGTGACGACGTGAGCGCGGTCAGTCGCGCCCTTGTGGCCCGTCAATCCGCCGATGTTGATCACCGCCCCGCCGCCCGCGCGCATCATGTAGGGCAGGCAGGCCTGCGTGCAGTTGAAGGCGCCATCGAGCACGATCGCCAGCACGCGCCGCCATTCGTCGAGCTTGATCTCGGCGAAGGGTGTTTCCTTGCGAATTGCCGCGTTATTGATCAGCAGATCGAGCCGGGCGAATCTCGCGACGGTTGCGTCGACCATGGCGGCTACTGCCGCCGCGTCGGTAACGTCGGCGATATGTACCGCGGCCTTGCCGCCGGCCTCCTCTATCATCGCCACGGTCCGCTCGGCATCCGCGCGCGACGTGTGGGCATTCACCATGACGGAGGCGCCCGCCGCGGCCAGCGCGCGCGCGATCGCACGTCCGATGTTGCGTGCGCCGCCGGTCAGCAACGCCACTTTGCCGGTGAGTTCGCTGCCGGTGGTCATGCCAACGCTGGTGGTCACTGGGATCCTTTGGTTTAGTGGTTTTTTGTCCCAGCTACGCCCGGGTAACGGGCCGCTGATTGCCGCATGAATAATCGGCTATGCGCGACGCGGGCTGACGTTCGTGCCGCAGCCGCCGATTATGGACGTTTCTCACACAGATGAATTTTAGCAGCACGCCGCAGGCTGCACAACGCGCGAAGCCCGCCGTGAAACGTACGGGATACGTTAAAATAGAGTCCTCTAAGCGGCATGGGGTGGGATGTGAAAAAATCGCTGGTCGGTATCGTCATGGGCAGTCAGAACGATTGGGACGTGATGCAGCATGCGGCGCGACAACTCAAGGATTTTGGAGTCGCGTACGAGGCGCGCGCGCTGTCCGCGCATCGCACACCCGCGCTGCTGGTCGAGTGGGTCGAGACGCTGGCAGAACACGGCGCGCAGTGCTTCATCGCCGGTGCAGGCGGTGCCGCGCATCTCGCGGGCGTAGTGGCGGCCCAGACCACGCTGCCGGTATTGGCGGTGCCGATACCGTCAAAGCACCTGCAGGGGCTCGATTCGCTACTGTCGATGGTGCAGATGCCCAAAGGCATACCGGTGGCCACTTTTGCCATCGGCGACGCCGGGTCTGCCAACGCGGGCTTGTTCGCAGTAGC
>JBKJZR010000098.1:0-17144 GCA_046715035.1 Burkholderiales bacterium | reverse complement strand
ATCGTGGAGCGCGGCTTGAGCCCGCGCGGTAGGGCTTCGGGCCCTGTGGTCTTCGCTCAGCGGGGACGGCCCGGGACGGCGTGCCGCGCCGCGCGCAATGCGGGAGTGAACTCATCGGGATGCAGCCGCGGGGCATGCGCTCGCCGCGTAGCGCTGCGCACGCGTGCCTCATGGTGTTGCCGGCTTTGGGCAGTGCGAAAAGACGTCATTATACAGGCGTTTAATGCATCGTCTGATTCGGCGGCCGCCGTATTTGCCAAGCTCGGCAGCGCGATCGTGATGGGACTCGCGATCACCGGTATGCACTACACCGGGATGGCCGCCGCGCAGTTCGCTCCCGGCAGCATTTGTCTCGCCGCCGACTCGAGCGGCGGCCTGAATCCGGGCATGATGGCGACCATCATCGCCGCGGCCACTGTGGGGATACTCGCGCTCACGCTCGTCATTTCGGCATTCGATGCGCAGTTCGCAGCACGCACGGCCAAGCATGCGGAATCGCTGCACGCCGCCAACGAACAGCTGCGCAATATAGCGCTCTACGACAGTCTGACCGGGCTGCCGAACCGCGTGCTGCTCGACGACAGAATGGCGCAGGCTGTTGCCCACGCCGAACGCCGCGCCAAGTCTTTTGCGGTGATGTTCGTCGACCTCGACCGCTTCAAGCCGGTGAACGATGCCTACGGTCATCGGGTGGGGGACGAGCTGCTTAAGGCGGCGGCGCGTAGGCTGGCGGGCTGCATCCGCAAAGAGGACACCGTCGCGCGCGCAGGAGGCGACGAGTTCATCGTCGTGCTGCACGAGATCAACGGCAAGAAGGACGCGGCGGGGGTGGGGGAGAAAATCCTCGCCGAGCTGGCGCGGCCGTTTCATCTCGAGCGGCACGAGGTGGATATTTCGTGCAGCGTCGGCATCAGCGTTTATCCGGACGACGGCCGCGACGTCGCCACGCTGATGATGAACGCCGACGTTGCGATGTACCGGGCGAAGCAGTCGGGCCGGAATAACTGCCAGTATTTTGCGCCCGCAGGTGAAGTCGCGGCCGCGGACGGTGTTCAGTAGCTCGCGTCCGGCGAGCGCACAGCGACGGGAATGCGGCGCCTGCCGAAGCGCCCGTGTACCGCGTCGAAAGTGCCGGCGATGCGGGTCGAACAGTGCGGGCACCGGCCGTCGGGCGTCACGGCGTTCGTCACGATGATGTGCCAGTCGCGCACGATCAGGGGAGCGCGGCACGAAGGGCAGAAAGTCGTGCCGCCTTCCGTGTCATGGATGTTGCCCGTATAGACATATTTCAGCCCTGTGTCGATCGCAATCTGCCGCGCGCGCTGCAGGGTCGCCGCGGGCGTGCGCTCGATGTCGGTCATCTTGAAATCCGGATGGAACGCGGTGAAGTGCAGCGGCACGTCCGCTCCCAGCTCGCGCATGATCCACGCGCATTCGCCGGTAATCTCTTCGACGCTGTCGTTCTTGCCGGGGATCAGCAGAGTCGTGATCTCGAACCAGACCGCGGTTTCGTGTTTGAGGTAGACGAGCGTGTCGAGCACGGGCTCGAGGCGCGCACCGCATAGCTTGAAATAGAATTCGTCGGTGAACGCTTTGAGATCGACGTTCGCGGCATCCATCTTGGCGTAGAAGTCACGGCGCGCTTCAGCATGAATATAGCCGGCGGTCACCGCGACCGCCGCCACGCCGCGCGCCCGGCACGCATCGGCGACATCCATCGCGTACTCCGCGAATATCACCGGATCGTTGTACGTGAAAGCGACGCTGCGGCAGCCGCCGTCAAGCGCCGCCTGCGCGATCGCCGCCGGCGTGGCCTGGTCGGCGAGCCGGTCCATGTCCTTCGATTTGCTGATGTCCCAGTTCTGGCAGAACTTGCAGGCGAGGTTGCAGCCGGCGGTTCCGAACGACAGCACGCTGGAGCCGGGATGAAAATGGTTGAGCGGCTTCTTCTCGATCGGGTCGATGCAAAACCCCGACGAGCGGCCATACGTGGTCAGCACCATGCGGTCGTCTTTGCGCTGGCGCACGAAGCACGCGCCGCGCTGGCCTTCGTGCAAGCGGCAGTCGCGTGGGCACAGGTCGCATTGCATCCGGCCGTCGTCGAGCATATGCCACCAGCGGCCGGGATAAGCCATGGCAGTCATCTCGCCGCGGCGGAGCCGCGCAGCGCCCGCGTCGCGAGGCGACAACTCGCGGCCTGCCTGGCTGCATGGCGGTGCACTGACATGGCTAAGTCGGTCCTCTGTGGGGGAACTCGCTGCTGCCCTCCCTCCATTTGGCAACCGTATAGCGAGCGAGTTTCACGTCGCGATCCCAGAAATCAGGCGGCAGGCCGGCCTTGTATTTGAGGTGCCCCATGAACAGGCCCGGGTCGCGAAAGTCCTCCCACACCTGCGGCAGAAAAGTGCTGCGGTGATGGCCGTACTCGAAGATCACCCCGTCGACCGCAGGGCGCAGCTGCGCAAGCGCATCGGCTTCGTCTCGGAACGTCAGGGTCTCGACCGGCGACAGCACCGAGACCTCGACGCGGACGGCGCCGAACTCCTCCGGGGTAAGCGGCGCGAAGCGCGGGTCGCTGAACGCGGCGGCCACGGCATTGGCCTGTATGTCCGCCCCCAGCGGCCGATGCGCTTCGAGCGTCCCGATGCACCCGCGCAGCCGGTCCTCACGCATCAACGTAACAAAGCTCGCGCCCGGGTCGCGCAGCCACGCGGCATCGTCGACCATGGGCGCGACATTGCCGAGCCTGACGCCTATCGCGGCGCGCGCCAACGCGAGCAGCATGCCGCCGGCGTCCGCTGGCAGCCGTGCAGCGGGGGCGTGCGCGGCAGCTTCGGATGACCGAATTTCAGCGGACATGCGGGGACTCGTAAAACGCGAACGCACCGTAGCCGACGACTCGCCTGCGGTCGCCCGCCGTGTCGCCCGAATTGCGCAGGTCGAGCAGTTCCGGGGTCAGCCCGCGCCGCCGCGCCGCCAGCGTCAGGCCGTTGACCGGCGTGCCGCCGCACGCCTGCTCGTGCGAAATGTCGCTGCGCAGATCAAGGATCGCCTGCGCAGTGACGCGGTCGACCGCCTGAGCCTCGCGGTAGCTCAGGTAATGCGACAGGTCGGAGCTGATGACGATGAGCGTTTCGCTGCCGCCCCACAACGTATCGAGGACCTGCGCGACTTCTTCGGCCGTGGCATCGCCGACTGCGAGCGGCACCACGGAAAACCGCTCGAGTACCGACTGCAGAAAAGGCAGGTGCACTTCCAGCGAGTGTTCGGGCGCGTGCGCCGCTGCGTTGACGCTGATTTGCGGCAGCCTGACGAGCGCTTCGACGGCGGCTGCGTCGATGGCAATCTCGCCCAGCGGCGTGGCGAGCGCGCGCGCTTCGGGCAGTGCCAGCCCGCGCACCGGCACGCGGTGGACCGGCCCCATCAGCACGACGCGCGTGACCTGACCGCGCATGGGGGCGAGCCGGGCGTAGACGGTCGCTGCGACCGCTCCCGAATAAACGTAGCCCGCGTGCGGCGCGATGATCGCTTTTGGCACCGGCTGGCCGCGCGCACGGGCGGCCGCGCTGGCGAGCAGCGCATCGATATCGCGCGCGAGTTCGGAAGCTGCTGCCGGATAGAAAAGGCCTGCGACGGCAGGTGGACGCACTGTATTCACCGGGAACCTCCGCGTGATGAATCTGAGGCGGACGACGTCTGGGAACCCGCAATCCTTGGATCGGCACACGGGTCCTGCAGCGCGCAGGCGGTGCCCGAGGTGATTATAGTCCTCGCGCGCCGTGCGCGAGCGGTCGCATGCGCGATCGGGTCCTTAATGCAACGCCGTCAAATCAAGATGTTGCGCCTGCTACAATCGCTAACGATGGCCTCGGTGCCGAAGATTTATGCGCTTATACCCGCGGCGGGCAGCGGCGCGCGCATGGGGGCGGCTTTGCCCAAGCAATATCTGCCGCTGGCAGGCCGGACACTGCTTTATTACGCAGTGCGCGCGCTATTGCACCCCGCCATCGAGCGCGTCTTCGTCGTGCTGGCGCAGGGCGACGGCCATTTCGCGCGCCAGGACTGGCGGCCCCACGCGTCGCGAATGTCCCCGCTTTATTGCGGCGGCAATACGCGCGCTGCCAGCGTCTTCAACGGCCTCATGGCCGCGCGCGACGAGATCGCTGCCGCCGACTGGGTGCTCGTCCACGACGCCGTGCGGCCCTGCCTGTCTGCGCCAGCGCTCGAGCGCCTGATCGCGGCACTGCGTGACGATCCGACGGGAGGGCTGCTCGCGCTGCCGATCGTCGATACGCTCAAGCGCGCCGATGCCCACGGCTGTGTCGTGCGCACCGAGGCGCGGGAGAACCTGTGGCAGGCACAGACACCGCAGATGTTCCGCTATCGTCTGCTGATCGAGGCGTTGCGCGCGGCCGATCCTGCAGTCGCCACCGATGAAGCCTGCGCAGTCGAGCGGCTGGGGCTGCGTCCCCGGCTCGTGGCGGGAGACGCGCGCAACCTCAAGGTGACATACCCGCAGGATCTGGAATTAGCGAAAACGATTTTGAAAAGCATGGAACCACGGATAAACACGGATAAGCACGGATAAGCAACGGCCCAAGTGTGTGTTTTTATCCGCGTTCCTGTGTTCATCTGTGGTTAAAAAGGAATTTGAATGAGAATAGGCCATGGATTCGACGCGCACGCGTTCGCGGCGGCGCGCAAACTCGTCATCGGCGGGGTGACCATACCGCACACGCGGGGGCTTGCCGGGCATTCGGACGCCGACGTGCTGCTGCACGCGATCTGCGATGCGCTGCTCGGGGCGGCAGCGCTGGGCGACATTGGCCGCCATTTCCCGGACACCGACAGCGACTACGAAGGCATCGACAGCCGCCGACTGCTGCGACAGACCGCAACACTCCTGTCGAGCAACGGCTGGCGGCTCGTGAACCTCGATGCGACGATCATCGCGCAGGAGCCGCGCCTCGCGCCGCATATACCGGCGATGGTATCGAACATCGCCGCCGATCTGGGTGCGCCGTCATGTGACGTCAGCGTCAAGGCGAAGACCACCGAAGGGCTCGGTTTTACCGGACGCGCCGAAGGCATCGCCGCGGAAGCGGTGGTGCTGATCGAGCGGCGGCCAGCCGCAGACGCGGTTAGCCCCGCGTGATGCGTAGCGGACGCCCCGCGTGCGGCTTTTCTTTGCGTTGTGGCCCGACGACACCGTGCGTGACCATCTCTACAGCGCAGCGCAGGCACTGCAGCGCGGCACCGGGGGCCGCCTGGTCAAGCGCGGCAACCTGCACCAGACGCTGGCGTTCCTGGGCAATGTGGCTCTCGATGCGCTGCCGCGTCTCGAGGCGATCGCCGCCGGTGTGCGCAACGCCGCTATCCACCTAGATTTCGGCAGCACCGGCTACTGGCGCCACAACCGTATCGCGTGGGCCGCGCCATTTGCGACCCCAGAAGCATTGAGCACGCTGGTATGCGAGCTCGAGCGCGGCCTGCGCGCCGCGGATCTGCGCGTCGATGCGCGTGCGTACAGCGCGCACGTGACTTTGATGCGCAACGCTCGCGCGCCGGCAGCGTTCCCGCCGCTTGCGTTCGCCTGGCGGGTCGGGGATTTTGCGCTGATGGAATCGCTGCCCGGCGAAGCGGGGCCGGTGTATCGCGTGCGTGCCCGCTGGCCGCTCGCCGCCAACGTCGAGTAACTCGCGCTAGCAGCCTGGCGGACTTAAGGAGCTTGTCGGACTCAACTCCGACAAGCTCCTAGGACTCTCGATATCAGGCGGCGGGGCAGCCGTCATCACTTGCCAGCCGGTGTCTTCCCTGGCGCAGGCGGGGTGCGGCCTCTGCTAGGCGGTTCGCGCAGATCTTCGACCAGCGTGATCGCAGCACCGACGAACGTGTGCGACGGATTCTCCTTGCAATAGGCGTCGATATACTGATAAAGCGCGTCTGCGCCAGGCAGAGTTCCCGATTTGACCTGGCGTTCCGAGCTGGCGTAGTTGTGTCCGGAGACGAATCCCTGTAGCCAGAACAGATACTGCGCGCGTAACAGCTTATTGCCGGCGGTTTTCGACCAGGCGCGGCACGACGAATCCTCGAAGGTAAAAATATTGATTTGCTGTGCCGTCGCAAGCACAGGCAGCAAACACGTTACGAGGGCCGCCGCGCGAAGGACCGTATGCACGATCTGCTCCCACCGGGTACGGATACAGGTAGCGGCATCCTAGCAGCTTTCGCAGGTACCTGTCCTTACCGGGAAACGTGGAACGGTTTAGCGCACACTTGCTCGCGTATGGGGCGGGCTTTGCACACGATATCCATTTCTGCAATTCGCAGTAGCGATGTTACGCACGCGACTCATGCGCGTCATATATGAAGCGTATTCAGCCAGGGTGTAGCCTGCCATCAGCGGGGGTTTGTATAATGGCCGCACCGAATCGCAGGAGGCGAAGTGGATTACGTTGACGTATTCATGAACAACCGCGATGACAGCAGCAACGCGACGAGCGAATGCCTGTTGTTGCCCGCGTGGGGGGACGCGGACTGGCGCAAGCTGTTTGCGGTCACGACCTCACGGCCGATCAAGGCGAGCGAGGTGGTGATACAGCGCGGTGTCGACGACCGCTCGCTTTATTTCGTCGCTTCCGGTTCGCTCGAGGTCGGCATCACTTACGTCGACGGCATCAGCATCAGCCCGCTGGCGCGCATCGACTCCGGCAGCGTGATCGGCGAGCAGTCGTTTTTCGATGGTCAGCCGCGCTCGGCCAACGCCTGGGCGGTGAGCGACGGCGAGCTGCTGTGCCTGACCCAGGACAAGTTCGTCCAGTTTGCCGCTGCCGAGCCGGCGATGACGCGCGATCTGTTGTTTGCGCTCGGGCGCATCCTTTCGCTGCGGCTCAGGAATACCACCTTTCGCGTGCGGCGCTGAACGCGCCGGCGCGCTTATTAATCTTACCTGCGCCGTCAGCTGGCCGCGGGCGCGACGGGAAATTCCACCCGCGCCTCGAGTCCGCCGCCGGCGCGCGCGAGCAGGCCGACCCCACCCCCGTGCAGCCTGGCGATCCGGTCGACGATGGCCAGGCCGAGCCCGGAACCGCTCGTGCTGCGCGCCTGATCGAGACGGGTGAAGGGCTGCAGCAGGCGCTCCGCTTCCCCGGCGGGAATGCCCGGGCCGCGATCGAGCACCGAGAGCCGCACGCGGCCGTCCTCTTGCGCCGTTTCGACTTCCACTTGCTGCCCGCCGTAGCGCAGCGCATTGTCGATGAGATTGGTGAGCAGCCGCTGGATCGCCAGCGCTTTCAGGTTCAGCCGGGGCAGACCCGGGGCCAGCCGCCCGGTCACTGGGCTGCCTTGGCGCTGGTAGCGCTCGATTACGCCAGCGACGAGCCCGTTCAAATCGACTGCGGACGCCACGTGGTGCTCGCTCGATACCCGCGCGAAATCGAGGAACTGGCTGATGACGGCGTCGATGTCCTCGATATCCTGCACCATTCCCTCCTTCAGCGCCGCGTCGGCGCTGGCATCGAGCATTTCGATGCCGAGCCGGATGCGCGCAAGCGGCGTGCGCAGATCGTGCGATACGCCGGCGAGCAGCAGCGCGCGATCGGCGTCGGTGCGTTGCAGGTCGCTGGCCATCTCGTTGAAGGCGCGCGACAGCGTGCGGATTTCGGCCGGCCCCAACTCCGCCACCGGCGACGGCGTGCGGCCGCGCCCGATCAACGCTGCGGCGCGCGTCAGCGCGCGCAGCGGCTTGTTGATGCGTGCCACGATCAAAAAAGCGCCCGTCACCGAAAGCAACAGCACCAGAGTCCCCCAGCCGAGCCAGCGCAGCGGCTCCTGGCGTTCGATGCGCTCGCGCGGCAGCCGCACCCAGTATTCTTCGCTGTCGATCTTGAAGCTGACCCAGATGGAGCGCGGGGTGCCGCTGCCGCCCAGCAGCTGCGTGTCGGCTCCCAGCCGGCGCTGCAGCTCCGCGGCGATCAGGTTCAGCGACGGACGGTCGGCGAGCGGGCGCACCGGCTCGTTCGGCTCGTCGAAATAGACCTGTATGCCTTCTTCGCGTGACAGGTCGCGCAGCAGCCCGAGCCGCTTGTCGGGATGGGCCGTGACCAGCGCCGAACGGGTGAGATTAACGATGCTCGCGATCTGTTGCGCAATGCGCAGCGCGCGCGGCTCGCGCTCGGCGACGCGGAAGATCTGCAGCCACGCGAGCTGACCCGCGATCATCAGCAGCGCGATCAGCAGCACGGTGCGCCACAACAGGCTACGGGGCAGCAGGGTCACATTACGAGGGATGAGGGATGAGGGATGAGCCCCGAGCCGCGATCCGACCACAGCGGGCTTCGGATTGGTGCGGTGCGCCTTGTCTTTTCGGCTTTGCGCTATTCCCTCATCCCTTTTCCTTGCCGTCTGGTACGAAGACATACCCAAACCCCCAGACGGTCTGGATATAAGCGGGTTTTGCGGGATCCGCCTCGATCAGCTTGCGCAGCCGCGAGATCTGCACGTCGATCGAACGGTCGAACGCGCCAAACTCCCTGCCGCGCGCGAGCTCCATGAGCTTGTCGCGCGACAGCGGCGTGCGCGGATGCTGCACGAGCGCCTTGAGCAGCGCGTATTCACCGGTCGTCAACGCGATATCGTCGCCATCGCGCAGCAAGGTGCGCGTGGCGAGGTCGAATTTGAAGTCTCCGAACGCGACGACTTCCTGCCCCATGCTCGGCGCCCCCGGCGTTTCGCGCTGCGGCGCGCGCCGCAGCACCGCCTGGATCCGCGCCACCAGCTCGCGCGGGTTGAACGGTTTGGCCAGATAGTCGTCCGCGCCCACTTCGAGTCCGACGATGCGATCGACCTCGTCGCCTTTGGCGGTCAGCATGATGATCGGCATCTTGTCGCCCACGCCGCGCAACCGCCGGCAGATCGACAGGCCGTCTTCGCCCGGCAGCATCAGGTCGAGCACCAGCAGGTCGTAACGCTCGCGCTCGAGCCAGCGGTTCATTTCGTTGCTGTCGGGGACCGCCCGCACGCTGTAACCCTGTTCGGTCAGGTAGCGGTTGAGCAGATCGCGCAGCCGGGCATCGTCGTCGACGACGATGATGCGGGTCGGGGTCTCGTGTGCTTTCATGGCCGCAATGCTAGCCGGTTGAATACCTGAATGCCACTGTTTTGTAAGTGATTGTTACGCCCGCGGCGGTTGAAACAAATTGTTACAAAAGACCGGCAACGGGTGCCGCCGCGCGCCCTCAAACGACGTAGTATGGATTGCGAGCGACGCCGCGGCGGACGTGATCAAAGCGCGCCGTGAAACACAACGTTACACACTGGAGCTTGCCGTTCACACTCTGCTTACACACGGAGCGTAGATTGGCTCGACGCCATGCGACTGGCGTCGGCGGAGAGAAATCCGCCGCGACGCTAACGGTCAGTGCGATTGAAGGAGAAGAACATGAAACTACGCAGTATTCTGATTGCAGCCGCGATCGCCGCGGGGCCCGCAGTTGCGAATGACAACGCGCGCAGCCACGGCGCCTACCAGCCCTACTACGACTCCTATAACGGTCAGCCGCGCTTCGAACGGCGCTGGAGCGCCCGCGATCCGGAGATCGACCGCGCTCAATACAACCAGCGCGAGCGCATCGCCGAGGGAATGCGCTCCGGTGCACTGACGCAGCGCGAGGCGCATCGGCTGCTCGCCGAGCAGCAGGCGATACGCGACAAGGAACGGTGGTACCGGGCAGACGGTGTGTTGAGCTCCGACGAGCGCGCCGACTTGCGGCGCGACCTGAACGTCGCCAGCCGGCACATCTATAATGAGAAGCACGACGCACAATGGGTCTATCGCGACGCACAATGGGGCTATCGATAGGGATAGGGGCACGATGAAACTGGCAAGACTCATATCGATGGTGGCGCTCGTGGCCGCGACGGCTGCAGTGCAGATGCCCGCTGTTGCCGCGTGGGGCGACCTGGGCGTGGGGCGCCTCGTCGTGCAGGGGCAGAGCCCAGCGGGCGTGCAGCGCCCTCCAGCGGACGGGCGTCGCAGCGAGCGCCCTCCCGACCGCGACCCCCGCCGCGACGGACGCATGACGGATGAAGAACGGCGCGACCTGCGCCGCGACATCGATCGGGCGAACCGCGAAATCTATAAAGGCCGGCAATAGACGCACGCGCCCACCCGCGCGGGGCATCGTTACGTGGCGTTGACTTGCGCGCAGCGTGGACAGAAGGAATGGAAATGAAGACTGCCGTCATTCCAGCGCACACGCTGGAATCCACTTCAATCAGCGCAGTGCGGGATGCCACCCTTCGACGGGCTCGGGACTAAAGGCCTCTGGCATGACGGACCACTACCTTAATCGGGGCTTCCTTAGACGGTTTTGGCTGGTATGGGCGCTGTGGCTGGCGCCGGCTGCAGCGCTGGCGGCGGGCGCGATGGGATTCGACGAAGCGCGTCACCTGCTCAACCGCACCGGTTTTGCGGCCACGGTCGACGAGGTCAGCGCGTACGCATCGCGCTCGCGCGAACAGGCGGTCGATCGGCTGCTCGGCGAAACGCGGCAGGAAGCGGTCACGTCGCCTCCGGCGTGGGTCGCCGATCACGTCGCCCAGCGGCGTGTGCGCGCAATGGGCGAGGAAGAGCGCCGGGCGTTCCTGCGCGATCAGCGCGAGAAGGGCGTGGAGTTGCGTAGCTGGTGGCTTAGCGAGATGCTGACCACGCCGAGTCCTTTGACCGAAAGAATGGTGCTGTTCTGGCACAACCACTTCGTATCGAGCCTGCAGAAAGTACGCTGGCCGTCGTCGATGTACCGTCAACACACGTTGTTGCGCCGGCATGCATTCGGCAACTTCCGCGATTTCCTCCATGAAATCGCCCGCGATCCGGCGATGGTGGTCTACCTGGACAGCGCTTCGAACCGTAAGGGCCAGCCGAACGAGAACTTCGCCCGCGAGGTCATGGAGCTGTTCACGCTCGGCGAGGGACATTACACCGAGCAGGACGTGAAAGAAGCCGCGCGCGCCTTCACCGGCTGGAGCATCGATCTCGACACCGGTGAATTCATGTTCCGTCCCCTGGTCCACGACGACGGCGCCAAGACCGTGCTCGGGCGCACCGGCAATTTCGACGGCGCCGCGGTGCTCGACATATTGCTGGCGCAACCGCAGACCGCGGAATTCATCGTGGCCAAGCTGTGGCGCGAGTTCGTGTCGTCCGCCCCGGACGCCGGCGAAGTGCGGCGCATCGCGGGCCTTTTCCGCAACAGCCGCTACGACATCAAGGTCGCGTTGCGGGAGCTGCTGGTCGCCGATGCGTTCTATGCGCCCCAGCATCGCGCAGTGCTGGTGAAATCGCCGGTCGAGCTGATCGTCGGCACGCTGCGCCAGTTCGGTTTCAAGACGGGCGCTGCCACGCCGTTCGCGCTCGCGTCGCGCCAGCTCGGCCAGGATTTGTTTGCGCCGCCCAACGTCAAGGGATGGCCCGGTGGAGAGCAATGGATCAACAGCGCTACGCTGCTCGCGCGCAAGCACATGCTCGAGCAGCTCTTCGCCGCGCGCGTGCCCGGACCCGCGATGGCGACCGCGGTTCAGTCAGCCACGCCAGCGATGAGCGCCGGGGCAGGGGCCGGCGCTGCCAACGACAGGTTCGTGCGCGCGCTGCGCGACATTCATTTCGACGGCCCGCAGTGGTTGTCGCAGTTTCGTGCCGGCGATGAGCTGCTCGTGCGCGTCGTGCTTCCCGCGGAACCGTTCAACGGGCAGATACCGGGCCTGCAGGGCACCGAATTGCTGCGCCAGCTCGTGCTCGACCCGGTATATCAACTGAAGTAGGAGGGTCACCATGGACCGACGTGAATTTCTGAGCGCCGTGGGCACGGCCGCCGTGGCCGCCTGGTGGCCGAGCGGGGCATTCGCGGAAAATACCCCCGGAAACTACGGCAATCTGCTGATCCTGATCGAGCTGAAGGGCGGCAATGACGGGCTCAATACCGTGGTTCCGTACGCCGATGCCGAGTATTACGCCCTGCGCCCGCGCATCGCGATCGCCCGCGACCAGGCGCTGCCGCTCGACGCGCACACCGCTTTGCATCCCGCCCTCGCACCGCTCATGCCTTTCTGGCAGGGCGGCGAGCTCGCGGTCGTGCAGGGCGTGGGCTACCCGGATGCGAACCTGTCGCATTTCCGCTCGATCGAAATCTGGGACACGGCGTCCGCAAGCAGCGAGTACCTCGCCGACGGCTGGCTCTCGCGTGCCTTCGCGCATGCGCCCGTGCCGAGGTCATATGCTGCGGATGGCGTCGTCGTCGGCAGCGGCGAGCTTGGACCTCTGGCGGGCAGCGGCACGCGGGCGCTCGCGCTCACCAGCACCGAGCAGTTCCTGCGCCAGGCAAAACTCGCGGTCGCCACCGGCACGTCGCGTAATGGCGCGCTCAACCACCTGCTCAGAGTGGAACGCGACGTCGCGCAGGCTGCCGTAAACATCAATGCCGACCATGTCTTCCGCGCCGAATTTCCCGCGCATCCGCTGGGCGGCGCGTTCAAGACCGCAGCGCAGGTAGTCGCGAGCAACGCCGGCGTCGCCGTGGTCAGAATTTCCCACAACGGTTTCGACACGCACAGCAACCAGCCGGCGGTGCATGCGCGCCTGCTGAAGGAGCTGGCGGAGGGCGTCGTCGCCATGCGTGCGGCACTGCTCGAAATCGGCCGCTGGAACTCCACCCTGATGATGACGTACGCCGAATTCGGGCGCCGGCCGCGGGAGAACCAGAGCGCGGGCACCGATCACGGCACCGCCAGCGCGCACTTCGTCGTGGGCGGCCGGGTGCGCGGCGGGCTGTACGGGGCGCCGCCCGCGCTGGCGCGCCTCGACGGCAACGGCAACCTGCCTTTCGCCGTCGACTTCCGCGAGCTGTACGCGACGATCCTGGGGCGTTGGTGGGGCGTCGACGCGAGCGCGGCCCTGCGCGGCAGATTTGCGCCGCTCGACTTGCTGAGCGCGTGATCCTGCCGGACGCGGCTACCCGCCCGTTTGCCGCCCCCGGCAGCGCGATACTCTCGAAGTCAGCGCCCCGCTTGCCGCTGTGGAGTGCAGTGCTTCACCCTATACGGCACATAAACGGCGACGCAGCCGGGGGAAACTCCTCCCCTTTCAAGGGGGTTGGGAGGGGGAGCCTTGTAAACCGCCATGCGGCTGACCTCTCCTTCCCCTTCAAGGGGGAGGTTGGGAGGGGGCTCCCCTTGAAGGAATGTTGTATTAGTTGCGAAGCACTACCCTGGCAGCCTGTCGGACTTAGCGGGTGCGACAGGCTGCTAAAAGCAAAACCGCCCCATTTGTTCTGAATAATGTCTAATTCCACAGCCGAATACGTGCGCATTTTTTCCTGGGCGGTTTTGCCCTAGTGCGTTGCGTTCATGACAGGCGGCCGGCCGCGCCCTTGTTCCTTCAGCCAACGCCCGCAAACCTGCTGCGCGCGTTGTTCGCGCTGGCGGTGTGCGCGGCGCTGGAGGTTCGGGCCGCGCCCCCACTGCCGCCGGATCAACCCGCCAGCGGGCCCGGAGGCGCCGCCTATCCGCATGCCGAGGTCCTGGGGTCGAAGCACGGCAAGGGAGCTGCCGAATTCTGGCTGTTCGAGCCGTTGCAGCCAAAGCCGGTAACAGCTCCGGTAATCGTCTTCAGTCACGGCTGGGGCGCCGTGGATCCCGCGCCCTATCGGGCCTGGATAGACCACCTCGCGCGGCGCGGCAATATCGTGATCTATCCGCGCTACCAGGTCGACGATCGCACCCCGCCGCGTGATTTCACGCCGAATTCGATCGCGGCGGTGCGCGCCGCGCTCGATCTGCTCACCCACGACGCAGCGCGGGTGCGGCCCGACCCCGGGCGCTTCGCGCTGGTGGGCCATTCGGCAGGAGGGGTCGTCAGCGCCAACGTGGCGGCCCTGGCGGCCCGCACGGGATTGCCAGTGCCCAGGGCGGTCCTGAGCGCCGCGCCGGGCAGAACCTGGGGCTTGGCGAGGCGCAGCGCGGTTGCGCTCGAAGACTTGAGTGCGATCCCTGCCGGCACATTGCTCGTTGCCGTCGCAGGTGACCGGGACCGCATCGCCCGCACTACGGATGCCCGGCGCATCTATTACGAATCAGCCCGGGTTCCCGCGGAAAACAAGAATTTCGTGATCGTGCAGTCCGATTCTTACGGCTCGCCGCCGCTGGAGGCGCACCATTTTGCGCCGCTCGCGCGCAGCGGCGCACCCGCGCCTGCGCATACTTCAGGGCGCGCGCCGGGGCAGTTGCGCGAACGCCTCGGGGAGCGCCGCCGCGCCCGCGGCGACGCCAGCGCGCGCGCGCCCGGGGACGAGGACCCCGACGAGCGGCTGCCCAATGTCGGCGGCGTTGCTGGAACCACCCCGGACGCGCTCGATTTTTACGGCTACTGGAAGCTCTTCGACGGCCTCACGGACGCAGCCTTTCACGGAAAAAATCGCCACTTCGCCCTCGGCGATACTCCGCAGCAGCGCTACATGGGCGTATGGAGTGATGGGCGTGCGGTGCGCGAGCTGGTGATCCGTGAGCGCCCCTGAAGACGATCACTCCAGGCCTTCGTGCGCGCACTGTCCGCAGTCTCGGTACGAGCGCCAGCTTCTCGCCGGAAAATAACCGGGAATCCTCCTCGAGCCGCCAGCGGGTTCTTATGATAGCTGCATGAATTCGCGCGCCGGGACGCGCCGCAGCGCTTGGCGCCAGTCCCCAAGCCGTGGTATACGAACAGGCAGCAACCTGGAGGGAACCATGCTCGCGACGCGGATACGACAAAAAGACGGGATTTTTTTTCTGGCCAGCTATCCCGCGAAAGAAATACTCAACAAGGTCAGGTTCATCAGCCGCTATTACGGCGAGGACGAGCAGATCGCACCGCAAACGGTGCCGCAGAACGACGAGGTGGCGCAGTTCATCGCCCGCATCGAGCGCACGGATGCCGCGTTTCAGCGCCAGTTATCGCGCGCCAAGGTCAAATCGCTGAAGAATTTCTACGAAATGGCGGTCACCCAGCCGCCGATACCCGGCACGGTGCTGCTGTTTACCAGTGACAAGCTCAGTTTCCGCAGCCTCGAAGGGCAGGAGAACATCGGGCACCTGCAGGACCCCTCGGCCAAGTATCTGATCATCGACGGGCAGCACCGCCTCGCGGCGCTGCGCTTTTACCTGTCGGAGCACCCCGACGAGGCGAAAAACATCGACGTGCCGTGCGTGATCTTCGATGGCCGCAGCGAGGATTTCGCGGCCGAAATGTTCGTCATCATCAACTCCACCCCCACGCGCATCAACAAGAGCCATCTGGTCGATCTCTACGAGCGCGTGTCGTGGGCGGACCCCGACCGGCGTTTCGCGGCACGCCTGGTCGACAGCCTCTATAGCGAGGGCGACAGCCCGTTGCGTTATCGCATCAACCGCCTGGGCGGGCGCAGCCAGAAGGACAAGTGGATCCTGCAGGCCGAGCTTTTCAACGAGCTGCATCGCTGGGTGCGCGCCGACTGGCGCAAGATCAAGCAGGCGACCAACAGCTACCGCGAGGCGGAGAAATACTACTGCGTGGTGCGCGACTTCCTGAAGGCCGCGCAGCGCGCGTGGGGGGACACCTGGAACCACGACGGTTATATGGTGATCAAGCCGGTGACGCTGAAAGCCCTGATTCGCGTCTGCGCCGACCTCGCGCGCGACGATGCGGACCCCGCGGACGGCAGGATCAAACGCTGGGAAGATCGGCTCAAGCCGTGGAGCGAGCTGCAAAAGGCGTTCAGGTCGGAAGGCTTCTACGAGCGCTTCCCCGCCAAGGGTGAAGTCGAACGCGTCGCGCGCATCCATCGCGACCTCGCGAAAGCAGCCGATATCGAAGTGCGCGCCATCAAGGGCAAGGGCGAGTAGCCGCACGCCCGCCCGCCTTAGTGCTCGCCGCGGGGTGAAACCGGGGCGCGAAGTTCCTGCAAGCGCCTTTCGGGCGGCACTGAATCGCGCGCGGCCACTCTGTGCAATCGTAGCGTCCTCGAAAAAACTCCTTCGGCAATGCGTCTGCTGCTGTTGAGTAAATCCCGTTGCCCAGGGCTGGGTTACCTCGAGCATGCCCGGCCGCGCTCAGGGAATTTCTGGACGGCGCCGTGGCGAATCTGCTGTTCATCCCGTTTGCCGCCGTGACACGCAGCTGGGATGAGTACCATGCTCAGGTGGCTGCGGCATTCGGCGAGATCGGCTACACCGTCGATGCCATGCACCGGGCGCCGGACCCTCCCGCCGCGGTGAGCACAGCCGAGGCCATCGTCGTAGGCGGCGGCAATACCTGGCACCTCGCGCGCGAGCTGAACGCACGCGAATTGCTGCCGCTCATCCGCGAGCGCGTGCAGGCGGGCGCGCCGTTCGTAGGCTGGAGCGCGGGCGCCAACGTCGCCTGCCCGACTTTCCAGACCACCAATGACATGCCCGTGTGCGACCCGCTCGGATTCGGCGCAATTTTCCATGGTGGAAAACCCTTGAAATTTAGGGTGCGCTAAGCATTTTCGTTTTGCAACAACAAGTATTTATGAAAGCCGCCCGTGAATAGACACCTTCGAGGCGCTTTTCCCAACGGGTGCCCACTTTTAGGTTGGGCGGCATCAAGAGTTTGGGGCATTCCTTATATCGGATCGGTTATCGTATTGGAGAGGAAATGAGAACACTGGTGGCTTTACTCAGCCTGCTGCTCACCGCTTGTGCCACCGCGCCACCCGGACAAGGAGAACAAACCGTCCAAGGCCAGATAGCGGAGGCAACGGCGAAATGGATTACAGCCTATAACAGCCGAGATCCCGCACGAATCACCGCAATGTATGAGCCCGACGCGGTGTTATGGGGTACGGCAGCCCAAACCATCAGTCCAACCCCTTCCGCAATTGCGGACTACTTCAAGGACGCCGCGAAGCGCCCGAAAGCGAGAGTGGAAATACTTGAGCAACATATTCGCGTGCTCGGCGGTGATGTCGCCTTTAACGCAGGCAGATACGTGTTCATAAACTACGACGGTGACAAGGCTGTGCAGAGCCCATCCAGATTCACTTTTGTTTTTAAAAAGCGAGATGGCGAGTGGAGGATTGTTTACTTGTCGCAGCGGCAAATATCGGGTTCATGTT
>JBKJZR010000097.1:0-1506 GCA_046715035.1 Burkholderiales bacterium | reverse complement strand
TGTTCGAATCGAACGCGATCGCCGAGTACCTCGAGGAGACCGCGCTGCCCCGCCTGCACCCGCAGGATCCGCTCGCGCGGGCGCGCAACCGCGCGTGGACCGATTTCGTACCGACTTTCGCGACTGCGATATCGAACACCGCATACGCCGACTCGGAGGAAGAGTTCGGCGTGCGCGCAGCAAAGATGGCGGGGCCGTTCGGCAAGCTCGACGAGGCGCTTGCCCGGCGCGGCAATGCGGGCCCTTATTTCAACGGGCCGGGGTTCTCGCTGGTCGATGCGGCCTATGCGCCGTTCCTGCAGCGCTATACCTTCATGGACCGCCTGCGGCCGCTGCGCATGATCGAGAAGTATGTCCACCTGTGCGCATGGCGCGATGCCCTGCTGGCCGCACCGGCGGTGCAGGCTTCGACGGTGCCGAATATCGAGGCGGCGTGGCAGGAGAATCTGATCGTGCGCGGGCGCTGGCTGGCGAAGTTCGTTGCGCAGAGCGTGGTCGGCGCAGGCGCAGCGGCTTAACTCGAGCCGCCTGCGAGGCATGACCGAGAGCAGTAGCCCGCGCCGGGGCGTGTCAGAGCTCTTTGATCTGCACTTTTCGAAATCTGATCGTGCCCCCCGCATACTGAAGCGCGATCGGCCCGCTGGTGAACTTGGCATCGCGCGCGTCGACGGTGCGGATCCCGTTCATGACGACCGTAAGATGGGTGCCTTCAGCAGTGATCTCGAACGTGTTCCACCGCCCAGCGGCCCGGGGCATTGGCGACACCCTCGCTATTTCGACGATCGCTCCGGTGCCGTACGACGGGTCAGGACGCGTGTCGAAGATGTTCACCTCGTACGAATTGAACGGGGTCACGTTCCTGGGATCGGCGCAGCGCAGAAAGATGCCGCTGTTGGCATCGGCATCGGCCCAGAATTCAACGCGCAGCTGAAAGTCGGCGTACGATCGCTTCGAGACCAGGAAGCTGTTTTCCTGGGTGGCCCTGTCGGCCTGGACTGCGCCATCCACGACCCGCCAATTGGCATCGCCGATGCGTATCCAGTCCCCCATGCTCGAGCTGTCGAGCAGCGTGATCCATCCCGCGTCGGACTGGCGCGGCGCCTGCACACAGCCGAACACGATGGCCGCGACAACGAGCAGCATGGCCATGGCAGACAACCGTTTCACGATGACATCACGATTCGGGCTTGAGCCCTGCCTTGCGCGCGACTTCGCCCCATTTCACGACTTCGCTTTTCACGAAGGCTGCGAATTCGGACGGCGGGCTGCCGAGTGGCTCCGCACCTTCGCGCAGAAAGCGATCGCGGATATGCGGCAGCGCCATGACCCGCACGAACTCTTTATGGAGAGCATCGACGATCGCAGGCGGCGTCCTGGCAGGCGCCCAGATGCCGTACCAATGCGGAATGTCGATGCCCTTGACCCCTTGCTCGTCGAGCGTCGGCACATCGGGCATCACCTGCGAGCGCCGTATGGTCGACACCGCGAGCGCGCGCAGCTTGCCGG
>JBKJZR010000096.1:0-19192 GCA_046715035.1 Burkholderiales bacterium | reverse complement strand
GCCTTCACACGGCAGGGGTCGCTGGTTCGAACCCAGCACCGCCCACCGAAATCGATCAGCGATTACGTCTCCCAGCGCCATGACGAGTATCCCCTGAATAACTGCGCTGTTTCGAGTCTATCGAGCGCAGGGGGAAAGTCTTTTCCGTGCGCTTAGTTTGTTGTCTGTAGGCTTAGCAAATCGGCTGGTCTTGCTTGCCGTGTCCGGCCTATGAGCGCGCGCAAGAAACGATTCGTGACGTTTCCGCAGGACAGCCGGACGACCTTGGGCGGCGTTCCGCTGATCAGACTCAATTCGTAGAAGTCGGTGTCCTTGCTGACGATGGCAAAATCGTGATCGCGCGCATGGCACCACACCACCTCGTCGGGGGCAGCGGCAAGACCGACAAGGCGCACGTGCGTCGAGCCCGGAAATGCCGGCGCGAGAACCTCGAGGAGCTGATCTGGCAGGTTCTGATCGAGCAGGAGCTTCAAGGCGCCGGAGTCACGCGGATCGATCGCCGTTCACGCTCCGCCGCGAAAGCAAGGCACGCGCGAATGTCCCTAAACCCGATGTCGCCCCGGGGTACGCACTTACCGCCTTGGGTCGGCCCGCGGTGTCAGTGGGAGCGGCTCTTGTCCACGTAACGTGGACAAGTGCAAAAAATGGACAACCGAGGACGATTTAGGTCACATCTCGTCCGGGGGCTTCTCGAAGAAGAAACATTCGGGTAGGAACGCCTGAGCCACGTAGTCGGTATCTTTTTTAGACACGCCGCACGCGCGGAAATGGTCCCGCCAAGTTTGGACGGTCGCTACGATATTCTCGATTTCCTTCCTCGCCATCTCAGTTGTCAAACCGAACCGCTCGCATTGGGATAGCAGGTTGTAGATGCTTGCCGTGCGGCCGTAGGTCCCTACAGTCATCGCTAGATCCCGGCGTTCAAGGCTGACCAGGGGGGAAGGCACTAGGTCATACGCCGGAGTGAGGTGCCAGCCCCGCCCCGCGCGAAGCACCGCATGATTGCGCGGATGGTCGTCATTGTTGGTGACGGCCGCGTTGAAGACGATGCGCCGAAAGAGTTCTATCCGATCTGCGTCGGGCTTATCCGACCAGCGACGCAGCTCATCGGCGAGCAACAGATAGGACCAGCGTTCCCGGTCTAGATAGCTGTCATCACAGTCCAGCATGGAAAGTCCGCTGACGAGCCCGAACCGGAGATAACCTCCTTCTGTGTATTCCCGATCGAAGCGTTCCACCATGAGCACATCGTGACCTGCAACGGACTGCAGGCGAGCATTGCAAGCGGTAATACCGCAGCGACGCGCAAGCTCAAGGACCGCGTATTCCACGCGCTGCAGATTGAATCGGTCGGCCCTTTCCGGAAACTTGCCGACCCACAGGCGATTGCCGTCTTCGATCGTGGCCTTGGGCCTTGCGCCACCCATGGAGGTGCCGGGCTCGAGCTGCTCAAGAATGTTGACGGGCACCCGCTTGCCTTCTTCTATCGCTTCCGCGGCGGCGATCAGGTCCGCCAGTTGGTGTGTGCGGTTGTATCTGCGCTTCGATGGAGGAGGCTCCACCGTGATTCCGAAGCTCAGATTCCCGGCGCCATCCTGGGGGCCGTTCAACAGATAATCGATTTCCTCCAGATCGGCCGGCCCACGTTGGAGTTTGTGTTCAATCACGCGCCGCCCCCAGGCGTCGGGCCCGGCGTCGCGTACGGCCCCAGGAATGCCTTTCAGCTTCGTGAGTTCGTAGACGGTATCGCCCAGCGGAAGCCGGAAGGGATCCAGCTCGACGGCATCTTTGCGCCGCAGGTAGCGGTCGCCATAGCGAAAGCGGCCGACGAATGTGCCGTCGGACAGCTTTTCGACCTTGAGAAGCGCCGCCGGCACCGTATTGAGCGTGCCTGGCAATTGAACGTAGATGTAGGCCTGGCGCTCAGAAGTCATATTCGTCTTTCGACTTCTGCGGTTTGCGAACACGAGTCGGTCGCCGCGACGCTTCAAGCGTCTTGCCGTGCGTGTCCGCATCGGGATGGGCAACGCCGTCCAGCGTTCTGTCGAGACCAAGCGCCCAAAGAACGGTGATGTAATGGCCGATCGCAACTCCGGGCTTCCCGAGTTCCAGCGCGTTAAGCGTGTTGCGATTGATGCCGGCCTTCGCAGCGACTTCGGCAATGGACATGCCGCGCCGAATCCTGGCCAACCGAATGCGATGGCCAAGCTCTTTGGTGCGGGTGGTCACCTCGCTGGGGAGCGTCTTCTGGATGCCCATATTATTAGGCGTTAAGCTGTTTAGTGCCTTATATCATAGGCTACCTATCGAGAACATTCAACGTTTTGTATGCCGATTTTCCTATTAAATTAGGCGATAATGACTTTATTGCCTAATATACTAGGCTATTTCTGACAACTTAGCCTATATAGCGACGAATCAAGGAGATACTTCGCAGGTATCCGATGTCGAGCGCAAGCTGCGAGCCAACTTATCGAATGCCTTGCTGGAGATCGGCTATGACGCTGGTGGTCTACCAAAAACACGATTCACACGGCAGGGGTGCTGGTTCGAACCCAGCACCGCCCACCACGAATCAATGAGATATCGCGATGCGCGTGCGCGAGCCAACCGATTCAGCCAAGTCGATCACAGCGAAAACGGCGCAACGAGCACATTCGCGAGCTCGGGCGACACCGCGGGACTCGCGGCGATGATGTCTTCGGCGGTGAGGGAATAGAGTTTCTTCCCCGACTCGCGCAAAGTACGCACGACGCCGGGATCCAGCGCCAGCAATGCGTCGGCTTTGACCCCCGCATCGATATAGCCCGGGAGGTCGGTGGTCATTTCTTCCTTGAACACCGCCCGCATGTAGTCCTGCTGAAAGCTGACGGCCAGTCCTTCTTCCAGCACGTTGGTCCGGGGCGCGCCGCCCGTGGGATCGAGCAGGTGGATGCATTCGTGCGCCATCTGGTAGTACGCGCGCAGCGGATCCAGCAAACACTCCGCCGTCAGTTGAATGACGATGTGGCGGCGCGCATTCGGATACCAGACTTGGGGGTGCGCGAGATCCGTGAACTCCAAGCCGAGGATGGTGTAGGACGCGTCGCGTTCGCCATAACGGCTCTCCGCTTCGGCGAGCATCGCGCCGAGACGTGAAGCCAGCGTGTAGGTATAACCGCCGTCCACGCGATCGGCAAAGATGATTTGTTTCGAGACGTTCAGCATTGCACCGGCCGGACCTCGGCGGCCGCAGATCGAGCGGAGAAATTACTCGACCCGCAAATTACCTTTCCACTGGCAGAGGTGCGCATCGCAGCGATAGCGGCGCACCCGCCGAAACACGCTGAGCAGGCGATCGACGAAACGCCGGTTCAAGCGCCAGACCGGCCCGCCGCATTCGGGGCACAACGCCCTTCGGGCTGTATTTTCCACGTGCGTTGCTTTCACAAGTGCGATCCTACTATACCGCGGAGATTTCCGAAATGGCTGTGTCGCTCGGCCGTGCTGACGGCCGCGACGAAGCGCGCTGATCCGTCGCAGGATGGCGCCGGGCCGAAATGTTCTCAGCGTGCCAGCGCGATAGGCTCCTGTGCCACTTGCTGGAGTTGGGAGTCGGTAACGAAGAAAGCACCGATCACGATGAAAGTGCCCCTGCGCTCGGGGTCGGGCGCGAGCTTGTTGATGACCCCGCACACCGGACACTTGACGGTCCACAGTCCATTGCGGAAAGCCGGACTGATATTCGCTACGGTGTTCTCGCAACCAAAGGCGTGATATCCCTTCATCGTCAGATTCCTAAAGTTAGGCAGTAACCACGGTGCTCGGATTGCGTTGCTCATCGTTCCTCCGTAAGCGCTGCCTTACCCATGCACGCACCGTGCCAGCCATCCAATCGCGTGAACGATGTGATATACGCCGCGTTTCTCCCCACAGAGCGCTGGTTTACCGCGCAAACCGTGACAGATCGCACGCGCGCGAACGCGAGCACACGGATAGCAGACGATTCTGGCGGCGGTAGCGCAATGCACCCCTGGCGAACCTTCGATCAGCCATGGCGTGACCTGAACGGGTGGCTATGCGGTGTAAACCGTCAGTTGAATTTCCTGCCCTCGCCAACTCGCGAACAATGGGCCCGTTGCTCATCGCCTGGGAGATACGCATGACACAGATAATCGTGGCCATCACCGGATGGATGGTTGTCGGAATATGCGTCGCGTGGGTACTGGGCGGCGTAACGCACGCGCGCACGGCGGGGTTGACACGTATGCCAGCAGATTGGCGGCCGCCAGAGGCACGCGCGGCTGTCGGGCCCGCGCTGACGGCAGGTGCGCGAAACCTCGATCGAGGTGGCAGCGCACTGCAGCGCCACGTGGCGGGAGCCCGCGAAGCAGGCTGCCACGAGTTTTACGACGAGGCCTGGTACCGCGCCAAGAGCCGCGATTTCGCCACGCAGCGAAACGGCCGCCGCGCCGCGTCGACTGCCACTGCGCTGAACCGTGCGCTATAGTCGCGTGTCGCTTACGCCAGGAGGGTTACACGATGTCGCGGCTGGGACAAAAGAAGCAGGGACGTCGCACGGGCAAGGCGACCAAGGATACCGATCAGGCGCCCACGCTCAAGCGCGTGAAGGATCAGAATCCGCAGTCCCCGGGAACCCGCCAGGGACAAAAACGCGCTGGCGCGCCGCCGGCATCGCGCAAACGCTAACGAACGTCTGAGCAGCGTGGGTAGTGTAACGGGTGACGTGCTGGCCACCGTCGCTCCAGTTGCCGGCGGGGCCAGGGTCAGCGCGATCTCTAAGCAAGGCTAGGCAGCGACTGCGGCACCCGGCTTTAGCGCATTGCGCAGCGCCTCGTCGACTTCATCGGTCCAGACAAACGTCAGCTTCGCCCGCGCGTCGACCGGGATTTCGTCGAAATCCCTGCGATTGCGCGACGGCAGCATGACCGTCCCGATGCCCGCGCGCAGCGCGGCGAGCACTTTCTCTTTGACCCCGCCGATGGGCAGCACCAGGCCGCGCAGGCTGATCTCGCCCGTCATCGCGATGTCATTACGCACCGCCCTGCCGGTCAGCAGCGACGCCAGCGCGACGAACATCGCCACGCCGGCACTCGGACCGTCCTTCGGCGTCGCGCCTGCAGGAACGTGCACGTGGATATCGGACTTGTCGAGCACCTCCTGGCTGATTCCCAGCCGCGCGGACCGCGCTTTGACGAGCGACAGTGCCGCCTGGGCGCTTTCCTTCATCACCTCGCCCAGCTGCCCGGTGAGTATCAGCTTGCCGGATCCCGGCATGCGCGTGGCCTCGATAAAGAGGATATCGCCGCCCACCGGCGTCCATGCCAGGCCCGTTGCTACCCCGGGAACGCTGGTGCGCATCGCAACTTCCGCGTCGAACTTGGCCGGTCCGAGTATCGCGGGCAAGTCCGCGGCGGTGACCTTGATCTGCTCGACTCCGCCTTCAGCAATGCGCACGGCAGCGTTGCGCAGCACCGAACCGATCTCGCGCTCGAGATTGCGCACGCCCGCCTCGCGCGTGTAGTCCCCGATGATAGCCGCCAGGGCCTCGTCGGTGATCTCGCATTGCTCCACGGTAAGCCCCGTGGCCTCCAGCTGACGCGGCACGAGATAGCGGCGCGCGATCTGCAGTTTCTCCTCGGACGTGTAACCCGGCAGCTGGATCACTTCCATGCGGTCGCGCAGCGGCCCCGGGATCGTGTCGAGCACGTTCGCCGTGGCGATGAACATGATGCGCGACAGGTCGAACGGCACGCCGAGATAATTGTCGCGGAAGGTCGCGTTCTGCTCGGGATCGAGCACTTCGAGTAACGCGGAACCCGGGTCGCCGTGAAATCCGCCCGCGCCGAGCTTGTCCACTTCGTCGAGCATCATCACGCCTTCCCGCGTCCCGGCTTTGCGAATGCTCTGAATGATGATGCCCGGCATCGCGCCGATATACGTGCGCCGATGGCCGCGAATTTCCGCCTCATCGTGCACTCCGCCCAGGCTCACGCGCACGAACTTGCGCCCGGTCGCCTTCGCGATGCTCTGGCCAAGCGAGGTCTTGCCCACACCCGGCGGCCCCACGAAACACAGAATGGGACTCTTGCCCGCGGGATTGAGCTTGCGCACCGCAAGATACTCGAGGATGCGCTTCTTGATCTTGTCGAGACCGTAGTGGTCCTCGTCGAGAATGCGCCGCGCCTCCGCGATGTCGATCGTGGTCTCATGGTCGGCGCCCCACGGCAGCTCGACGAGCCAGTCGAGGTAAGTGCGCACCATCGAATGCTCGCCCGCGCCCTCCGGCATGCGCTCCAGCCGACGCAGTTCCTTGCGCGCCTGCTTCTCGACTTCTGCGGGCATCTTCGCTTCGGCGATCGCCTTCTCGAGCTCGGCGATCTCCGCGCTGCCCTCGTCGCCCTCGCCGAGCTCTTTTTGTATCGTGCGCAGCTGCTCGCGCAGCAGATGCTTGCGGCCCTGCTCGCCCATCGACTCCTTGGCACGCTCGTCGATCTCGCGCGACAGCCGCAGCACCTCGACGCGATGCGCGAGCAGCTCGAGCAGTTTGTCGAGCCGCACCCGCAAGTCGAAAGTCTCGAGCAGTTTCTGCTTTTCTTCGGGGCCGAGGTCCATGAGGCCGGCGATGAAATCCGCGAGCTGTCCCGCGCCCTTGACGCCCTGCAGCGCGCTGATCATTTCCTCCGGCACCTGCGGCAGCAACTGCATGATCTCGACGGCACGCTGCTTCAGACTGTGGGCGCGGGCTTCGATATCCGCATCGACGGGATCCGCGCCCTCGATGCGCTCTACGCGCGCCACCGGATAAGGATAGCCGTCGAGAAACTGCAGCACCCGAAAGCGCTGCTCGCCCTGGCAGATGAGATGATGAGAACCATCCTGCGACGTCATGTAGCGCAGGACGTTGGCGCTCGTACCGACCCAGTGCAGATCGTCCGCACCGGGCTGGTCGACTTCCGGCTTGCTCTGCAACACGACGCCGATCGGACGCTGCGCGCGCACCGCTTCCTGGGCAGCGGCCCGTGAGGCTTCCCGGCCGATGGTAATGGGCAGCACCACGCCGGGAAACAGCACGAGGTTGCGCACGGGAAGGATGATCATGGCGTCTTCCGGAACGGGGCGTGCCGCGCTCCCGGGCGCGGGGCTCGCCGCCGCCTGCGGCGCAGGACCCGCGCCCGCGTCCGCAAGCACTTCCCGTTTTGTCGTCTCTTCACTCATCGCCGTGTGCGCTACGTTAGCTTGCGAAAACTTAAGACCAGGCAGCCGTCCGACCACTCGCGCCTGCCGGACTCGGTCTGCACTGCCGGCAACGCGATTCTTCTCTCGAAACGTCCATAAGGTATTTCCAGACGGCGGATCTCGCAGCCGGGCGTTCTGAACAGAATCCGGCTCTCGGCGCGGATCACCAACGTGCGCGACTCGACCGTGACCTCCGTGCGCTCGGGAGTCACTCCCGGCAGCGCGACCACGATGACGATTTCGTTTCTGTCCTCGAAAACATCGACCGGCGGCTCCCATGCAGGCTGCGCCTGTTCGGAGACGGCGAGTCGAAAAAATTGCCGGTGCATGCGCTCCGCCTGATCGAGGAGTTCGCAGGCCTCGGCCCACATCCAGTTTGCCGGGTTACGCGCCATGTCAGTTCACTCTTCCGGACCTGCGGTTCAATGTTGTTGCAAGTGCGTGTTGACGAAGTCCAGCACGCCACCGAGATCGAGAGCGCCTGACTGCCTGCCGACTTCGCGCCCGCCGACGAACGCGATCAGCGTCGGGATGCCGCGGATGTCGAAGCGCGCAGCAATCTCCGGCGCTTCCTCGGTATTGAGCTTGGCGAGGCGCACGCGCGGCTCGAGCTGCGCTGCCGCCCGCTCGTACGCCGGAGCCATCATTTTGCAGGGCCCGCACCACGGCGCCCAAAAATCGACCGTCAGCGGCAGATCGTTGCCACTGACGTGGCGCTCGAAATTGGCTGGCGTGAGGTCGATCGGCCGTCCTTCAAACAGCGGTCGCTTGCACGAGCCACACTTCGCCGCGTCGCCAAGACGCGCGCTCAGCACGCGATTGGTGGTGTCGCAGTGCGGGCAGACGACGTCGACGTGCACGCGCGCGCTCACACCCGGGCCTTGGCGACGGCGCGCGCATCGATAGCTACATCGCTGAGCGGATTATTCACATTTGCAAACATGAGGGCGAAAACAGGCAATTCAAGCGCTTGCGGCTTACCTCAGGCGGCGCGGCTGCTGCGCCTGCAGGCTGCGCACCTGCGATTCGAGGCCGCGGATGCGCTCGAGCAGCGACAAAACCAGCGCGAGGCCATCCGCATCGAGTTCGAAATCATCGCGCAACCGGCACGCGGCACGCGCGGTTACCAGACATTGTGCGGCGAAAGCGCGTTCCGACGCCGCAGGATCCGCCGGGCTCAGCGCTTCGCATTCGACGAGCTGGATCAGCTCGGCTTCCGTGAGGCCGGAGAACTGCGAAAGCTCGGTCAGCGATAGACTGATGCGCTCGTCGAGCCAGACTGCCTCGGTGATTTCAACTCTCATCTTCCCGGCTCCTCTGCCAAATGGCCCCGCGGGTTGAACGTCGACGCCTCCGCAAGCTGTTTGAACAGCGCACTTTCGCGCGCGGTGGGTTTTGTCGGCACGACGATCTGCACGATCGCGTACAGATCGCCTTCGCCCGCGCCGCCCGGCTTGGGCAGGCCCCGCTTGCCCAGCCGCAGCTGCTGCCCGGCAGTGCTTCCCTCCGGCACCTTCAGCCGCACCGCGCCGCCCAGGGTTGGCACCTCGACGGTCGCTCCCAGCACCGCTTCCCACGGCGCCAGCGGCAAGTCGATGTATAGATCGTGTCCGCTGACGCGGTACAGCCGGTGTGGCTGCAGAATGACGTTCAGATACAGGTCACCGTCGCGGCCTCCGTTAATGCCCTTGCCGCCTTTGCCGGGCAGCCGCAAGCGCTGCCCCTCGGTGGCACCCTTGGCGATACGCGCCTTGAACTGGCGCTGCACGCGACGCGGAATTCCGCGTTCGTCGTACTCCGGAACGGCCAGATTGAAATCGAGCTCGGTTCCGCTCGCGGCCTGTTCGAGCGTAAGCGTTGCCGTCACTTCATAATCCTCGCCCGGAATGGGCAGCGGAGCGCCGCCGGCGCTGCGCTGGCGGCGGCCGGCCAATCCGGCGAGCAAGTCGGCCAGATCGATGTCGTCCATCGAAAACCCGCCCTGACCGAAGTGCTGCTCCCAGTCGGGCGGCGGGCGAAAGTCCTGGCCTGCATGATAGCTGCCCAGTTGATCGTAGGCGGCCCGTTTCTCGGGACTCTTGAGCGTTTCGTAAGCTTCCCCGACCTCTTTGAACCTGGCCTCGGCGCCGGCTTCCTTGGATACGTCAGGATGATATTTGCGGGCGAGCTTGCGATACGCCTTCTTGATGTCATCGGCGCTGGCGTTTTTCTCGACCCCGAGTATCTTGTAATAATCCTTATATTTCATCGCTCAATTCCCGCCCCGACGGCAGCTTGTATGACCTCGTAACGCGTCATAGGTGCCCGCAGCCCCCTGCGTGGCCGGCGCGGCCGCCGATTAAACCGTACATATGCGACTGCGAACTCAGCATACAAGAGAGCAGGACCGCGTTTGTTGGCGCACGACGACGCGCCTGTCCGATCGCGCTGACGCAAGCCTGCTCCTAAGCATAACAACTATCTTGCGTCCGCCCGATGAGCCCGAATCCCACCGGCGACGCTGATGGTAAGATCAAAGCAATGCGCGACGTCTACAAGCCGCTGATCACCCCTCCTGACGAGCGCACCGAGCCGGCGTTGTGGTTCGCCTTCCATCGCGGCGAGCTGCTCGTCACGCGCTCCCCCGATAACGCGCAGCTGCCTTGCTGCCCGGATCTTGCGGAACTCGGCCTGAACCCGGTGCGCACCCTCTACCTCGGCACCTATGACGGCAGGCATTGCTACGTTTCCGAACTCGACGACGCGTTCGCGTTGCCAGAAGGGCACGAGCTGCAGGGGTTGCGCGCCATATTCGGTACCGTCGACGAGGCACTGGCGGTGCTCGCGGGCCGCGCTTTCCAGATCATGGAATGGGACCGCAACCATCAATACTGCAGCCGTTGCGCAGCGGCCACCGAGCCGCGGCGCGAAGAGCGTTCGCGGGCGTGCCCGGCCTGCCGCTACACGACCTATCCGCCGGTCACGCCCGCCATCATGATACTGATCACCCGCGGTCGCGAAATCCTGCTTGCCCGCAAGCCCGAGTGGGCACCCGGGCGCTACAGCGCGCTGGCGGGCTTTGTCGAGCCGGGTGAAACGCTGGAAGACACGGTGCGGCGCGAGACGCGCGAGGAAGTCGGTGTGGAGATCGACGATCTGCGTTACTTCGGCAGCCAGCCCTGGCCGTTTCCGCATTCGCTGATGATCGCGTTCACGGCGGCGTACGCGGGCGGCGAGGTGCGCCCGGATGGCGTCGAGATCGAGGAAGCCCGTTTCTTCGACGCTGCACAGTTACCCAAGCTGCCGCCAAGCATCAGCATTTCGCGCCGCCTCATCGACACCATCGCGGCGCAGCTCATGCGCGAGTAACAGCACTCCCAAGTCCTTCGCAACTAACGCGACAGTCCCGCCCATTCTGAAATGCTGTCTGGCATTCAGCCAGCAACGCATTCGACACCCGTCTCCCGCAGGGCGCTGTCGTGCGTCGCGAGCTTACGCCATACGGTAGCGCCGCGGCTTGCCTGGTCGATCTCGGCGAGCTGCAGCTCATGCGCGGCGAGCTCTTCGGGACTCGCGAGGATGACCACCAGCTCCAGCTTGCCGGCGAGGCGGGTTTCCGCCCACGCCTGCGGCGCGGGCTCGATATCGATCATCAGGCTGTCCTGTCCTCGCGTCATCGCCAGGTAAATCTCGGCCAGCAGGTTCGCGTCGAGCAAGGCGCCGTGCAGCGTGCGCGCCGCATTGTTTATCTGGTAGCGCTCGCACAGCGCATCGAGGTTGTTCTTCTTGCCCGGATGCAGTTCGCGCGCCATCGGCAGCGTATCGATGACCTGCGGACAGTAATCGCTCAATGCTTTCAGGTCGAGCAGGGTGAGCTCGCGGGTGAGGAACCCGGTATCGAACTCGGCGTTGTGAATGATCAGCTCGGCACCGCTGATGAAATCAAGGAATTCGTGAACGATCTCGCAGAATTTGGGCTTGTCGCGCAGGAATTCTTCGCTGAGACCGTGCACCTGCAGGGCTCCCTCGTCGCTCGCGCGCTCCGGGTTTAGATAGCGGTGAAATGTCTTGCCCGTGAACCGCCGGTTCACGATCTCCACCGCCGCCAGCTCGATGATGCGGTGGCCGAGCAAGGGGTCGAGACCGGTGGTTTCCGTGTCGATGATGATCTGGCGCATCGGAATCCCTGTGAAGCCCAATGCGTTACGGTTGAAAAGTCGCGCCAGGCGTGCCATGCCGATGCTTAGTGAGCGCGTCGTTCACTCTTCACTCCCCACCACCTGCCGTGGCTCGTGGCTCTTCACCGTTGCCACGCCGCAATTGGCGAGCGCATCGGCGCGCTCGTTCTCGGCATGCCCGTTGTGGCCGCGCACCCAGATCCATTCGATGTCATGCGATCGCGCAAGCTCGTCGAGCTGCCGCCAGAGATCGACGTTCTTGACCGGCTGTTTAGCGACAGTTTTCCAGCCCCGCTTTTTCCAGTCGTGGACCCAGACCGTGATGCCCTGTTGCACGTACTTCGAATCGGTATGCAGCTTGACCCGGCACGGGCGCTTCAACGCTTCGAGCGCGCGTATGACCGCGGTCAGCTCCATGCGATTGTTCGTGGTATGCGGCTCGCCGCCGCACAATTCGCGCGTGCGCGTGCCATGCCGGAGCAGCACCCCCCATCCGCCCACGCCCGGATTGCCCTTGCAGGCGCCGTCCGTGTAGACGTGCACCGCGTCGCTCATCGCGTCCTACTGAGGCTTCCGGAAATGGTTGACATACCGTTTCCGCTCGCAGTCCCCCTCGGCCCCCCGAGAGAGACGCCGCGGCGCGCGCGCCGCGACTTGTACCCACGAACCCACTGTGGCGTCTCTTCCGTCATCCCCAACCCTTCTCCCGAGGGGAGAAGGGAGCGTCGTGCTTCCCTCTCCCCGCGGGAGAGCGACCGAGGGGGAGGGAAGGTTCCTGGGTAGGGTTAGGGGTGAGTGCCGGGCGACGTTATTCATAAACGCAAGCCCGTTGACGAATCGCGCGCGGCGACCGCGTCGTCTTCGCCGTTGACTTTCTCCGGAACGACGGCAAGATTGCGTCTGCGCGCGAGCTGCTCCCGCCACAGCGGCATGATCACGCGCATACCCCGCACCCGCTTGACGACATGCACAAAGTACACGCCGCCGCCGATCGGCCACCAGCGGGTCCCTGCCGCTTCCATGAAGCGGAAACGCTGTATCCACTTGTCCTGCGCGCACGGCGGCAGATAACAGCCGGTCCGGCCGGCATCGATCTCGAGATCGAGCAGCGCGAGCCAGTCCTTGAGACGCGGCAAGCTGAGAAAGCGCCCGCACCACGGATAGCCGCCGCGCGCCCGGCTGAACAAGCGCCGCAGCCCCCACAGGCTCCGCGGATTGAAGCACGCGATCACCGCATGTCCCTCGGGCATCAGCACGCGTTGCACCTCGCGCAGGATCTGGTGCGGATTGCGACTGAACTCGAGCGCATGCGGCAACAGCAGCAGGTCCACGCTGTTGCTGGCGACCGGCAGATCGAAAAATTCCGCGCGCAGCTGCACGCGGCCGCTCGGGGCGATGCGGCACTTGAACGGGATACGGCTCGCGCGCAGGAAATCGTGCTCGGGCAGGCCGAGCTGCAGCGCGTTGTAGCCGAACACGTCGGCGATCGTTTCATCGACGTATTTCAGCTCGCACGCGAGCACATACGTGCCGAGCGGCGTCGCGAACCAACTGGCGAGCGTGTGCGTCTGCGGCGCGATTGACATGCGGCCAGTTTAAAACAAAGATACCGCCTGTGCACTTCCCGCCTCGCCAACAATGAAATCCATCGACATCGTGCCGGTGCGCGCGTTCCAGGACAACTATATCTGGGTGATGCGGCGCGGCCGCGACGCAGCCGTGGTCGACCCGGGCGACGCGCAGCCGGTCATAGACTATCTGCGCGCCGAGCAGTTGACGCTTACGGCGATACTGAATACACACCATCACGCCGACCATGTCGGCGGCAACGCGGGCTTGCTGCAGCAATGGCGGGTGCCGGTTTATGGGCCTCATGACGCGCGCATTGCGACCGTCACTCACCGGCTGCGCGAAGGGGATCGTTGCACGCTCGAGGCGCTCGCGCTCGAGTTCGCTATCCTCGAGATTCCCGGCCACACCAAAAGCCACATCGCCTTCGCGGGTCATGGCATGCTGTTTTGCGGAGACACCTTGTTCGCGTGCGGCTGCGGCAGGTTGTTCGAGGGCACACCGCGGCAGATGCACGAATCGCTGGCCAAGCTCGCGTCGCTGCCTGACTCGACCGCGGTGTACTGCGGACACGAATACACGCTCGCCAACATCCGCTTTGCAAAAGCCGTCGAGCCGGGTAACCGCGAGCTCGGCAAATGGGAACAGGAGGCCACCGCGCAGCGCGCGCGGGGCGACCCCACCCTGCCCTCGACCCTGCTGCGCGAGAAATCCGCCAATCCCTTTCTGCGTTGCAACGAGCCCGAAGTCATCGCCGCCGCCAGCGAGCATGCGGGCAGGTCGCTCAGTGATCCGGTGAGCGTGCTCGGCGCGATCCGCGACTGGAAAAACGCTTTTTAGCGAGCGCTCCCCGTTGATTCTTATCCAGAATCGCCTACACCTTCCGCTGCGGCAGGCGCGCGCCCGCCGCGCTATTTAGCCCGGCTGCGCCCCGCGCCAGTCCTGCGGTATCGCCGACAGCAGTTGGCGCGTGTACGGATGCCGGGGACACCGATATATCTCGTCCGCATTGGCGATCTCGACGATCTCGCCGTCGTACATCACCATGATCTCGTCGGCCATGTGCCTGACCACCGCCAGATCGTGCGAGATGAAGATATAGCTCATCGCGTGCTCGTCCTGCAGCTCCTGCAGAAGGTTGAGGACCTGCGCCTGCACGGAAACGTCGAGTGCCGACACGGATTCATCGCAGATAAGGATGTCCGGACGCATCGTGAGACAGCGCGCAATGGCGATGCGCTGCCGCTGGCCGCCGGAGAACTCGTGCGGATACTTTGCCAACGACGCGGCGCTCAGCCCGACGCGGTCGAGCAGCTCGCAGGCGATCGTCCGGCGCTCGGCGGCGTCAGCGCCGATGCGATGGATGTGCATCGGCTCCATGAGTATCTGGCCCACCGTGAAGCGCGGATTGAGAGACATGTAGGGATTCTGAAAAACGATCTGCATGCGCCGCTTGTAGCGCCATGCCTGCGCGGGGGCGAGCGCGAGCAGGTCCTCGCCGTCGAACAGCACCGTGCCGCCGGTGGCCTCGTGCAGGCGCAGCAGCGTCAGCCCGACGGTGGTCTTGCCCGATCCCGATTCGCCGACGAGCCCGAGCGTCCTGCCTCTGGCGAGCGTGAATGAGACGTTTTTGACGGCCTTGAACTCGCGCCTGCCGAACCAGCCGTGCCGGGAAAAATAGCTCTTGCTCAGGTTGCGCACCGTCAGCACGATCTCGTCGTCGTCGCGCACTCCGCGGGGGCGCTCGGCCGGATTCACGCCCGCTGGCGCCGGTCCGAGGAAATCGTCGATGACCGGCAATCGCTGCGGACGCCGCGTAAGACTGGGACGGCACAACAGCAAGGCCCGGGTGTAAGCGTCGCGGGGATCCTCGAACAAATCCTGCACCGGGCGCTGCTCCCTGATCTCACCGTCGCGCATCACCACCACGTGGCGGGCGATCTGCCCTACCACCGCGAGATCGTGCGTGATGAAAAGCACCGACATGCGCCGGCGGCGCTGCAGCCCCGCTATCAGCTCGAGGATCTGCTTCTGTATCGTCACGTCGAGAGCCGTTGTAGGCTCATCCGCGATGAGCAGCCTGGGCTCGCAGGCGATCGCCATGGCGATCATCGCGCGCTGCTGCTCGCCCCCCGACAATTGAAACGGATAGGCGGCGATGCGCTGCGCGGGCCTGCCGATACCGACCTCCTGCAGCAACTCGATCGCACGGGCGCGCGCCTGGCGGGGCGTCAGTGACAGATGCTGCGTCAGCACCTCGGCCAGCTGGAAGCCGATCGTGAAGACCGGGTTGAGCGAGCTCATCGGCTCCTGAAAAATCATCGATATCTCGCGGCCGCGAATCCTGCGCAGGCTGCGGCTGTCGAGCTCGAGCAGGTTGCGCCCGCCGTAGATGATGCTGCTGTCCGGATGCACCCGTGCGCTGTTGCCCGGCAGCAACCCGAGGATCGCCAGCGCGGTCACCGACTTGCCGCTGCCCGATTCGCCGACCAGCGCGACAGTGGCATCGCGGGGAATGTCGAAGCTGATGCCTTTGACCGCATCGAACGCAGTATTCCTGTCGACGCGAAAGCTCACCCGCAGACCGCGGACGGCGACGAGCGCGTCGTTGGCGTCGGGCGCGCTCATTTCAGCCGCGGGTCCAGCGCATCGCGCAGCGCATCGGTAAAAAGACTGAACGCAGTCACGAGCGTGGCCATGGCGAGCGTCGCGGCTGCGAGCTGCCACCATTTGCCGAGGATCAGCTCGTTCTGTGCTTCGTTGAGCATGCTGCCCCACGACACCGTGTCCACGCCCACGCCGAAGCCGAGGAAACTCAGCACGACCTCCGACTTGATGAACAGCACCACGTGCAGCGAAAGCTGCACCAGCACGACGTGACTCACGTTGGGAAGGATGTGCAAGAACATGCGGCGCACATCGGAAGCCCCGATGGCATCGGCAGCACGGATGTAGTCACGCGCCTTGTGCTTCAGGTACTCGGCGCGGACGAGCCGGAAGATGCCGGTCCAGCCGGTGAGGCCCAGGATGAGTATCACCGTCGTGGTGCCCTTCTGGTTCAGCACCGCCGCCACCGCGAGTATCAGCAGCAGGTAAGGAATCGAGGTAAACACGCTGTAGACCCAGTTCAGGAGGTCATCGATGTACCGCCCGTAATAGCCGGCCAGCGCGCCCAGCACGGTGCCGATGAACGCCGCGATCACTGCCGCCGTCAGCCCGACGATCACCGAGGTCTCGGTGCCCTTGATCGCCTTCTTCAGCACGTCGCGCCCCCACTTGTCGCCGCCGAAAGGCAGGGTGAGTGCCCTGGCCTGCGTGCTCGCCGCCACACCCGACTGCCTGCCGATCTCGGCCAGCACATCCGCGAGCGGATCCGCAATCTCCATAGCTCCGCTTGCAGCCGCGGCGGCACCGCGGATTGCCGCAAGCTCGGCTGCGAGCGGGTCGGCGATACCCGGCTCCGCGGTCGCCTCGCTCCGCGCATCCGTCCGCGCTGCCGGCGCGCCCGCCGCGGAGCCGGGACCGATGAAGGTCGGACGGGCGTCGTTGACGCCGACTTCCCGGGACCAGTCGGCGGCGATCAAGCCGGCCGCCGAAGCCACGACGAGCGCTACGAACCCGGCGACGATGGCGAGCGAGACCGTTCCCACCCGGTCACGAGCGAGGCGCCGCCAGGCGATCAGCCATGGTCCGGGTGCGGCGCGCCACGCGATTGCGGGCGCGGGGACGGCCCGGCTCATTTGAGCTGCACGCGCGGGTCGACGGCTTTGTAGAGCATGTCCGCCAACAGATTGACGGCGATGGTGGCGATCGCGACGTAGATCGTCACCGCCTTGATCACGGGAAAATCGCTGCGCTCGACCGCAAGGATCACCTCGCGGCCTATGCCCGGGATGGAGAAGAATCGCTCGATGAGAAACGCCCCCGCAAGCAGGCCCGGCAGTTGAATCATCACGTTGGTGATGATCGGGATCGCGGCGTTGCGCAGGACGTGCACCAGCATCACGCGCGCTTCGCCGAGTCCCTTGGCCCGCGCCGTGCGCACGTAATCCTGATTGATCTCATCCAGGAAGAAAGTGCGGTAAAGCCGCGTGTCCGGGGCGAGCGAGACGATGACGCCGACGATCACCGGCAGCGCGCTGTAGACAAGCAGATTTTCGCTGAAACTGCTGCCCCAGCCCTGCACGGGAAACCACCCGAGCTGGTGGGCGAGCGCATACTGAAACACGATGATGTAGACGAGGATGCTGATCGACTGGCCGAGCGTGCACACGATCATCACGATGCGGTCCGTCAGTGACCCGCGCAGGTACGCAACCAGCATCGCCGCCGCGATCGCGAGCAGCGTGTCGATGACGAGCATGGGCACCAGCACCGTCAGCGAGGGTCCGAGCCGCGTCGCGAAGATCTCCGACACCCGCTCGTTGGTGGCCCAGCTCACGCCGAAGTCGCCGGTGGCGATCTGGCGCACGAATATCCATAGCTGCACATAGGCCGGCTGGTCGATGCCGAGCTCGCGCCGGATGCTTTCGATCTGCTCCGGATTGGAGATCTTGCCTGCCAGCAGGTACGCCGGATCGCCGCCGACCCAGTTGAAAAGCAGGAAGACGAACAGCACCACGCCGAGCAGCGTGGGAACGATCTGCAGCAGGCGGCGGGCGAAATATCCGGACACGGCGCGGTCCTAGCTCGGCGCCGCAACGGCGGCCGCTGCGCTCAACGCTGCGCCCCGCGCGTCCTGGCATCGAGATCGAAATACAGCCACTCGGCATGCAGGACGGGATGCTTCTTGTAGCCGGCCACGTGCGGCTGCAGCAGCACGTTGCGATAGCGGCTGTCGAGCAGTATCCACGCCGTGTCGACTTCCATGAGCCGCGCCATCTCCCGGTACAGCTGATTGCGCTCGGCACCGTCGGGCAGGCGCCTGGATCTTTCGTAGCGCTGGTCGAATTCCTTCGACTGGTAACACGCGCTGTTGCTCTGCCCCGTATTGGGTCCGTAGAGCAGCTGCATGAAATTATCGCCGTCCGGATAGTCGGCGATCCAGGAGGAAATGCGCAGCATGAGCCGGCATTGCTTGTCGAGCTTGATCAGCTCCGGGAAACGCTCCTTGTGGATCTCGAGCCGGATGGCGATCGATTCGAGCGAGCGTTTCATCAGCTCGTCGAACTGCCGGTCACGCTCGTTGGGCATCGAAGAAAAGCGCACGACGAGCGGTTTGCCGTCCGGCAGAGTGCGATAGCCGTCGCTTCCCTTCCTGTAGCCGAATCGGTCGAGCAGGGCATTGGCGGTCGCGGGCTCGTAGCGTACGCTGCTGCGGTAGTGTGGGTCGTGTCCGGCGACTCCCGGCGGAATCGGAAATTCCGCCTTGACGCTTTGTCCCTTGCGGATGACGCTGATCTGGTCGTCGATCTTGTAGGCCATCGCGATCGCGCGGCGCAGGGCGATCTGCTCCCGGGCGAATCCGCCGAGCGGATTGGGCTGGCCGCCGAGCGTTTCCTTCATGTTGAAGTGCAGATACGTGATTTCGGGGTCGATGCTGCGGCTCAAGCGGATGCCGCGCTGCGCGAACTCAGGCTTGAGCGTGCCGTCTCCCGTCATGAATGTCGGAGATACGTCCCACAACTGGTATTCGATATCGGTCTCGCCTCGCTCGAAAGCGAGCCAGCGGCTCTGCGTCTCCTCGATGACACTGATGACCACCGTACCGATCAGCGGCAGCCTCCTGCCTTTCATGCGCGCCACGATGGGCTTGTCTTCCGGATCGTCTCCCGGCGCGAAATCCCACGTCATGCCGCGGTAACCGGGGTTAGCCTCGAGTACGATCTTCGACGAGCGCGTGTACTGCTTCAGCACGTAGGGCCCACTGCCCACCGGGCGCGAGTTGGTGTCGTCGCCATAGGCCTCGATCGCCTCCCGCGCGACCGCGCCGGTCAGCGGGAAGGCGAGGATGTGCGGCAGACTGAAGTCGGTCGCGTTGAGACGGATGCGCAGCGTGTAACGGTCGGGGGTCTCCAGCCCGGCCACTTTGGCATCATAGTCGAACCGCCCCGTTTTTCGAGCCTGCGCGGCCAGTTCGTCGAGGCCCACGATCTTGCCTTCGAAGAGAAACGCGTAGGGCGATCGATTGCGGGGATCGAGAAACCGCTTGATCGAATACGCGTAGTCCTGCGCGGTCAGCTCGCGTTTGCCGCCCGTAAACGCGGGATCGGCGGCGAAGTAGATGC
>JBKJZR010000095.1:0-13006 GCA_046715035.1 Burkholderiales bacterium | reverse complement strand
GCGTTGTAGAGCTGATCCCTGCGCGAGACAGCGCGCGTGTCCTGATTGTCGCTCAACGCTGGAGACCGCTGAAGGCGGGCATGGTCGGCTGCCTCAGTGATTGAACATTACGAAACCGGGCGACAGTTCGGTTTCGCGCGACGCCTGTCCTGAGCCGCGTCGAAGGGCGGTGCAACGCGGCGGCAGCGGGTCACGAATCCTCAATCCGCAAGCGCGCGCCGCCTTTGCCACATCAGCCAAAGCGTCGCGGCGGTGGCGACGAGAAGAAATGGGATCGATCCGAAATTGACCGCGCGCCAGCCCGCCTGGCTGAGCAGAAGGCCGGACGACATCGACGAGACCGCCATCGTCGCGAAGACCATGAAATCGTTGGCTGCCTGAGTCTTGGCACGCTCAGCCGGCGTGTAGCATTCGGTGAGCAATGCCGAAGCGCCGACGAACATGCAGTTCCACCCCACGCCCAGCAGAAACATCGCCGCTAAAAAATATGTCAGCCCCGTGCCTGAGAGCGCCGCCAGGATGGAAAGAAACAGCAGCCCGATTCCTGCGAGTATTACCTTCAGCACGCCGAATCGGGTAATCAGCGAGCCGGTGAAGAACGAGGGCCCGTACATGCCGATGATGTGCCACTCGAGCACGAACGCTGCGTCGTCGAAGTGATGGTGATGCGCGCGCATGGCGAGCGGGGTGGAAGTCATCATCAGGTTCATGATGCCGTACGAAAGCATGGCCGCCAGCGCCGCCACGATGAATACCGGCTGGCGCATGATTGTGCCCAGCGGCCGTCCCTTGTCCTTTATTTCGAGCTCCGAGAGTTTCGGAATATCGAGCCGGGTCAGGATCAGCGTCGCGAGCAGGCAGACGAGCGTGAGCGACAGGTAGGTGCCGAGGAAAGGGTGATCGGAGAACAGGTCTTTCGTGCGTTTGGCCATTTCGGGACCGACGATCCCGCCCACGATGCCCCCGCCCAGCGTCAGCGAGATTGCCTTGGCGCGAAACGGAATGCTGGCGACGTCGGCAGCGGCAAACCGGTAATACTTTCCGAATGCGGTGTACATTCCCATGATCGCAAGCCCCGCGCACAGCAGCGCGAAGCTGCCGACGAAGATGGCGAGACCGCAAACGAGCGCCCCCAGCATGCCGATCGACGTGCCGACCTGAAAGCCCGCGCGCCTGCCGATGCGCCGCATCAGCAGCGAAGCCGGAATCGTCGTAATCGCCGATCCGAAAACGTAGCAGGTCAAAGGAACGGTCGCAAATGCCGTGTCGCTCGCCAGGGCGTACCCCGCCAGCCCAGTCACCGCGATCAGCGTTACGCCGGTGGTCTGCAGCGTGGCCTGGGTGCCCGAAAGCACCAGTACATTGCGATACTGTTTTTCCAATTTTGTACGCGTGTCGCGCGTTGCCGGCGGGCCAGGCTGCACTATACCGCAGAGGCCTTCCGCTCCGACAGCTGGGAGGCTGGGCGCGCAGGAATGAGTGGCCGATCTCACCACCGAACAAATCGCATCAGCGAGGGAAACATCGACTACAGAGTTCCGGCCGCCGGGCGCAACCGATCTACTCAAACATTTCAGGACATGTCGGGGGATGCCCGCTGGCGAGCATGAAAATGGACAGGAGGCGCTTACCGGGTGGTAGCAAAACACCGTAAAATCCTGCTCATTGCGGGTGTAGTTCAATGGCAGAACGGCAGCTTCCCAAGCTGCATACGAGGGTTCGATTCCCTTCACCCGCTCCACCTTATCCACCTTAATAAGATGAGCAGAGTCGTCAAATTCGTCGTGCTGCCGCTGGCCGGCGGCGGCGCCGTGCTGGCCGCGATCGTCGTCTATGTTGTGGCGACCTTCGATCCGAACGCATACAAACCGCAAATCGTGCAGGCGTTGAAGGACAGAACGCAGCGTACGCTCAAGCTCGAAGGCGACATCAAGCTGTCGTTCTTTCCCGATATCGGCGCGCGGCTGGGCAGGGCGTCGCTTTCCGAGCACGCGAGCGAAGGCGAGTTTGCCTTCGCTGACGATTTCCACGTTGCCCTGAAGCTGCTTCCCCTGCTCTCGAGGGAGGTCGTCGTCGACACCATAGAGGCGACGAACCTGCGCGCCCATCTCATTCGCTACAAGAACGGCAAGACCAACATCGACGACCTCACCGCGACCGGCGCTCAGCCGGCGCCCGCGAGCGACGCCGGCCAGGTCAAGGTCGAGATCCGCCATATCACGCTCAGGAACGCGACGATCACTTATACCGATCAGGGGGAAGGGACCCACTACGCCCTGTCGCAGATGAACCTGAAAACGGGCCGTATCGCGAGCGGTGTGCCGAGCAAGATCGAGCTGTCGGCCAACCTGCAGAGCGCCAAGCCGCCGCTAAATCTCGATACCACGTTCGCCACCACGCTGACCTTCGAACTCGACACGCAGCGGGTTTCGCTGAAAAACATGGACCTCACCGCCAAGGGAATGGCCGCAGGTTTGAACAACCTGGCAGCTACCGCCAAGGGCGATGTCGAAGCCCATCCCGCCACGCGTGAACTGAGGATCGCCAAGCTCGCGATTGCCGCCGGCGGCAAGCACGAGGGTGGGGACTTCAACGTCAAAGGGGAGGTGCCGACGCTCGTTGTCACGCGGGACAAGGTGAGCGGCGAGAAGGTCGCGCTGGACATGAACCTGGCTTTCGCCAAGGGCAAGCTCGCTGCCAGGCTCGACATTCCCGGGATCGAAGGCAATGCGCAGGCGTTCCGAGCCGGTCAGCTCAACGCCAGCATCGACGTGCAGCAGGACGGGTCGGCGATCAAAGCCAAACTGACGAGTCCGCTGGCGGGCAGCATCGACGCGCAACGCGCTGAGCTGTCCAAGCTCGTTGCGAGCCTGAGCATCAACAATCCGAAGACGCTGAAAAATCCGCTCGCGGCGACCATCACCGGCGCGGGCCACATCGACGTCGCCAAGCAAAGCGCAAACTTTACGTTCGCGACCAAAGTCGACGACAGCAATGTCAGCGGCAGGGCGGGGCTCGCGAAATTCGCCCCGCCTTTCTACACGTTCGACATCACGATCGATCAGCTCGATGCCGATCGCTACCTGCCCAAACCAGACCCCAAGAAACCCGACCAGCCGTTCGACCTTGCGGTCCTGAAAGGGCTCAACGCGAGCGGCAGCCTCAGGATCGGCGTGCTCAATCTCGCCAACGTGAAAGCGACGAACGTCCGCTTCGACCTCAAGAAAGCCGATAGTCGCGTCGACGTCAAGCCGCTGGCGGCGCAACCCTATCAGGGCTCGCTCAGCGGCGCGCTGTCGGTGCAGGCTTCGGCCGTCCCCCTGATCGCCGTCAAGCAAGGCCTCCTGGGTCGGTGAACGGGGCGCGTGGTTGCGGACAAGTCGGCGCGCGTGCCGGCGGCATGACGCCTGAGTTCGCAGCCAGAGTCATACGCTGGCAGAAGCGGCACGGCCGCCACGACCTGCCGTGGCAGAACACGCGCGAGCCATATCGCATCTGGCTAGCGGAAGTCATGCTGCAGCAGACTCAGGTGGCGACCGTAATGCCGTATTACCAGCGCTTCCTCGGACGCTTCCCCGACATCGACACGCTGGGCCGGGCGCCGCTCGACGACGTGCTGGAGATGTGGAGCGGACTCGGCTACTACTCGCGCGCGCGAAATCTGCACCGCGCAGCCCTGACCATCGTGAAAGAACACGCGGGTCGTTTCCCGTGCGCATTCGATGCAGTGCTTGCCCTGCCCGGCATCGGTCGCTCGACCGCCGCGGCGATCTGCGTTTTCGCGTACGGCGCACGTCACGCGATACTCGACGGCAACGTCAGGCGCGTGTTTGCGCGCTACTCGGGCATCGAGGGCCATGCAGGTCACGCAGCCACGCTGGCGCGCCTGTGGCAGACGGGGGAGCAAGCGCTGCCGGAGCATGCGGTCGAAGCATACACGCAGGGGCTGATGGACTTGGGCAGCGGCGTATGCACCCGTGCCAGGCCCAAATGCGAGTTGTGTCCACTCGAGGGCGAGTGCTTTGCCCGTGCCAGCGGCCGCATCGCCGAACTGCCCGCGCCGCGCCCGCGCAAATCGCTGCCCCGGCGGAGCACGCGCATGCTGGTCCTGCTGAACGACGGCGAGGTGCTGCTCGAGAAGCGTCCCAACGCGGGGGTTTGGGGCGGCCTGTGGAGCCTGCCCGAAGTCGAGACCGGTGCGCAAGTCAGCGTCGTGTGCGGGCAACGTTACGGCGTGCAGATCGCGGCGGCTGTGGCGATGCCGCCCATCGCCCACGCTTTTACGCATTTCAAGCTCACAATCGAGCCGCATAGAATAGAAGTCGCGCGGGTGGCGCTGTATGCGGCGCACCCCGGTGTCGTGTGGCTGCCCCTGGCGCAGGCGCTCAATGCCGCAATTCCCGCGCCCGTGAGAAGGATCCTCAGCGCTATCTCATGATTTCAACCCGGTCTCCACGATCGCGGATCTGCTGGGCGCGCGCCTGGACATAGCGCTGAAAACTCGGCTCTTTCACATAGGCGCCGCTCGCCACGTAATCGAGCGCAGCCTGCAGGTGAAATGTCCGCACATAGGCTTCGATGCGAAATACTTCCCTGCCTTGCACGTCGAAAAACACTACGCTCGGCACATATTGCACATGCAGATCGCGCGCCCACTGGGCGGCTGTCGAGCGTGCGCCGGCAGGAGTTACGAGCGGATCCTTGCCGTGCAGATTCAGCCGATACACGTCGTAGCGCGCCAGCAGTCGGCGTGTCGCAGCGTCGGCGAGCGCGGATCCGTGCATGTCATCGCAGCCCGCGCAATGCTGCTGCTCGAAGAAAATCGCGAGGGGACGCGACGCCCGCTTGCGGCGGTCGAAATCGTACGGCGGATTCCTGAAAAACGGCTGCGCGTGGAAGACCCCGCTGTCGGGTTCCTGCGCGTAAGCGCGCTCGAACTCGGCGAAACTCACCCGCGCGCCGCGTTGTGCCGCGTAGTCCAGCGCGGCCTGAAACCGATGTGGCGGATAGTAGCCGTTGACGCGCAGCACGACGCCGGCTTTTTCGTCCAGGAACAACAGCGTCGGTGTGAACTGCACTTTGAGCAGCGCGGCGAAATCTTTTTCGCTGCGCGGCTTGCCGTCCAGCCACACGACCTCGCGGTTGCCGTAGATGTTGATTTCGATCGCGTCGAAGTGCTGCCGGGTCTTGTCGACGATGGTCTTCTGGCTGAAATTGCTTTCCATCAGCTTCCTGCAGTACGGGCAGCCGTTTTGCCCGAAGTAAAGCATCAGCCGTTTGCCGCCGGCCGCGGCGCTGCTGATGTCGTCGCGCAAGTCGAGAAACGAGCTCTTGAACCACGCCGGCACTTCGACTTCGAGAGGCGCTTCGGCGGCGCGTGCGACTAGAGCGGCGCAGCACAGCAGCAGCCAGATCAGCGACCGCAGCCGGGCGCGCAGATTCTTAGGAGGGCACGTCACGGTGTAAGCTTCTGGTTCCACGCCGCGCTGCCCCCGCTGCCCCGTCACGACCGGCGTAGGGATCGAGCAGATATTTTTTGGATCGCAATGTTCAGCTCCATTCATCGGTTTATGCCCGCAACCGCATCACGATGCATTGACGCTGCACGCCCGGAAAGTATACGGCTGGCACGAGGCGGCGGCTATTGATGGACGATGCCCGGAATGACTGGCTGCGGATCCGGGAGTGGCGTAAGCAGCAGCGTGCCGAGCTGATCGCGCGGCGGGAGCAGGCGCCTCGAGGGGCACGCGTGCAATGGAATGCGACCCTCACCGCCTGCCTCGAAGCCGGATTCGAAGCGCTGGCGGGAATGACCATCGGGTTCTGCTGGCCGTACAAGGGCGAGTTCGACGCGCGCTTCGCAATCCGCACTTTCCGACGCAGGGGCGCGCACGCCGCGCTGCCAGCGGTCGTCGACAAGAAGGGGCCTCTGGAGTTCCGGCTGTGGTGGCCGGGGGCGCGCATGGTTCCCGGCGTCTACAACATCCCGGTCCCGGACGGCACCTGCCGAGTCGATCTCGACGCCGCGATCGTGCCGATGAACGGCTTCGACGAGCACGGTTATCGGCTCGGCTATGGCGGGGGGTATTTCGACCGCACGCTGGCCGCGCTCGCGCCCAGGCCGATCTCGATCGGCGTGGCGTACGAGCTTGCGCGCGTGCCGACGATATACGGCCAGCCACACGACGTGCCGATGGATTTCGTGGTAACCGAAGCCGGCATCCATGCGCGCGCGGCAGGCGGTCTGGAGCGCGTCGATGCCCCGGAATGTGCGCGGCGGGTGAGCGCGCTCATCGTACAGCGCTGCCTGCCACGGGCAGGGAACGCGTCGCATCCTGGTTATAGCTCGCCGCCCTGTTATGCCGCCGAGTTTCCCGGCTATTTCGGTGAATCCGGAAAAAAGCCGTGAGCAAGTCTTTGGGCTTTACCCGGTAGCTATTCCCTGCTGCGCGAGGATGCGGGACAGCTGTGCGAGGCGCTGCTGTGGATCGTCCAGCTCCAGCATCTGCTGCTTGAGCGCTAAGCTGATCGGCAGCACCTCGCTGAGGCGGTAGCCGACCCATGCGGCGTCGTCGAATCGATGTGGCGCCGGAAAGTGCTCGGCGCCCACTTTCTCAACGATCGCCCTGAGAACGTCTCCGCACAGCTTGTCGGCGGGCGCCACTTCCGGATCGGCGTGCAGCATCTCGATCGTCGCCGAGATCAGGCCGTTTTTCTCAACGCTGGATTGCAGAATGCGAAAGCGCTGGGTGCCCTGCGTCGTCAGATGAAACACACCGAGCTGCGGCATGTCCCATTGCGCAATGCGCGTCAGACAGCCGACCTCCTGCGGAACAGCCGGCGTGCCGACTTCATGCCCTTCCTTGATGAGACAGACACCGAAAGGCCGGTTTTCGCTGAGGCAGACCTTGGTCATCTCGATGTAACGCTGTTCGAACACCTTCAGTGGCAGCATGCCACCAGGAAACAGCACGGTATTGAGGGGAAAGATATGGATTTGCGAAGGTGCCGTTGCAGGCGTCTGCGTTGCGCTGCCGCTCATGACAGCTCGCGATGCCGGACGAGCACGCGCCGTTGGCTGATGAAGTGGGCCGCCAGGGTCTCGACGAAATACACCGAGCGGTGCTCGCCTCCCGTGCAGCCGATAGCAACGGTCACGTAGCTGCGATTGTCAGCGACGAAACACGGCAGCCAGCGCTCGATGAAACGCCGGATATCCTCGAGCATATCGCGCACGTTGGCGTTTGCCTCCAGGAACTCGATGACGGGCGCGTCCTTGCCGGTCAGCGGACGCAGCCGCGGGTCGTAGTAGGGATTGGGCAGGCAGCGCACGTCGAATACGAGATCGGCATCGAGCGGTATGCCGTGCTTGAATCCGAACGACTCGAACAGCAGGGTGAGTCCGGCATGATCGAGCTCGACGATGTTCTTGATCCAGGCGCGCAGACCATTGGGATTCAGGTCGCTCGTGTCGATGTGGTGCGAAATGGCGCCGAGGTCGGCCAGCATTTCGCGCTCGCGCTCTATGCATTCGCCGACCGTGAGGTCGCCATCGCTGAGCGGATGGCGACGGCGCGTTTCCGAGAAGCGCTTGAGCAGCTCGTCAGCTTTCGCCTCGAGAAACAGCACGCGTACGTCGACCCCGCCGGTCTTCAGTTCCGTAACCAGTCGCGGCAGCTGCCCCAGAGTGTCGCCGCTGCGTGCGTCGATGCTGACTGCGACGCGCGTATAGTGCGCACCGCGTACGAAGTCGACCATCTCCGGCAGCAGTTTCGCCGGGAGATTGTCCACGGTGTAGTAGGCGCTGTCCTCGAGCGCCTTGAGGGCTACACTTTTTCCCGAGCCGGAAAGACCGGTGATGATGATGAGCTGCATCATTCTGCATAGACCCCACGCGTCCAGGTCATCCGTTGTCCTGCCTGCCCATCTCCTCGGCCTGCCGCTGCACGAACTCCCGCGTGCTGTCGATTCCGCGCAGCTGCAGGACGTGATTGCGCACGGCTGCTTCGACCAGTACCGCCAGATTGCGGCCCGCAGCGACGGGAATCGTGACCTTGCTGAGGCTGACTCCCATCAGCTCCTCGGTCCCCGGCTTGAGAGGCAGGCGCTCAACATAACGGGCCTCGCTCACGGCGGGCTTCTCGAGGTGGACGATCAGCTTCAGATTCTTGCGCGGTCGCAGCGCCGCTTCGCCGAATATGGTGCGAATGTTGAGCACACCCAGGCCGCGCACTTCGAGAAAATCGCGCAACAGCGGCGGGGAGCGGCCCTCCAGCGTCTCCGGGGCGATCCGGTAGAACTCGATCACGTCGTCAGCGATCAGCCCGCTGCCGCGACTGACGAGCTCGAGCGCGAGCTCGCTCTTGCCCACGCCGCTGTCGCCGGTCAACATGACACCCATGCCGAGCACGTCGAGAAAAACGCCGTGCATCGTGATCGACTCCGCGAGCGCGCGGGCGAGATAGGGACGCAGCATCCACATCAGCTCGATGCTGGGCAAGGGTGTGCTGAGCAGCGCGGTGTGTAACGAGTCGGCGAGGGCGCGCAGTGGCGGTGGCGCGTCCTCGCCGCCGGCGGCGATCATGCAGAAGAGGTCGGAGGCCGCAAGCTTGTGCAGCGTGTGCTGCCGCGCCAGGGGATCCAGCGCGTTCAGATAGCCGATCTCTGGCTTGCCAAGCACCTGTATCCAGTTGGGATGGATGAAATTCAGGTGTCCGATCAGGCCCTCGTGGGAATCCTTGAGGTTGTCGCTGTCGAGCTCCTTGACGCCGCCGTCGCGCCCCGCTACCCAGTCGAGGCGCAGTTTTTCGCGGTTGTCCTCAAACAGCCGCGCTACGCTGATTCGGGGCATGCGGTTCCCATTCGGCGACCAGCCGGTGAAGCTGCTCCGCTGAGCTCGCGCCGAGCAGCTGGTCGCGAAATGGCTTGTCGCTGAACATCTGGGCGAGTTCACTCAGTATCTGCAGGTGCACGTCGGTGGCGCGCTCGGGGACGAGCAGGACGAAGATCAGGCTCACCGGCTGGCCGTCGGGCGCATCGAACGCGATCGGCTCGCGCGTGCGAATGATCGCGCCCACCGCCTCCTTCAGTCCCTTGATGCGTCCGTGTGGAATCGCGATTGCCTGCCCCAGACCGGTCGACCCCAGCTTTTCACGCGCAAAAAGGCTGTCGAAAACGACGCTGCGCGCGATACTGTGGTTGTTCTCGAAGAGCAGGCCGGCATGCTCAAAAACCCGCTTCTTGCTGCTGACGTCGAGATCGATGAGCACATTCGGCGCAGGCAGCAGTTTGGTGATGAGATTCATGTCGTGTTCGGTCCGCTCCCTCATGCGCTGGGAGGTTGAGCGCGCGTGCCGCGGTGTTCGAAATGCTTCTCCTTGTGCTTGATGATCTGGCGGTCGAGCTTGTCGGCGAGATCATCTATCGCGGCATACATGTCGGCATCGGTGCTTTCGCAGAAGATGTCCTTGCCGCTCAAATGAACGCTGGCCTCGATTTTCTGCTGCAGCTTCTCCACGGACAGGATCACGCTGACGTCGATCACGTGGTCGAAGTGGCGGGTGATGCGGGTGAGCTTGCTGGTGATGTAGTCGCGCATTGCCGGTGTGATCTCGAGATGGTGGCCGCTCAGGTGCAAGTTCATGGATGGCTCCTTGGTTGAACGGGACGTGCGGTAGATGCCGGGGGGCAGCCCTCGCGGGCGATTAAAGAGATTTGCGCAGATTGACCGGCAAGATTTGCATCGATTCGCGGTACTTCGCGATCGTGCGGCGGGCAACGACGATACCTTGCTGGCTCAGGATTTCCGAGATCTGGCTGTCGGACAGTGGTTTCTTGCCGTTCTCGGCACCGACGAGCTGCTTGATGAGCGCGCGGATCGCGGTGCTCGAGGCCGAGCCTCCCGTCTCGGTCGTGACGTGGCTGCCGAAGAAGTACTTGAGCTCGAAGATGCCGCGCGGCGTGAGCATGAATTTCTGTGTCGTCACCCGCGACACCGTCGATTCGTGCAGGGCGAGCGTTTCCGCGATTTCGCGAAGCACCAGCGGCCGCATGGCGACTTCGCCGTGCTCGAAAAAATGGCGCTGGCGATCGACGATCGCCTGCGATACGCGCAGGATCGTGTCGAAGCGCTGTTGCACGTTCTTGATCAGCCAGCGAGCTTCCTGCAGCTGGCTGGCGAGCTGGTGGTGGCCGGCGTCGCGGTTGCGCTGCAGGATATCCGCGTAGAGCCGGTTGATGCGCAGTTTCGGCATCGCGTCGGGGTTGAGGGCGGCTAGCCAGACGCCTTTGACTTTTTTTACGACGACGTCCGATACCACATAGCGGGTGTCGCCCGAAGAGTAGCTGCCGCCCGGGCGCGGGTTCAGGCTGGTGATCAGATTCTTGATGCCGCGCAGCGTGTCGTCGTCGCAGCGCAGCAGTTTTTTCAGTTTCGAGAAGTCGCGTGCCGCGAGCGCGTCGAGGTGATGCCTGACCGTTTCGAGCGCCTGCTGGCGATAGGCCGTGGCTGCGGGAAGTGCTTCGAGCTGCAGCATGAGGCACTCGCTCAAGTCGCGTGCGCCGATCCCGATCGGGTCGAGATTCTGCAAATGCCTGAGCGCGACCCGCAGCTCTTCGACTGCGATATCGAGCTCGGGCGGCAGGATGCTGGCCAGCTCGTCCAGGTCCTGCTTGAGGTAGCCGTCATCGTCGAGCGAGTCGATCAGCAATGTCACGAGCTGCTGGTCGCGATGCGAGAGCTTGGTGAGGGTCAGCTGCGAGGTGAGGTGCTCGCGCAACGACTGTCCCTCGGCGGCGAGCTGCGGATACTCGGCCTCGTCGTTGTCGTCGCGGGGCGTTCCGCCGTGGCTGAAATCTTCCTCGAAACGGCTCGCGTCACCGCTCTCGCCGTCACCGGTGGCCGCGTCGGTGCTGCCGCTTGCCACGCTGCTCGCCGTGTAGTCGGAGGCGCCGTCAACGGGCGGCGCGCCGGCCGGTTCGTCACGCAGCCCGTCTTCGCGCTCGAGCAGCGGATTGTCCAGCAGGAACTTTTCGATTTCCTGATTGAGCTCGAGCGTGGAAAGCTGCAGCAGCCGTATCGACTGCTGCAACTGCGGCGTAAGCGTCAGATGCTGAGACAGCCTGAGCTGGAGCGAATGCTTCATGATCGCGAAGGGGGTTGAGCCGTAGACGTCACCTGGCAGCAGAATATTCTGGTGCGGCGGGAAACTGCGCGCTCAACGGGTGTGCCTACAGGCGGAAGTGCTCTCCAAGATAGACTTTCCTGACGCTTTCATTATAAACGATTTCGTCCGGTTTGCCGTAGGCGAGCACGCTGCCCTCGTTGATGATGTAGGCGCGATCGCAGATACCCAGTGTTTCGCGCACGTTGTGGTCCGTGATCAGCACCCCGATATCGCGTTCCCTGAGGAAATGGATGATCTTCTGGATGTCCAGAACGGCGATCGGATCGACCCCCGCGAACGGCTCGTCGAGCAGAATGAAGCGCGGCTCGGTAGCCAGCGCGCGCGCGATCTCCACGCGCCGGCGCTCGCCGCCCGAAAGGCTGATTGCCGGGTTGGACCGCAGATGCCCGATGTGCAGGTCCTGCAGCAGATCATCGAGCTTCAAGGCGATCTGCGCCGGGTCGTCGTTGTGCAGCTCCAGCACGGCTTGCACGTTTTCGGCGACGGTAAGGCGGCGGAAGATCGATGCCTCCTGCGGTAAATAGGAAAGGCCGAGCAGGGCTCGCCGGTGTATCGGCATATGCGTCAGACGTTTGCCGTCGAGGTGGATTTCGCCGCCGTCGAGCGGCACGAGCCCGACCATCATGTAGAAGCAGGTCGTCTTGCCGGCGCCGTTCGGACCGAGCAGCCCGATGACCTCGCCGCTGCGCACCTCGAGCGATACATCCTTGACCACCACGCGCGACTTGTAGCGCTTCTTCAGCTGCTGCGCTCTGAGTTCGCTCATGACTGCGGTGCTGGCCGCGGCGGGCGCGCGGAAAAGCCGCCCGAATGCGGGCCGCTGGGCGCGACGGCGCTCAACGCGCGGCGCCTGCAGGCTCGCGGGGATTGGCTACGTCTGAGGCGGGCTTGAGCGTGAGAGGCGGCGCGTCTGCGGCCGGCTTGGCCTTGGGTTTGGGCTGTATGACTGCACGCACTCGGCCCTCCGGATTGTTTGCGGACGCGGCCTGTTTGCCGCCACCGGTGACGCGGATGAACTCGGTCTGCGCCTCATAGGAGATGTAATTGCCGCGCACGTCGTCGTTGCCGCGCTTGATATGCGCGCGATTGAACATCTGCACCTTTTCGGCTTTGCTGTCGTACTCGATACGCTCCGCGTAGCCTTCCACGTATTCGTCGAAGCCTTCCCGTTTTTGCCGGAAGCTTGCGAGGTTCCCGTAAGCGATGCCGGTCTTGAATCCGTCGCCGTCCTGCTGCACCACCATGCGGTTGCCGCGGATCACCAGAGTACCCTGAGTCAGCACCACGTTGCCTTCGAAGGTGGCCACCTGCTTGATGTCGTCTACGGTGACGCGGTCGGCCTCGAGGTTGACAGGTTTGTCGCGATCCGCGCGCTCAGCAAGCGCGCCGCTGAACGGCAGCAGGCACAGCGCCAGCGCCGACAGGGCGCGCGCCGCCGCCGCGCGGCCGCCGCGCACCGCATCAGCGAGCGTTTTTGCGTTTCTCATACGTGCCCCGAACGTTGGACAACAGCTTCACGACATGGGTTGCGTTGTTGAATTCTAAGCCAATCGACGTTATTAGTGTATTCGCGTCAGTGATGGTGACTGGCCTGTCGGTCTTGGCGATGTCGGATTCGGGAATAATGTGCAAATAGGAAGTGAGCATCGTCATTTCGCTTTTCTTGCCGTAGGCGGCCCGCACCACGCGCACTTCGTCGGTCAGAAAAGCCTCCTCGCCATCGCTCGAAATCAATGCCCGCTGAGAGGTCACCGTCACCGGCGCCTCAGGATTGCCGAGGTTCACAAATTTCGGCGACTCGAGGTGCGTGGTGTCGTCGT
>JBKJZR010000094.1:0-5454 GCA_046715035.1 Burkholderiales bacterium | reverse complement strand
TTCTTTAATAAGTGTCATCCCAGCGAACGCTGGGATCCAGGCGTGGCTCCAGATATCTGGATGCCGGCTTTCGCCGGCAAGACGGCACTTTCTATTGCAAGTTATCAACGGGACATCACACTAGTGTCCTGAGTCGTTAGTTCGTTGATGCGGACCGCGATGTTCCACTACCCGGTCATGGTACAAAAGTGTCGAAATCGGTGTCAGACGCGAAGCAAACCACAGCCAGGTTGGGCACCTGGCGAGGATTTGCGACAATGTATGGCGCCGATTCTCGGCGCTTTTGTTCAGCGAACTAGCGACTCAGGACACTAGCAGCCCGTCGGACTTAGAGGGTCCGGCGAGGCCCAGTTCGGTTTCGTGCGTGACAGATAACCCCTCCCGGAAAATACTGCCCAGAGCCTAGACTCGAGCGTGCGCGACGCGCCTTTCGCTCTCGGCGCAGGCCGAGGGCGGAGGAGTGCCCGTAAAGTAACGCGATACGGCACCCGCTGACAGAAAACCCCGCTGCGGCGGGGTTTTTTGTTACAAAACCAACATTCGTTTCGACCGCCCTGGTTTTCTAATCCAAATTGTCTGCTGTATACGTTAACATATTGTTTACTTTGTAAACGATGGGCTCTAAAACTCGTGTTGCATCGCACGCTTTAGGGCTATAATCCGCACTGCTTATGGGTGATCCTGGTGATGCTTTCTAGCGAAAAAGCGGCGAGCCGTCCGGCCGAGAATCCGCTGCCTCCCAAGCTTGCTTCGCTATTGCGCGAGTCGTCATGGCTCGCGTTGGTCGCACTGGCTCTCTATCTCGCGTTGATCCTCTGGACGTACGACAAAGGCGACCCGGGCTGGTCGCACAGCGTTGCCGTCGCCCAGATCGGGAATTCCGGCGGAAAGTTTGGCGCCTGGCTCGCCGATGTGCTGCTGTCGGTGTTTGGCTTGTCGGCGTGGCTCTGGGTGGCCCTGTGCTTTTTCGCCGTGCGCTGGAGCTTCCGCCGTATCGAACGCGTGGAAGCGGGTGACCGGCGCTCTTACGCGGTAGCCGCGATCGGCTTCGCGATGCTGCTGCTGGCAGGCGCGAGCCTGGAAGCGCTGCGCTTTTACAGTCTGAAAGCGGCGCTGCCGATCGCTCCCGGCGGCATTCTCGGGGGCGCGGTCGGCAATGGGCTCGCCGCAGGGCTCGGTTTTACCGGCGCGACCCTGGTGCTCGTGGCCTTGGGGGCGATAGGCTGGAGCCTCTTTACCGGCATTTCGTGGGTCGCGTTCATCGAGCGGCTGGGCGGCTGGATCGATGGGGCGTACCAGTTTGGGCTGCAGCGCTGGGCAGCGATACAGGACCGTCGCGCCGGTGCCGTCGCTGTGATCGCGCGCGACGAGACCGTCGAAGTCAGCAAAAAACGATTTGAAATCCACGAGCCGGTACGCATCGAGCCGCCGGCGCCGGCCATTTCCAAGTCGCCGCGCGTAGAACGTGAAAAGCAGGTGCCGCTGTTCGAGGACCTCCCTGATTCGCCCCTGCCTCCGCTCAAGCTCCTCGACGACCCTGAAAAAGCGGTGGCGATGATCAGCACCGAGACGCTCGAATTCACGTCGCGCCTCATCGAGAAGAAGCTCCTCGACTTCGGGGTCGAGGTCAAGGTCATCGCCGCGTATCCAGGGCCGGTGATCACGCGTTACGAGATCGAACCGGCGATCGGCGTCAAAGGCAGTCAGATCATAAATTTGATCAAAGACCTGGCGCGTGCGTTGTCGGTCGTCAGCATTCGCGTTGTCGAGACCATACCCGGCAAGAGCTGCATGGGCCTCGAGATTCCGAATCCCGAGCGGCAGATCGTGCGCCTGTCCGAAATCGTCAGCTCACAAGTGTATGCCGACATGAGCTCGCCCCTGACGCTGGCGCTCGGCAAGGACATCGCGGGACACCCCATCGTGGCCGATCTGGCGCGCATGCCGCACCTGCTCGTGGCGGGCACGACGGGGTCGGGCAAATCCGTGGCTATCAACGCGATGATTCTGAGCCTGCTCTATAAAGCGCCACCGGCCCAGTGCCGGCTGCTGCTCGTCGATCCCAAGATGCTCGAGCTTTCGGTCTACGAGGGCGTACCGCATTTGCTGGCGCCGGTCGTCACCGACATGCGGCAGGCCGCAAACGCGCTGAGCTGGTGCGTCGGTGAAATGGAACGGCGCTACAAGGTGATGTCGGCGCTGGGCGTGCGCAACTTGGCGGGCTTCAACCAGAAAGTGCGCGATGCGGCGAAGGACGGGAAGCCGCTCCTGAACACGCTGACGTCGACTGCCGACAATCCCGAGCCACTGCATGAGATGTCGCTGATCGTGGTGATTATCGACGAGCTTGCCGACCTGATGATGGTGGTCGGCAAAAAGGTCGAGGAGCTGATCGCGCGGCTCGCGCAAAAGGCCAGGGCCTCGGGCATCCACCTGATCCTCGCCACGCAGCGGCCTTCGGTCGATGTGATCACCGGACTGATCAAGGCCAACATACCGACGCGCGTCGCCTTTCAGGTCTCGGCGCGCGTCGATTCGCGCACCATACTCGATCAAATGGGGGCAGAGGCGCTGCTGGGGCAGGGCGACATGCTGTATCTGCCCCCGGGCACCGGCTTTCCGCAACGCGTGCATGGTGCCTACGTCGCCGACCACGAAGTTCACAAAGTCGTCGACTATCTGAAAAAGCTCGCTGCTCCGCAGTACGTGGACGGCGTGCTCGAGGAGCCCGAGCCCGAAGAGGAGGGCTACGCGGCGTACGAGAATGGCGGCGGCGAGTCGGATCCCCTCTACGACCAGGCCGTTGCAATCGTGCTCAAGACCCGCCGCGCGTCGATCTCGCAAGTGCAGCGCCATCTGCGCATCGGCTACAACCGCGCCGCACGCCTGATCGAGCAGATGGAGCGCGCGGGCATGGTGTCCGCGATGCAGTCGAACGGCAACCGCGAAGTGCTGGCGCCGTCCGGCGCGGCGGAACCGTAGCATCATTCCTGTGTCTGAGTAGCAGACTCCCCGATCTGCTGCGGGGCCCGGCCTTACTTCATGGAACGTCAACATCGACCGCACCAGGAGATTTTTCTGATGAGAACACTACTCCTGCTGGTTTTCGCATTCGCGGTCGCGCCGGCGCAGTCCGCGAGCGTCGAAACTCTGAAGGCATTTTTGCAGCAGACGACCTCTGGCAAGGCGCGCTTTGCGCAGATCATCGTCGACAAGAATCTGAAGCAGCTGCAGCAGGGCACCGGCACCATGCACTTCGCGCGGCCGGGCAAGTTCCGCTGGGAGTACGAGAAGCCTTATGAGCAGGTCATCGTCGGCGATGGCAGCCGGCTGTGGATCTACGACAAGGACCTGAACCAGGTCAGCGTGCGCAAGCTCGACCGTGCGCTCGGCGGCAGTCCTGCGGCGCTGCTGGCCGGCAGCAATGACATCGACAAGATCTACAATCTGACGAACATCGGCACGCAGGAAGGACTCGACTGGCTCGAAGCAGTGCCGAAATCGAAAGAGAACGCGTTCGAGCGCATCCGCCTGGGATTCAACAACGGCGCCCTCGAAGCGATGGAGCTGCGCGACCAGTTCGGGCAGGTGACCGTGATCAAGTTCGCCGCTTTCGAGCGCAACCCGAAGCTCGCGCCGGAGCTGTTCAGGTTCACGCCGCCCAAAGGGGCTGACGTCATCACCGAGTGACGGACCTATTCCAAAAGGTCGAGCCCGCAGCGCCGCTGGCGGAGCGGCTGCGGCCGCGCACGCTGGATGAAGTCGTCGGCCAGGCGCACCTGCTCGGTCCCGGCAAGCCTCTGCGTCTCTCGTTCGAGTCGGGTAAACCGCATTCGATGATCCTGTGGGGTCCGCCCGGAGTGGGTAAGACGACCCTGGCGCGGCTGATGGCGCAGGCGTTCGACGCCGAATTCGTGGCGATCTCCGCGGTGTTTTCGGGCGTGAAGGACATCCGCGAGGCGGTGCAACGCGCTGAGCTCACGCTCCAGCAGCGCGGCCGGCACACGATCCTTTTCGTCGACGAGGTGCACCGCTTCAACAAGGCGCAGCAGGATGCCTTCCTGCCGTTCGTCGAGCAGGGCCTGCTCACTTTCGTCGGCGCCACTACGGAGAATCCTTCGTTCGAGGTCAATAATGCCCTGCTGTCGCGGGCTGCAGTCTATGTGCTCGAGCCGCTCGACGAGGCAGACCTCGCAGCGTTGCTCGAGCGCGCTTTGCAGCACGCCGGCCATCCGTTGGCGCTCGACGCGCGCGCGCGTGAACTGATCATCGGTTACGCAGATGGCGATGCCCGGCGCCTGATCAATATGGTCGAGCAGATCGAGACGGCCGCGGCGACGCGCGGCGTGACCCAGGTCGACGAGCACCTCGTGCGCGACACGCTGACGCAAAGCCTGAAGCGCTTCGACAAGGGCGGCGACCAGTTCTACGACCAGATCTCTGCCCTGCATAAATCGGTACGCGGCTCGGCGCCCGACGCGGCGCTCTACTGGATGTGCCGCATGCTCGACGGCGGCGCGGCCCCGCTGTATGTGGGCCGGCGTGTCGTGCGGATGGCGGTCGAGGACATCGGGCTTGCTGATCCGCGGGCGTTGCGCCTCGCGCTTGATGCATGCGAGACCTACGAGCGGCTGGGCAGTCCCGAAGGCGAGCTCGCCCTTGCCGGAGCCGTCGTGTATCTCGCGCTCGCTCCGAAAAGCAATGCGCTCTACAACGCCTACAATGCGGCGCGCGCGCTGATCGGCAGGGACAAATCGCGGCCCGTGCCCGAGCATCTGCGCAATGCGCCGACGCGCTTGATGAAGGAGCTGGGCTACGGCAGCGAATACCGCTACGCGCACGATGAGCCGGGCGGTTATGCCGCCGGGGAAAACTATCTGCCCGAAGGCGTGACGCAGACGTTCTATGAGCCCACCGAGCGCGGGCTGGAGGCCAAGATCAAGAACCGCCTGGCCGAGCTGCGTGCGCTCGATGACGCCGCGCGCAGTTGACGCCGGACTCAGGCGAAATCGTACAGACGCACGGGATTGTCGGCCAAGACACGGTTGCGCAGGGTATGGTCGGCGGCAACGGTACTATCGGGCTTTGCATATCTATTTACTCGACGACGATGCTCGCATCGCTAGCGCCGATCCAGGAAGCTTCTTCCCTCACCCTCGATCCCTCTCCCGGGGGGAGAGGGAAGCACGACGCTCACTTCTCACCAGGGAGAGGGAAGCACGACGCCCACTCTCCACCAGGGAGAGAGAAGCACGACGCTCACTCTCGCTCCGGTTTGTACACTTCCCGAGGGGCGTAGGAAGCACGACGCTCCCTTCTCCCCCGGGGAGATGGGCTGGGGATGAGGGAAGGGAGGCCACGGCAGGTTCGTTGGTTCAATTCGCGGCGTGCGTTCACCGACGTCAATCCACGGGAACCTCCGCGCAGAAACGGCGTTAGCGATTGCAGAAACAT
>JBKJZR010000093.1:0-10260 GCA_046715035.1 Burkholderiales bacterium | reverse complement strand
GCGTAGTAACGCAGGAAATCGACCGCCTCGCGCACCTCGGCCACCGCATCGGGGAGGGTTTTGCCGGCCTCGCGGATGGCGATGGCCATGAACTCCGCGCTACGGACTTCCAGGAGATCGGCCGCGTCGCGCAAGCACGCGGCCCGCCTGCCGACATCGAGCGCATCCCAGTCGCCCTGCGCGACGGCCCCCAACTGCACCATGGGGGCAACGTCGCCCGGACTCGCATGCCAGGTCTCGCCGACGATGCGCGCATGACACGCAGGATCGACGACCTGAACCCGCGCGTCCCCGACTCGTTCACCATTCATCAAAGAATGTGCGGTCCACGGCTGCGACCATGCGCGCGCCAGCTCCCCCGCGAGTCCGTCGACCACAGCCGCATCGCTGAGGTCGATGCCGAGCGAGTTAATCCGGGCCTCGCCGTAAAGATCGCGCGGCAGCGCGACGCCGGGATGCGGCGCGCCCCCGACCGCCAGGACGGCCTGCGCCGGGTCCGCCAGCAAGCGCTCGACGGGCGCGTGCGGGTCCTGGAGTTGATGAACGAACGAACTGTTCGCGCCGTTCTCGAGCAGGCGGCGCACGAGGTAGGCGAGCAATTCGTCGTGGCTGCCGACCGGGGCGTACGTGCGGCACGCGAGCGTGGGATCCTGCGCCAGCAACGTTTCGTAGAGGCCGGCGCCCATGCCGTGCAGGCGCTGGAATTCGAATTCGCGCGCCGCGCCGGCCCATTCGAGTATCGTCGCGACCGTCAGCGCGTTGTGTGTCGCGAACGCCGGAAACAGGTTCGGCGCCTGCAGCAACTGCCGGGCGCACGCAAGATACGACACATCGGTTGCCGCTTTGCGGGTGAACACCGCGTAATCGGTCAGGCCGCGCTCCTGCGTGCGCTTGATTTCCGAGTCCCAGTAGGCGCCTTTGACGAGCCGCACGAAGATGCTGCGCCGGGTGCGTGCACCGAGCGCGTCGAGCCAGCGGATCACCGGCAGTGCGCGTTTCTGGTACGCCTGCACGGCGAGCCCCAGCCCATTCCAGCCCGCGAGCGCGGGGTCCGCTGCCAATGCTTCGAACAATTCGAGCGACAGCTCGAGGCGCTCCGATTCCTCGGCGTCGACGGTAAAGCTCATGCCGCAGCCGCGCGCCTGCTGGGCAAGCGCGCCGATGACCGGCAGCAGTTCGCGCATCACGCGCTTGCACTGAGCCGGCTCGTAGCGCGGATGCAGCGCCGACAGCTTCACGGAAATTCCCGGCGCTGCATTCGTCGTGCGTCCGCCGACGCGGGAACCGATCGTTTCGATCGCGTGCTGATACGCCAGGCGATAGCGCTGCGCATCGGGCGCGGTCCTCGCTCCTTCGCCCAGCATGTCGAACGAATAGCGGAATTGCGCTGCATCGCGTTGCGTCCGGTCGAGGGCCTCTTCGATCGTGCGGCCGGTGACGAACTGCTCGCCGATCAGACGCATCGCGGTGACGACTGCGCGGCGCACCACCGGCTCGCCGAGGCGCGCGAGCGTGCGCCTGAAGATGCCCGTCGTTTCATCCCGCGCGAGCAGGCGTCCCGTGACACTCAGGGCGATGGTCGCCGCATTGACGAGCGAGGATTGGGAACGCCCCAGGTGTTCCTCCCACGCGACTGCGCCCACCTTGTCGCGAATCAGCAGGTCGGCGGTGGGATCGTCCGGGATCCGCAGAAAAGCCTCGGCCAGGCAGAGCAGCACGATGCCTTCCGCGGACGAAATGCGATACTCCTGCAGAAAATGCTCGACGCCGCTGCTGGACTGCGCGGCCTGCCGCATCGCCGTTATCAACCCGTTCGCTGCGGCCGCAACGCGTTCTCGCGCGGCCGGATCGAGCTGCGCGCTCGCCGCCAGCGGCATGACGATCTCGCGTTCCGGCGCCCTGTAAAGATCATGGATCGCGCTGATAGGCACGGTTAAAAGCCTGTGGCAGCACCATCGCTGCGCGGATCGTATCCCGCTTCCAGCGCGCCGTTCGCATGACGGGCGATCGCGCCGGCGTGTCCCATCGTCTCGTCATACGGCTGCAGCACCTCGACCTCGTGGCCGCGGCGCGCGAGCTCGGCGATCACTGCGGGGTCGAAGCGCGATTCGAGCTTGAGCGTGTCGCTCGCCTGGCCCCATGTGCGGCCGAGCAGCCAGCGCGGCGCGCTGACAGCCTCCTGTAGCCCCTGTCCGAACACCGCGTGGCGCGTGAACACCGCGCACTGCGTTTGCGGCTGGCCGTCGCCGCCCATGGTGCCGTAGACCAGCACGCGGCCATCCTTCAGGCGTGCGAGCGCGGGATTCAGCGTGTGGAACGGCTTGCGCCGCGGCTGCAAATGATTCAGCGCACACGGATCCAGCGAGAAGCTCGTGCCGCGGTTCTGCCAGTTGATGCCGGTCGCGGGCAGCACGATGCCGCTGCCGAACTCGTGATAGATGCTCTGAATGAAGCTGACCGCGCGGCCGCCGCCGTCGATAGCGCCCATCCACACTGTGTCGCCGTGCTGGGCGTGCGCGCCCCATGGCAGCGCCCGCATGCGTTGCACTGCCGCGGCCTGCGCCGCGAGTGCGTTGCCTGCGAGCAACTGCTGCGGATCTACGGTCATGAACGCGGGATCGGTGATGTGCCGGTCGCGCACGAGGAACGCCTGCTTCGTTGCCTCGACACAGAGGTGCACGTAGTCGGCGCTTTCCGGCGCGACCGCCGGCAGCGCGAGCCGGTCGAGGATGCCGAGGATCATCAGCGACACCGTGCCCTGCGTCGGCGGCGCCATGTTGTAGACCGTGCCCAGGCTATGCGTGAGCGCGACCGGAGCGCGCAGCTCGGCGCTGTGTCCTTCGAGGTCGGCGAGCGTCAGCGGACTGCCGAGCGCGGCCAGATCGCCGGCGATCGCGCGCGCGAGCTCGCCGTCGTAGAAGTCGGCGATGCCATGCCGGACCAGATGACGCAGCGTCGCCGCGAGCTGCGTTTGCCTGAGCAGCGAGCCGGCCCCCGGCGCCTGGCCGTCGACGAGAAAGCGCTGCGCGAAGCCTGGCACCCGGCCGAGCTCGGCGAGCTTCGCCGCAGTCGCCTCCGCCTGGCTGCGGGTGACGACGATGCCGTGCTCCGCGTAATGGATCGCATCTTCGACGAGACGCGACAGCGGCAGGCTCCCGGACCAGTGGCGGTTACTGTAATCGAGCGCGAGCGCCCAACCCGACAGCGTGCCCGCGACGGTATTGGCGGCGAGCGGACCGCGGACCGGGATCGCATCCAGGCCGCGTTCGTCGTAGAAGCTGGCGCTCGCGCCCGCCGCCGCGCGGCCGCATGCGTCGATCGTCACGACGTCGCGTCCCGGCGCGTGAACGAGCCAGAAACTGTCGCCGCCGATGCCGTTCATGTGCGGATACACGACGGAGATCGTCGCCGCCGCCGCCACCATGGCCTCGAGCGCGTTGCCGCCCTCGCGCAGCACGGCCGCGCCGGATTGCGCCGCCAGCGCATGGGGGGCGACCATCATGCCGCGTGTTGCCCAGGCCGAGTTGTGAGCGGTCATGATTCTCCAGTTCGCGAGCCGCATGCCGGAGAGGAGGGCAGTAAGGAGTAATCCCCGGATGCAGGCGGCGCGTAACAGCGAGCTTACCAAACGCGAGCCGCCGCACGGCTCGACCCGAGGGCCAAATTCGGTGCGCGATGCACCGGGATGGAGCTTCCCCATTCAAGGCCCCGGCCAGCCGCCTCGCCCCGGCGCTGCGATTGTCTATGGAAACATCGATTCCAGCCCGCGAACGCGGCTCGGTGTAGACTGGCACAGCATATGCTCACAGCCTGTCTGCACTTTCATTCAAGCGGAGGAATTATGATTTGGCGCACATTTGCATTCAGCGCGCTGTTCGCAGCGCTCGGCATATCCGGCGCAGCGGCGCAGGACATCAAGATCGGGTTCGTGGGGGCACTGTCGGGATTGTCGGCCAAATCGGGCGAAGCCATCACCCGGGGCATGGAAGTCGCCATCGACGAGATCAACGCCAAGGGCGGGGTGCTCGGCCGCAAGCTGGTCCTGATCAAGCGCGACGACGAATCGAACCCCGCCAAGGGACAGATCGCCGCGCGCGAGCTGATCCAGAACGAAAAGGTCGCCGCGATTTTCGGCGGCATCGATACGCCTGTCGCGATGGCGATCGTGCCCATCGTCAACAAGGAGAAAGTGCCCTACATCGGCACGTGGGCCGCCGGCACGCTGATTACCCGCAACGGCGCCAATCCGAATTACGTGTTTCGCGTTTCCGCGGTCGACGTGCTCGTCGACAAGGCACTGGTCAACTACGCCGCCAAGACCTACGGCTCCAAGAAACCGGGGATGATGCTGATCAACAACCCGTGGGGCGAATCGAACGAGAAAGGCCTCACTGCCGCGCTCGGAGACAGCAAGATCCCCAGCGCCGGCGTCGAGAAGTTCGAGGAGAAAGACCTCGACATGACGCCGCACCTCTCACGGCTGCGGGCCAATGGGGCCGACGCGATTTTTCTGGTGTCCAATGCCGGTCCCGGCGCGCAGGTCATGAAGTCGCTCGAGCGCATGAACTGGAATGTGCCGGTGATTTCGCATTGGGGCATTTCCGGCGGCCGCTTCCCGGAGCTCGCGGGCGCGTGGTCGCAGAAAGTCGTGTTCATTCAGACCTACAGCTTCTTCGGCCAGCAGAGCGACGTGGGCAAGCAGAAGGTGAGCGCGCTCATGAAGAAGTATCCGGACATCAAGTCGGTTGCCGACATCACACCCCCGGTCGGCTACGCCAACGCGTACGACGCCATGCATCTAACCGCGCGCGCCATCGCCACCGGCGGCGGCATCGACGGCGACAAGATCCGCGAAGGCTTTTACAAGATCGGCGAACACAAGGGACTCATCAAGACGTACAAGCAGCCGTTCACGCCGGCCAATCACGATGCCCTGACCGAGAACGACTACATCATGGTCAAGTACCAGGGCGAGCAGATCGTGCCGGTCAAGTAAGCCGTTGTGAAGTGAACTGGCGGCCGGGCGGGTACCGGCCGTTTTTTTGAGGCCGGCGAGCGCGCGCGGGCCCCGCTCGGCAGTGCCAGGGAGGAGACCGGCTTGATCAGCCTTGCGATCATTTCGGGACTCGGGCTGGGCAGCATGTACGGGCTGCTCGCGCTCGGTTTCTACATTACTTACGCGGTATCGAGCACGGTCAACTTCGCGCAGGGCACGTCGATGATGCTCGGTGCCGTGCTGTGCTTTTATTTCAGGATCAAGCTCGGGTGGCCGATGGCGGCGTCGATCCTCGCTGCGCTGGCGTTGTGTGCCATGTGGGGCGCCGTCATCGAGCGCTTCGCGGTAAGGCCTTTCGTACGCGCCGGCTCCAACGCCTGGCTCATGTCGACGGTCGCGCTCGGCATCATTCTCGAAAACGTCGTGCTGTTCACGTTCGGCAAGGAGCCGCGCAGCCTGCCCCCGCTGTTTACAGCCGAACCGTTCATCATCGGCGGCGTGGCAGTCTCGCCGCTGCAGATCCTTATTCCACTGACCGGGATTGTCGTCGCCCTCGCGCTGCACCAGTTTTCGCTGCGCACGCGCACCGGCAAGGCGCTGCTCGCAATCGTCCAAAACCCCGAAGCGGCGAGCCTGATGGGCATCAGCGTCGCCACGGCGATTATGGTCTGCTATGCCGTGTCGACCGTATTCGCCGGCATCGCCGGCATTCTCATCGCGCCGCTCTTCTCGGTCTCGGCCGACATGGGCACGCTGTTCGGCATCAAGGCCTTCGCGGTCGCGATTCTCGGCGGCATCTCCAGCGCGCGCGGCGTGGTGATCGCCGGCTTCATTTTCGGCCTGACCGAAGCGCTCATCACGTCGTATCTGGGCTCGAGCTATACCAACATCATTACTTTCACGCTGGTGATCGTGGCGCTGGCGGTGAAACCCTACGGCCTGTTCGGCCAGGCTGCGGCGAAAAAAGTATGAACCGCCGCGACGCTGCGCTGTGGATCCTGATCGCTGCCGCTTTGGGGTACGCTGCAGCCGCCAACAACTATCATCTCTATCTGCTCACCACGGGGGCGTTGACGGTGATCGTCGGCGTCGGCCTCAACGTGCTGTTCGGGCTGTCTGGCCTCGTTTCGTTCGGGCACGTGGGCTTCTATGCCATCGGCGCGTACACCGCGGCGGTGCTGACCACCGCAGCCGGCTGGAGCTTCTGGCTAACACTGCCGGCGGCTGCCGCGCTGACGGGGGCGGTGGGCTGGCTGCTCGGCCTGACCGCGCTGCGCGCTTCGGGGCCGTACCTGGCGATGGTGACGATCGCGTTTGGTTTTATCGTCGAGTACGCCGCCATCGAATGGAAATCAGTGACCGGCGGCGCGAACGGGCTGATGAACATTCCCCATCCGTTCGTGTTCGGCTACGAATTCAGCGATCGCGCGATCGCCTTGACCGCGGTCGTCCTGACGGCGGCCGCATTGCTGTTCTACCGCAGCCTTGCAGCGAGCGCGTGGGGTCTTGCCATGCGTGCAGTGCGCGATGCCGAAATCGCTGCCGGTTCGCTCGGCGTGCATCCCGTGATGATGCGTACGGCTGCGTTCACCATTTCCGCAGTATTGGCCGGGCTCGCAGGCGCAATGTTTGCACCGCTGACGACCTTTGTCAGTCCGTCGAGCTTCTCGTTCTTTCAGTCGATACTGTTTCTGCTCGTGGTGATCATCGGCGGCGCTGAGCGTTTGTACGGTCCGGTGGTCGGCGCGCTGGTGGTGATTGCGCTGCCTGAGCTGCTGTCGGGGCTGGCGGAGTATCGCGTCCTGTTTTTCGGCGTGCTGCTGCTGATCGTGCTGTGGATCGCGCCCAGCGGCATCGCCGGCGCCGTCGCATCGCGATTGTCACGCCGCACCGTCGCCGCGCCGCTCGCCGCGTCGGCTGGCCCGGTGGCGCTGGCGGTCGACACGATGCCTATCGCTTTGAGCGTGCACGGACTCGGCATCAAGTTCGGAGGCCTGAGCGCGGTAAGCGGGCTCGACTTCACCGCCCCGAGCGGGAGCATCACCAGCATCATCGGTCCCAACGGCGCCGGCAAGACCACGGTACTCAACGTGATTTGCGGTTTCTACCGGCCGGACACCGGTCGCGTCACGCTCGGCACACGAGAGTTGGCGGGCGCACCTGCGCACGTGATTGCACGTGCGGGCGTCGCGCGCACTTTCCAGACCACGCAGTTGTTCGCGAACCTGACCGTGCTGGAGAACCTGCTGGTCGCATTGCGCAGAGGCCGGCTCGGACGACCCTGGCGATCGCCCGTGGAGGAAGCGGGCATGGCGGCGGAGGCGCGCGCGCTGCTCGCTTTCGTGGGATACGCCGGCGCTGATGACCGTCCAGCGGGGAGCCTTCCGCATACCGACAGGCGGCTGGTCGAGATTGCGCGCGCGCTGGCGTTGCACCCGCGGGTGTTGATGCTGGACGAGCCGGCCGCGGGCCTCGGCGCTGCCGACAAGGAAAAGCTCAGTGCACTGCTGCGCCTGATCGCGGATGCCGGCATCGCGGTCGTGCTGATCGAGCACGACATGGCGATGGTGATGGCGATATCCGACCAGGTCGTCGTGCTGGACGCGGGCAAAAGGATCGCCGCCGGCAACGTGGAATCGGTGCGCCGCGACCCCGCGGTGATCAAAGCTTATCTCGGCGAGGGCGCGCTGGCGGCGAGACCGCGCGCGGCTGCGTGGCAGCCGGCGCGTGACGCGGTATTGGCGGTGCGCAGGCTGGGGGCCGGATACGGCGCGGCCAAGGTGCTCGACGCCGTCGAGATGCAGATCGATAGCGGTGAACTGGTCGCTGTTCTGGGTGCCAACGGCGCCGGCAAGTCGACGCTGATGCGTGCCCTTGCGGGACTGCTGCGCCCCGTGAGCGGCCAGGTGCTGCTGGCACGCAGCGTCGTATCGACGCTTGCTGCGCACGAGCTCGCGCGCAGCGGGCTCGTGCTGGTGCCCGAAGGCCGGCAGGTGTTTCCGGAACTGAGCGTCGTCGACAATATCCGGCTCGGCGCCTACGCGCGCCGCGACTTCGATCCCGCCGAGATCGAGGCCATGCTCGAGCGCTTTCCGGCCCTGCAGCGCCGCAGGGACCATCGCGCCGGTCTCCTGTCGGGCGGTGAGCAGCAGATGCTCGCGATTGCGCGCGGGCTCGTCGCCAAACCCAAAGTGCTGTTGCTCGATGAGCCATCGCTGGGCTTGGCGCCGGCGCTCATCAACGAGTTGTTCCTGGTGCTGACCGAGCTGCGCGACGAGGGCATCACCATTCTGCTGGTCGACCAGATGGCCGCGCTTGCGCTCGCCGTGGCTGACCGCGGTTACGTGATCGAATCCGGGCGCATCGTGCATGAAGGCACCGCCGAAGACATACGCACCAATCCGGCGCTCGAGCGCGCCTATCTCGGCCACGTCTGACGGAGGGCTACTCAATGGACCTGATACTACGCAATGCTTACGTTCTCGGGCAGGACCCGGCGCTGAAGTTCGACGTCGGGATCGACCGGGGGCGCATCGCGGCGATCGCCCCGCACCTTGCCGCAAATGGCGCGCAGATCGATCTCGGCGGCGCGCTGATCGCGCCGGGCTTTGTCGAAACCCATATCCACCTCGACAAATCGTGCATCCTCGAACGCTGCAAATCGGAGCGCGGCGATCTCGACGAAGCGATCGAGCAGGTCGCTGCCGCCAAGAAGGCGTTTACCGCCGACGACTGCTATGCGCGTGCCCGGCGCACCCTCGAGAAAGCGATCCTCAACGGCACCGCGCACATGCGCACGCACGTCGAGGTCGACCCGGGCGTCGGCCTGCGCGGCATCGAGGGCGTGATGCGCCTGATCGACGAATACAAGTGGGCGATCGACATCGAGGTGTGCGTTTTTCCGCAGGAAGGTCTGCTCAACAATCCGGGCACCGACGAGTTGATGATCGCGGCACTCAAGCAGGGGGCACGTGTCGTCGGCGCCGCGCCTTACACCGACACCAACCCCCACGGTCAGATCGACCGCGTGTTCGAAATGGCGCGCGAGTTCGACGCCGACATCGACATGCACCTCGATTTCGGCAATACCGCGGACTACATGGATATCGAATACGTCTGCGAGCAGACCGACCGGTTCAAGTACGGCGGCCGCGTGACGGTCGGCCATGTCACCAAGCTCTCGACACTACCGCCGGCGCGCGTGGAGGCGATCGGGCGGCGACTCGCCGATGCCGGCGTCGCGGTCACGGTGCTCCCGTCTACGGACCTCTACCTGATGGGGCGGCATCAGGACCACAACGTGCTGCGCGGCGTCGTCGCTGCGCACAAGCTGCTGCGGCTTGGGGTCAACTGTTCGCTGTCGACCAACAACGTGCTGAATCCGTTCACGCCCTTCGGCGACTGCTCGCTGATCCGCATGGCCAACCTCTACGCCAACATCTGCCAGGTCGGCGCGCGCGACGATATCCGCGAGTGCTTCGAAATGATCACGCAGCGCTCGGCGCGGCTGCTGCGCCGCGACGACTATGGCGTCGCAGTCGGCAAAGCGGCGGATCTCGTCGTGCTCGACTGCACGGCATCCGAGCAGGCAGTCGCCGAGCTCGCGATTCCGCTCTACGGTTTCAAGCGCGGGCGCATGACCTTTTCGCGTCAGCCCGCGCAACTGCATCGGCCGCAGTAGAATTCGCGCATGGACGAAACTATTCTCGAACGCGATACGGTCGGCGCGTTCTGCCGCCACACACATGCGGCGCTCGCGGGTGCCCCGCACGGCGCACTCGCGGGCCTGTCGTTCGGCGCGAAGGACATCTACGACATCGCCGGCCACAAGACGGGCTTCGGCAGTCCCGACTGGCTCGCGACGCACGCTGCCGCGCAGACCACCGCTCCCGCCGTGCAGCGCCTGCTCGACGCCGGCGCACAACTGGTCGGTAAAACCCATACCGACGAGCTGACCTACAGCCTCAATGGCGAGAACGCGCACTACGGCACCCCCGTCAACGTCAACGCGCCGGGGCGTATCCCCGGCGGTTCCTCGAGCGGCTCGGCCGCAGCGGTCGCCGCGGAGCTGGTCGATTTCGCGCTCGGTTCGGACACCGGCGGCTCCGTGCGTGCGCCCGCCAGCTTCTGCGGCGTTTACGGCATGCGGCCGAGTCATGGCCGCGTCCCGCTGTCGGGTGCGTGCCCGCTTGCCGCCTCGTTCGATACGGCGGGATGGTTCGCGCGCGATGCCGCAACGCTCGACAAGGTAGGTCGCGTGCTGC
>JBKJZR010000092.1:0-6771 GCA_046715035.1 Burkholderiales bacterium | reverse complement strand
CGCGACAGCCGAGCCTGGCCTGACACGTCTGTGCGTCGCCGTGCGGCAGGGAGAAGTCGTCTGCGAGGCGGACGCACTCGTCACCGTGACTCACGAGCTTCTGCCCCAACTCGGCAGCGTGGCGATCGAAACACAGGGCCTTCCCGGCTACACCTTCGAGCGCGCCGCCGGCGAGTCGTGGCGCTCGAAGTTCGATATCTCGCGCAACCTGATCGTCGTCAACAACGGCCACCGTGATTTCGTGTACTCGGGGCGCAGCAAAGGGCTCAAGCTGCGCTACCTCGTGCGCCTCTATGCGAAGGAACTGGTGCTGCGCAATTTCGTCGGTCTTCCCGCAGACCAGCTTCTGGAGCGCATGGTGGAGCTCTCGCTGCGCACCGAGGAGCACCTCTAGTGTCCTGACACGGAGTATTCGCAACATCCCCTCCCCTTCAAGGGGAGGGTCAGGGTGGGGATGGGGGTGTGCGCTGCAGAACCCCATCCCCCTCCCAGTTGCCCCCTCGCCGCTGCGCTTGCCCTCCCCCTTGAAGGGGGAGGAGCTTAGCCACGCCTGGAAACATTCACCGCGAGCGGCTGCTCGCCGCAATACATGTCAGTCGCAGCAGCGATGCGCCGGTTTTTTTCTACAGCTGCGATGAAGATTCAGGCTAACATCATTCCCCGCCCCTCAAGCGATCGGGAGTCGCCATGGTCGAGAACACTACGCAGGATCTGGCTGAAGAACCCCTCAGGCAAGCCGCTGCCGAAGCCGTCCGCCAGGGGGTGGACATCCGCTCGAAGGTCCGCGATCTGACATTGCTCGCACTGCAGCAACGTCGGTTCGACCGGACCGGAATGCGAGACGTAATCCGCGCGGTCACCGAGGGCATTGCCACTGGCGCGGAGCAGGGCTCGTCCGGTATGCGACAGGTGCTCTCCGATGGGCTCAAGGGGATGGATCAGGCGCTCGTGAAATCCGCCGCGGCGGGCGCAGCGGCGCTGAAGCAGCTCGCCACGACGGGCAGGGGCTTTTCCGACAATGAGCTCAAGGCGGCGCTCGCGAAGCTAAGAACGCTCGAGCACGATTTCATCTCGACGGCGAGTCACGTGGCGGACGCGGCGAGCAGCCAGGTGCAGCCCGCGCTGCGCGATGCGCTGAGTGCCATGACGCGAGCCGGCACCGAAACCGGCAGGCAGCTCGCGCATACCATGAACGATTTCGCGCATCGCTTCACCATCGCCTCGATCGACGCGACCATCGCAGGCCTCGACGCGGCGAGCGAAATCGGCGCGCGTTTCGCGAATCTCGCGAGCGGCATTCTCTCCGGCGTCGCCGATGCGCTGCAGGAGAAGCCGCAGCCCGCCAGGCAAGACATGCGTCCCAAGGCGGACTGATGCTGAGGGAAACCATCGGCGTCATGCGGGATCTGCGGCGCCTGCATGAGATCAGCTCAGTGCTGATCCGCCACGGACTCGGCGATATCGTCCGACGCATCGGCATCGTCAACGTCCTGGAGCAGGCCGGGCAGATCCTGAATTTCGCCGCGGCCGCCGAGAGCGTGCGCCTCGAGCCTGCGCAGCGCATGCGGCTCGCACTCGAAGAGCTGGGGCCGACGTTCGTGAAGCTGGGACAGGTGATGGCGACCCGCATCGACCTGTTTCCACCCGACTGGATCGCCGAGTTCGAGAAGCTGCACAGCGCGGTGCCGCCGGTGCCGTTCGAGGAGCTGCTGCCCGATGTGGAGGCCGCGCTCGGCCGTTCGCCCTTCGCAGTGTTCCGCGATCTGGAGAGGCAGCCCTTCGCTTCCGCGTCGATCGCGCAGGTGCATCGAGCGAAGCTGCAGGACGGCACTCCCGTCGTGCTGAAGATCAGGCGGCCGGGAATTCGCGCCAAGATCGACGCCGACCTTCGCATCCTCGAGCAGATCGCCCAGCTCGTCGAGTCGGAGATGGCCGAGGCGCGCCGTTATCAGCCGACCGCCATCGTCGGGCATTTCGCGCGGTCGCTCGCACGCGAGCTCGATCTCGCCCTCGAAGCACGCAACATCGAGCGCTTCGCGAAGAACTTCGCCGAAGACCCGTTCATCGTCATCCCGAAAGTATATGGCGAATGGACCAGCGAGCTGATGAACGTGCAGGAGCGCATCGTCGCGATCCCCGGCACGGAGCTGGCCGCCGTCGAAGCGGCGGGGCTCGATCGCAAGCTGCTCGCCGCGCGCGGGGCAGAGGCGGTGCTGCGGATGATCCTCATCGATGGCTTCTTTCACGCCGATCCGCATCCCGGCAACGTTTACTACCTGCCCGACAACCGCATCGCGATCATCGACTTCGGCATGGTCGGGCGCTTGAGTCCGTTCAGGCGCAATGAAGTCGTCGACCTGCTCGCGGGGCTGGCGCGGCTGGACGATCAGCCGATGATCGACGTGCTCCTCGACTGGGCGGGAGACGCCTATGTCGATGAGGTGAAGCTCGCTGCGGACCTGAACGATCTCGTTTTCGATTACGAAGGCATGCCGCTCAAGGACATCCGCATCGCCGTGCTGCTGCGGCAGTTCGCGGCCCTCATCAGGGAGCATTCGATCGTCATCCCCTCGGACCTCGCGCTGATGTTCAAGGCGCTCATCACCATGGAGGGCCTCGGGCGCCAGTACGATCCGGATTTTCACTTCGTCGACCACCTGCTGCCGCTCTTGCGCCGCGCGCGCATGGAACGCTATCAGCCTGCGCAACTCGCGAAGCGCGCACGCAACGCGCTTGCCGATGTCTTCAGCGTCGCGGCGAGCGTGCCTCGCGACCTCGCGCGTCTGCTGCGCGATGCGCGGCGCGGCAAAATCCGCGTCGATCTCGACCTCAAGCGTCTCGATCAGTTCGGCAAACAGCTCGACAGCACCATCGACCGCGCCACCATGGGAATCATGACCGCGTCGCTGGTAATCGGCTCCTCGATCGTCATGACGGTGCAGGGCGGGCCGTCCCTGCTCGGCATCCCTTTGTTCACGGTGCTGGGGCTGGGCGGTTACCTGGTGGCTTTCTGCAACAGCGTCTGGATCATTTTCGGCATCTGGCGCTCGGGCAAGTAGCAGATATCGTTAGCAAATGTAAAATCTGCTGGCGGCTTCGGGCAAGGTCTGTGCCGCTACGTTGTTAAACCGCTCTCATGAAAGGAAGGCAATGGCCACCAAGAAACGCAGCACGAAACGCGCTACAAAACGCACTACGCATCGCAGCACTGCCGACACCAAGCTGTACGCCAAGCGCAAGACGGGAAAGTTCGAGGACGTGCAGCGTTACAAGAAGGCGCATGGCCAGGACGTGAAGCGCATCTCGAAGGCCGAAACGGCGGCGCGCAAAAAGTCCGGGCTGCCCGCCCGCAAGAAAAAAGCCTGAACGCCTGAGCGGGCGCGGGGCCACCGCACACGGCACCCCGCCCGCGCCGCCAGTGCGCGTCAGGCCAGAAACTGCCGGTAGTAAGGCGTCGTGAAGCGCGGTCGTGCGAGGCGCGCCGGGATCTGCACCTCGCCCGGCTGCAGCCATTGCGTCTGGATCGGCGACGCGCTGCCGCCGAGTGCGTGCAAGGCAAGCTTGTTGTAGTCCTTGGCGAAGCGCTGCCAGCGGACGTCTGTGGGATTCGAACAGAACGGGTCGAACGAGAACGAGACACCGCGGCCGCCTGAATACAATCCGAACGGTTTTTTTGCCTGGTCCAGGCGTTGCACGAAGTACGTGGCAAAGCCGTTGGGCGCGTAACCGGTGCGGGTCTCGAAATCCTTGGTAAAGCGATACGATTCGACGACGACGCGCTCGAGCTGCGCGATGTCGTGCTCGTAATACTGAAAGTCGAGACGGCGCTCGTTTGCCGAGGGCCGCCAGTATTCGTTCACGAAGTCGTGGCGCGAATAGACCAGGCCCGTCGGCTGCGGGACTTCGACCCCTTCGAATCCGTGCTGGATCGCGAGGCGCTTGGCGATGCGAAATTCGTCGCATGCGGGCTGCGACGTCGCCGGCGTGGAGAAGCCGGGACCGGCTTTGTAGCGCTGGTCGAAAAAGCTCGCCAGCTGGTGCAAAAAGACGATCGCCAGCAATGCATCGCTTTGCTCGCGCATGCGCATGAGGCCGGCAGCCAGTTTTTCCGGCGACTCGAACATCGCGATCGAGGTCTCCGACCGGCACAATGTCGCCGGCCGCACTTCGAGCTGGCACTCGACCACGATGCCGGCGAGCCCAAACGAGCACTTGAACTCGTGGAACGCGGGCCCGTCCTTCTCCGCGAGCGTACGCAACTCGCCGCACTCATCGACGTAGGTCAGAGCGACGACATGCGCGGAAAAGTATCCCGGCGCGTCGAGCGACGATTCTTTAGTGTCGCCCACGGCGACCGAGCCCACGCTGGCCTCGCCGATCTCCGCCTGGAAAGGTATCTCCACACCGTGCGCTTGTAACCACGTGTTGAGCTTCTTGAGCCGGCATCCCGCCTGCACCCGCACGACCTGGCGCCCGGACTCGTCGGTTTCGAGACCGAGAATCGTGTCGAGCTTGCGCGTGCAAAGCATCGTCCCACCATCGTTGACGATCGTGTCGGTCACCGACAGCAGCGAGCCAACCGGATGCACGGGCGTGGGAAAGCGTCGTGCATCGCGCACGACCGCCTGCACGTCGGCGTAGGCGAGTGGCTCGACATACGCGGCCGGCCGCGTGGTACGGCTGAGGCTCCAGTTGCTGTAAACGCGGCCCTCTGGTTCCACCAAGCCCAGAAATGGCTGCACAATGCCGTCGTCAGCGCGGGGTTCACGCTGCGTTGCCGGAAGACTGGCCATGTCCGCCCTCCTACCTGAGTATCGAGTAGCTGCGAATGTCGGGGGGCGCGGCGAGGAGCGCCTGTGCTTTGGCAAAAGCATCGCCCACGTGTGCGGTCGTCATGTGCGCTTCAATGGCCCCAGCGGCCGTCCATTCTTCCACGAACACGAAGTCGCACGGGTCGCTTTTGTTCTGGCATAGCTGGTAGCTGATGCAACCGTGCTCCGCGCGCGTGGGCGCGATCAGTCCAAGCAGTACTGCCTTCAGTTCGTCCGCCTTGTCCGCCTTCGCAGTAATGCGCGCTACGACCCTTACCGCCTCGCTTGCCATGGTTTGCCTCCCTGGTGTGCTGGCCCATTCTCCATTTACGGACATGTGCGCGAATCGGATGCGTGCGACATCCATTCCGCCTGGCCGCGTCCGGACTTCGGGCCGTATACGGTTAGTTAAGGCCCGCATGATTGAGTGCTTTATACTGGTTAGTCAACATGATTGAGTGCTTTATACTGGTTAGTCAAAGTACGGCACTGCGCGGGTCCCGACGACTGAGCGCCGGAGGCACCATGCCATTCAAGAGCCAGGCACCACGCCGCAAATTCGCCGAGCTGTTGGTGAAAGGCGCAATTTCGGAAGCGACCTTTCGAGGAATGGAATCGTGAAGCGTCATCCGGAGTCCACTGCCCATGAGCAAGCGCACGCTCTATCGTTTCAAAGCCCGCACTGCCCGGAATGCGGACTGGCACGAGACGGGCAGCATGACGATCGAGGAAGCCCGCCAACGCTACGGCGCAGGCAATTTCGAGTTGTTGGAGGTCGTGGACGAGCGTCGCGATCAAGCCGATGTCTCCGACATGTGGCCGGGACCGGCTGCTCCCCCGAAAATCGAGTGATCCGCCGCCCTGGGTGCGACAGCGCCGGGCCCCAGAAGACACGTTCGCGAAACCGTGCGGCACGCTGAACGGGCGCCAGTGCTGAGAATCAGAAGTTTCGAAACATGAAGAGCTGCCACGGCATCTGCGACGGAAAGTTGAAGCTCCTCCCCCTTCAAGGGGAGGTTGGGAGGGGGATGGGGGTCTGCAGCGCACACCCATCCCCACCCTGCCCCCCCTGATCCTCCCCTTGAAGAGGAGGGGATGTTGCGAATACTCCGTGTCAGGACCCTAGCAAGCGGTTTCTGTCGTCGCCTTGGAGTCCAAGGAAGCGGATTAACCGGTGACGAGTCCCCGCATCGCGGCATAAAGCGCGTTCTGCGCCTCGAAGCCGATTCCCGGCCGGTCGGATAATTCGAGATAGCCGTCCTCGACCTTCGCGTCGTCGGCGAAGCCCGCGATGTCGGTGCCGATCGTGCTGCCGCCTCCCGCGCGGTTGTCGACGTAGACCTGCTGGCCCAGTGCTTCGGTCAACCGCGGCGCCAGGGTGCGCGCGACGCCGTCGGTCAGCCTGCCGGGAGGATACCCGACCAGCAGACGGATGTTGCGCGACGGAAAGCCTTGCGCGAGCGTCGCGCCCGCTGCCGCAAATCCCACCGCGAGCAACGCGAGCTCAATGGCGAATTTTCCCTCATCCCTCATGTTCAGCATTCAGCATTCAACCTTCCCTAACCCCCGCTCACTCGACCTTTATCCCCGCGCTCTTTACCACCTTCTCCCATTTCGCGACTTCTTCCCTGATTTGCGCGGTGAACTGTTCGGGTGAGCTGGCAACGATGTCGAACCCCAGACCGACGACGCGTTCTTTCACGTCGGGCTGCGCGAGGATCCTGACGATCTCCTGATGCAGGCGCTGCACGATCGCCCGCGGCGTACCGGCGGGCACCAGCGCGCCCTGCAGCGTGTCGGCCTCCTGGCCGGTCAGCCCGGACTCCGCCATCGTCGGTGTTTCAGGCAGCGCGGCCGAGCGCTTGGCGCTGGTAACCGCGAGGGCGCGCAGCCGGCCGCCCTGAATATGCGGTACGGTAGGCGGCATCGCCATGCACCCCAGCGGCGCCTGGTTGCCGAT